>PMKK01000199.1 GCA_003157715.1 Actinomycetota bacterium
GCGCCGAGAACATGTCGTCGCTCAACATGCTCAAGCCATCGCAGGGCTGGCCGGGCATGGTACAGGCGGTGCTCGACACGGTCTCGCGGGCGGGCGCCAATCCCTGCCCGCCGATCATCCTCGGCGTGGGCATCGGCGGCACCATCGATATGGTCACCGTGCTCGCCAAGAAGGCCTTGCTGCGCGACGTCGGCTCGGCGCACCCCGACGAGCGCCTCGCCGCCATGGAGGCCGAGCTGCTCGCCAAGGTCAACGCGCTGGGCATCGGTCCCCAGGGCCTCGGCGGCACGCAGACCTGCCTGGCGGTGTTCATCGAGGAGATGCCCTGCCACATCGCCAGCATGCCGCTGGCGGTCAACGTGCAGTGCCACGCTCAGCGCCACCGCCACGTGGTGCTCTAGGCAAGGGGGACGAGATGGCCGTCAAACAGGTAACGACGCCCCTCACCGACGAGGCCGTGCGCGGCCTGCGGGCCGGCGACGAGGTGGCCATCACGGGAGTCGTCTACCAGGCTCGCGACGCCGCCCACAAGCGGCTCGTGGCGCTGCTCGACGCCGGCGAGCCGCTGCCCTTCGAGTTGCGGGGCGCCGTCGTCTACTACATGGGACCGTCGCCGGCCAAGCCGGGCAAGGTGATCGGCTCGGCCGGACCGACCACCTCCGGCCGCATGGACGCCTACGCGCCGCGGCTCATGCGGCACGGGCTCAAGGGCATGATCGGCAAGGGGCTGCGCGGCCCCGAGGTCAAGCAGGCCATGGTCGACACCACCGCTGTCTACTTCGCCGCCACCGGCGGCGCCGGCGCGTTGCTCTCTCAACGCATCGTCGGCAACGAGGTGATCGCCTACCCCGAGCTGGGCGCCGAGGCCGTCGCCAGGCTGGTGCTCAAGGACTTCCCGGCGATCGTCGTCAACGACTGCTACGGCGCCGATCTCTACGAGGAGGGGCGCAAGAAGTACGCGCGTCCAGCCCCGACATCCCCGACGGCTCCGACATCCTCGGCCGGCCCGACATGCCCGGCCGGCCCGACATCCCCCACGGCTCCGACGGCCCCGGCCGGCCCGCCGCGCCCGGGCTCGGCCTCGCGGCATCCGGCTCGCTGACCGTTCGCTGACCGACGAACCCTTGGCTACTCCGCGCTCGCCGGGTCGCCGGCGGCGCTCGCCCGCTGGGTGCGCACCATCTCGGCGAGGAGCGCAAAGACCGCGTCGCGGTCGACTCCGCCGGGATCGACCGCGACCTGCAGCGAGAGCCCGTCGATGACCGCGATGATCAGGCTCGCCAGAATCTCGAGGCCTTCGGTGCGGGCCGTTTCGCCCGGCCGCAGTCCCGTGACCTCGAGTGTGCTGGCGCGCGCCATGTCGTAGTCGTCGGCGAGCTTCTCGCGCACGACCGGGTCGCGAAACCCGTGGGCGGCGAGCTCGACGAGACCCACCGCGACGAGCGGGTCGGCGATCAGGTCGCCCAGCCCGCTGATGTAGGCGTGCAAGCGCTCGTCGAGCGGTTCGACGTGCCTCACCCGCTCGACGAGGGCCTCCCAGGGCTCGATCTGCAGGCGATCCCACACCGCGTGGAGCAGGCCCGCCTTGCTTACGAAGAGGCGCCGCACGGTGGCGGGGGCGACGTTCGCTTCGAGCGCGACGTTCTCGATGGTGAGCGCGTCGAAGCCGCGCTCGATCAGCAACTGCCGGGCGACGTTGACGACGTGCAGCGCGGTCGGTGAGAGATCGTTCAGCCACTGGTCGGGCGGCGCCTGGGGGTGCGAGTAGCGTCGCGGACGACCAGGACGTGCGGGGCGTGGCTTTTCGTCAGGACTCACGGCTACTCACGCGTCACGCGCCTCCGGCATTTCATGGCCTTGACAGATGCCCCCGGCACTCTAGCGTCGCCAGTGTAGCGCACAAGCCGCGGCGCGGCTGGGGCGGCCGGGCTGTTTCGAGCAGGGGGTGGGTCATGAAGGAGAGGGTCCGTCTGTCACGGGTCGGCCTGGCGCTCGTTGTCGTGGCGGTGCTGATCGCCGGTGTCGTCTGGGGTGTGGTCTCGGCTCTGGCGTCGAGCGCGGCGCCGTCGCCGGTCGCCGGCGCGATCACCCTGCACGTGGGCTGGACGGCTGAGCCCGACAACCTGAACCCGTTCNNCCGACGGCAAGACCTGGACGTTCGACCTGCGCCACGGCGTCACCTGGCAGGACGGCGTGCCGTTCACGGCCAAAGATGTGGTCTTCACGTTCGACTACATCATCAAGAACCAGATGACGAACTTCACGACCTATACGGACTTCATCAAGGACGTGGTCGCGGTCAACGACTACACGGTCCGGTTCGACTGCACGAAACCCAAGTCCAACATGCTCGGCACGGTCGTCTACATCCTGCCGGCCCACATCTGGTCGAAGATCCCGCCCAAGGCCGCGGCCAACAGCTTTGCCAACAGTGCGCCGATCGTCGGCACCGGGCCCTTTCAGACCGTCCAGTGGGTCAAGGGCAACTACGTGCGCATGGTCGCCAACAAGCACTACTGGCGTGGCGCTCCCAAGATCGACCAGATCATCTTTCAGTTCTACTCGAACGCCGACGCGATGGCCTCCGAGCTCAAGTCCGGCGCGCTGCAGCTCGCCTGGGACATACCGCAGGCGCAGTTCTCGAGCTTGAACGGGACGAACGGCCTGACCGCCATCGGCGGCGTGCTGAACGGCTTCGACGAGCTGGGGTTCAACTGCTACTCGGGGTCGACGTCGCTCGGCAACCACGTTCTCAGGGACTGGCGTTTTCGCCAAGCTCTGCAGTATGCGATCGACAAGAACAAGATCGTGCAGATCGGCTACGAGGGGCACGGCACGCCGGCGACGACCATCATCCGTTCCGGCTACTACAAGGCGCCGCTGGACTGGCACTGGCAGCCGCCGGCCGACCAGAGCTACACGTTCGACCTGACCAAGGCCGGCCAGGTGCTGACCGCCGCCGGCTACCCCCTGAAGAACGGCGTGCGCGTCGACAAGCAGGGCAAGCCGATCAGCCTGCGCTTGTTCGCCCGCAGCCAGTCGGCCACCGACCAGACGGTCGCCAAGCTCATCGCCGGCTGGTTTGGGAAGCTCGGCCTGAAGATCGATCTCACCGTCATGGACGAAGGCGCCATGACGGCGAAGATGTTCAACACAAACAGCGCCGGCGACTACGCGCCCGACTACGACCTGTTTCTCTGGTACTGGTACTCGGATCCCGACCCGGACTTCATGCTCTCGGTGCTGACCGGGAGCCAGATCAACGGCTGGAGCGACACCGGTTTCGACGACCCGGCCTACGATGCGCTGTACGCCCGGCAGCAGGTCACGGTCGACCCGCAGGCGCGCAAGGCCATCGTCTGGCGCATGCAGCAGCTCATCTACCGGCAGTCGCCCTACGTGCCGCTCGTCTATCCGCAGTGGCTCGAGGCCTACAACACCAAGGACTGGACGGGCTGGGTGCGCTCGCCGGCCGGCGACGGGCCGGTGTTCTATGCCGAGTACAACATCGACACCTTCCTGAGCGTGCATCCCGTGCCGGCTTCGGCCGGCTCGGGCGGCGGCTCAAGGGGCGTCGTGATCGCGGTCGCCGCCGTCGCTGTGATCGTCGCGGCCGGCGCCGTCCTGATCGTCACGAGACGGCGCGTGCGAGCGGTGGAGGAGTCGTGACGGAGGCCCCAGGGGCCTCGCAACAACGGAGGGCGACATGCGGACGCTGAGCTGGAGCGAGATCGAGGACATCCTTGCCGGGGCGACCATCCTGGGCTGCGGCGGGGGTGGCGAACTCGCCGAAGGTCGTGACTACATGCGGCGCGTCTACGACCAGGGCCGCGCCGTGACCCTGGCCGGGCCGGACGAGCTCGCCGCCGAGGCGCTCGTCGCGTGCCCGTACGGTGTCGGCGCCATGACGGTCGGCGACGAGAGCGAGTACGGCGGGCGACCGTTCACCGACGAGCATCCCGGGGTCCTGGCCCTCGAGGCTCTCGCCGCGCATCTCGGCCGCGGATTCTCGGCGCTGATCTGTGGCGAGCTCGGCGGCACCAGCATCGCCGACGCGTTCGTGCCGGCGGCGCTGCTCGGACTGCCGGTGGTCGATGCCGACCCGGTCGGTCGAGCCGTGCCCGAGATCGAGCACTCGATGTACTGCGTCCACGGCCTGCCCATAGCGCCCCAGGCCGTGGTGAACGAGATCGGTGACACCGTGCTGATCACCCGTGTCGCCGACGACGGTCGCTCCGAGTCTCTGGTGAGAGCGCTGGCGATCGCCAGCCGCAACCTCGTCTGGGTGGCCGACCACGCCCTGCCGTGGGGCCGGTTGCGCCACGTCGTGGTGAGCGGCACGATCGGCCTTGCCGAACGGGTCGGACGCGCGCAGCGCGAGGCGCTCGCCGCCGGCGGCGATGTCGCCGCCGGGGTGGCGGCGGCGGGCGGCGGCCTCATCGTGTTCGGCGGGACGGTCGCCTCGTATGAGTGGCACGACGCCGAGGGTTTCACCGTCGGTGAGACCGTGCTGCGCGGCATCGACGAGTACGCCGGCTCGAGCTACCGCCTCTGGTTCAAGAACGAGAACCTCTTGAGCTGGCGCGACGGCGCCCCCGACGTACTTGCTCCCGACCTCGTCTGCCTCATCGATCAGGCGACCGGCGCCGCGGCGACGAACCCGTACGTGACGGTCGGGTCGCGCGTGACGGTCGTGGCGTTTCCGAGTGCGGCGCAGTGGCGGACCGCCAAGGCGATCGCGACGCTCGGGCCGCGGCACTTCGGCTTCGACATCGACTTCGTGCCGATCGAGCGTCGCCTGACCGCGCCTCCACCGGCCTGAGGCGCCGACGCGCCGTGCGGCGTCATCTGCCTGAGCCGGCGCCGGCCTCAGTGCCGTCCGCCCGTGGCGCCACTGGACGGCGCTCGGCTGCTTGCCGCAGCGGCGCCGCCCGAACGCTGCCGCCTCTGGGGGGTCTAGCCGGGCGCGCCGTCGGCGCTGTCGGCGCGGGGCGGCGGTGCGTGACGCTCGAGATGACGGCGCATCATCTCCTTGCTGACGAACGTCTCGTCGCAGAAGGCGCAGCGATAGGTCACCGGGTTCCAGCGCTTGCGGAACTGCAAAGTGGGGTCGCCGGCGCGCTCGCCGTCGCCTTCGTGGTGCACCAGATCTTCGAACTCGCCGAGCCACTCACCCATTCGTGGCTGGCCGCGGCCGAGTCTGCCCTCATCCATCTCGCCAACGTCTCCCCGCTTGAAGGGATGATCTGCCCGGCCTGGCGCGTCCACACACCGTTGACGCCTGCCCGCGCGCGTGCCGCCGCGCCGCGGGCCGACGGTTTCGTGGCCCCGTGTTCCTTGCTATCGTGAAGGGCCGCGTGGCGTAGCGGCGACACGGCCACTGCCTTCGTTCCAAAGGACGGTGATACCGCTTGCTCGAACACGACGTGCTCATCGTCGGCGCCGGCCTTGCCGGTCTGCGGGCGGCCATCGCGGCCTCCGATGCCGGCGCCGACGTCGCGCTTCTGAGCAAGGTGCATCCCGTGCGCAGCCACACCTGTTGCGCGCAGGGCGGTATCAACGGCGCCCTGGGCGACGACGACTCCTGGGAAGCGCACATGTTCGACACCGTCAAGGGTTCCGATTACCTCGGCGACCAGGACGCCATCGAGACCATGACCCGCGAGGCGCCGCGCGACCTGATCGCCCTCGAGCACATGGGCTGTCCGTTCAGCCGCAACGCCGACGGCACGATCGCCCAGCGTCCCTTCGGCGGCGCCGGCTTTCCGCGCACCGCCTACGCGGCCGACATCTCGGGCTTCGTCATCTTGCATACGCTCTACGAGCAGTGCCTCAAGCGCGGCATCAAGGTCTACGAAGAGTGGTTTCTCACGCGGCTCGTGGTAAGCGACGAGCGCGCCGCCGGAGTGGTGGCCATCGACATCCGCGACGGCCGCCTGCACGAGCTCGGCGCGCGGGCCGTGATCTTCGCGACCGGGCCCACCAGTCGGGTCTACGAAGGCTCGTCGAACTCGGTCGACTGCACCGGCGACGGCACGGCGATCGCCTATCGCGCCGGCCTGCCGCTCATGGACCTCGAGTTCGTGCAGTTCCATCCCACCGGCTTGCGCAACGGCGTGCTGGTCACCGAGGGCTGCCGCGGCGAGGGCGCCGTTCTGGTGAATGCCGACGGCGAGCGTTTCATGGCCCGCTACGCGCCCAACAAGATGGAGCTCGCCAGCCGCGACGTGGTCTCGCGGGCCGAAGCCGAAGAGCTCGCCGCGGGGCGCGGCGTCGACGGCTTCATCCTGCTCGACCTGCGGCCGATCGGCCCCGAGAAGATCCGCACGCGCCTGTTGCAGGTGCGCGAGCTGTCTATGGACATCGCCGGCGTCGATCCCTGCGACGAGCCGATCCCCGTGCGGCCCACGCCGCACTACTTCATGGGCGGCATCAAGGTCGACGTCGACGGCCGCTCGCCGCGGCTGGCCAACTTCTTCGCCGCCGGCGAGTGCAGCTGCGTCTCGGTGCACGGCGCCAACCGTCTGGGCGGCAACTCCCTGCTGGACGGCCTGCTGTTCGGGCGGCGGGCGGGC
>PMKK01000262.1 GCA_003157715.1 Actinomycetota bacterium
CCCTCCGTGTCACCGGGAACCGCTTCTACGTGCCTGCAGACCACCGCTTCACGGCGAAGGCGACGGCGCCCCCGAACCGCGCGGCATGGGCCGGGTCTGCTTCACGATCGAATTGTAGCGCTAGTCGCGCGTGGAACGAACCGCCCACCGCCCGCGGGAGTCTGGCGGCCCGTCTCGCAGAGCATCGTCTTGCAGCCGGCGACGCCGCGTACGCGCGACCCGCCGAGATGTCCTTGCCGGCGTAGGCGCTACTCACCCCGGACTTCTTCGAAGGAGCGGGTGATAGCGTTTACGTTGCACTCGACCACTTCGAGCGGGAACTTCTTGCCGAAGTCCTCGCGCACGAACTCGACGACGTTCTCTATCGGGAAGAGACCGGTGATGCGCGAAAGGGCGCCGATCATCGGAGTGTTGGGGATCTCGGAGTCGGCCGTCTCGCGCGCGATCGCGGTGGCGGCGACACAGTAGAGGCGACGCTCCTTGAAACCGTACCTCTTGCGAAGTTCGGCCGGTGAAAGGTCGCTGTTGACCAGCACGATCGCGTCGCTCGGCACGCCCTTGGTGACATCGGCTGTCGCCAGGAGGCTGGCATCGAGCAGCGCCACGATGTCCGGTCGATCGGCTTCAGAGTGCTCCCGGATCGGCTTGTCGCTGACGCGGGTGAAGGCGACGACGGGCTCGCCGTAGCGCGGGGGAGCGTCGTCCAGGAAGGTCTGGAACGCATGGAAGTACTTCCCCTGGCCTGAGGCCAGCCCGGCGGTCATCCTGGCGGCGGTAGCGGTACCCTGGCCGCCGCGTCCGTGCCACCGGATCTCCATGACACCCTGCATGGCTTCCCTCCTCACTCCGACTGCCGTGCACCAGCGACGCCGCACTCCGGGACCTGCCGCCATTCGGCTTGCGTCCCGTCCCGACCGGCTGCTAGGGAAGTCTCACCCGGCGACTTCAGCGGGTCTCCGCAGCGCTCTAGCAGGCGGCTCCATTCGTCATCCACCTGAGCCTGTATCTGGTCCAGGACGCCCTCGCACCCCGGTTCGAAGAGATGCGCGAAACGGCCCTGTCGACAGAGCCACTCCCTGACGGGCTGTTTCCGGGCGGGCCGATACGTGAGACGCGTCCGCCCATCGATGGCTTCGAAGAGCGGCCACACGCAGGTCTCGGTGGCCTGCCGGGCAAGGTCGATGGTCTCGGCGCCGCCGGTGCGCCAGCCGCGTGGACACGGTGACAGGATGTTGAGGAAGCTCGGTCCGTCGGTAGCCAGTGCCTTGGCGGCCTTGCCCATCAGATCGGCAGGGTCGTGGGGCGATGCCTGGGCCACGTACGGCATCCTGTGGCCCAGCATGATCTCGGTGATGGGCTTGCGGTCGACGGTCTTGCCCGGCGAGCCCGCCCCGGCCGGGGTCGTCGATGTCCAGGCTCCGAAGGGCGTGGCGCCGGAACGCTGAAAGCCGGTATTCATGTAGGCGCCGTTGTCGTAGCAGACGTAGAGCATCCGATGCCCTCGCTCCACGGCGCCGGAAAGTGCCTGCAGACCTATATCGTACGTGCCCCCGTCGCCACCAAACGCGATGAACGCGACATCGTCCCGCAGCCGCCCTCGCCGCTTGAGCGCCCGATAGGCGGACTCGACGCCGGACAGCGTGGCCGCGGCATTCTCGAAAGCGGTGTGGATGAAGCTGCCGTCCCAGGACGTGTGGGGATAGATGGTGGTCGAGACCTCCAGGCATCCGGTCGCGACCGAGGCCACATAGTGCCCCTCCACTTGCGAGAGCACCTGCCGCACCACGATCGGCGCCGCGCAACCGGAGCACAGCCCGTGACCGCTCTTCAGGCGCGCCGGGCGCTCCGCCAGCGACTGCCAGTAGGCGGCGCGGTGTCCGAGCTGCTCGCCGGGCACGAGCGCGCCCAGCCGGCAGACCGAGACACAACTGCCGCAGCCGATGCAGCGCGGCTCGTCGACGACGAACGACGTGTCCTCGCCGGCCGCCCCGCGTGCCATGGCGCCTCCCGTCGGGCGCGCCACGGTGATGGCCGAGACCGGGCACGCCCGCGCGCACACGCCACACAACACGCAGCGAACCGAGCCGTCGTCCTCACGAACGAGGCGCAGCAGCCCGTCGCTGTTCTGCCCCGCGAGCAGGTTCCGGACGAGGCCAGGGTCGCGCCTCACGAGAGCGCCTCCCGCAGACCCCCGGGCAACGGTCCGGCCGAGCCGATCCATAGAGATGAGTCTCCAGTTCGTGCCATTCTGAAGAACGAGGATAGGCAACGACGGCCGGACGGCCCAAGAACAATCCGCCGACGGTGCGACCGGTCGGCGAACGGCGGCAAAGGTCCGGCGAACGGCCGGCGCTCGTACTAGATTCCTAGCGCCTTTCTCACCTGCGCGGCACGTCGCCGCGACACAGGCACGAGCGTCGCGCTCTCATCGTCAAGGGTCAGGAGAAGGCTGCCGCCGTACTGCGGGGCCACCTCCCTGACGCGCGCCAGGTTGACGAGGTAGCGGCGGTGCACGCGCAGGAACCTCCGCCGCACCAGTCTCATCTGCAACTCCAGGAGGGAGAGGTTGCACAAGAAGCGACCCTGCCGCGTGTGGACGTGCGCGTAGTCGTCGTACGCGGTCGCGTACAGGATGTCGTCCGCCGCGATCAGCAACGTACGCCCCCCCTTCTGAACGGGGACGGCGTCCACGCGCACCGCGTCGGCGACCGTTGGCGACGGGCCAGGCGGTGCCGTGCGCCTGGACGTTGCCTCCAGCCGATCAAGCGCCTGTCGCAGGCGTTCCGCCTGCACCGGCTTGACCAGGTAGTCGGCGGCCGCGACCTCAAAGGCCTCGACGGCGTGCTCGCTGTAGGCCGTGACGAAGACTACGGCAGGCGGGTCGTCGCTGGCCCGCAGCGCCGCGGCGAGCTGCACCCCCGAGAGTCCGGGCATCTCGACGTCGAGGAAGACGACGTCGTAGTGCAGCGCGCCGATGAGCTGCATGGCTTCGGCGGCGTTGGCCGCCTCGCCGACGACCTCCACGCTCCCCGCCTCGTTCAGCAAATAGCGCAACTCGGAGCGCGCCGGCGCCTCGTCGTCGACCACCAGGGCCCTGAGCACGGCGTGCCTTTCGGTCATGCCGGACGCAACGGCCGTCCGACGACGATCGAGACGGCCGTTCCCGTTCCCTCGGTGCTCGCGACTCGTACGCCGGCACCCGAGCCGAAGTGCCCCTTCAGCCTCTCGTCGACGTTCTTCAGCGCTATCCCGATCCCCTTGCCGTACCCCGCGGTGAGCACCTTGCCCACCTCGTTTTCCGACATGCCGATGCCGTCGTCCGACACCGTCAACACGACTTGTCCGCCCCCGTCGCGAGATGACACGCGGACGTGCAGAACGGCGTCCGGGCGCATGCCGTGCCGGATGGAGTTCTCGACCAGCGGCTGCACGATGAAGGCGGGCACCGGCAGCGAGGCGTGAGACCGCGGCACGTCTTCGACCAGCTCCACTCGCTCGGCAAAGCGCGCCTTCTCGAAGCGGAAGTAGGCGCGCACATACTCCAGCTCGCGTTCGAGCGGTATCAGCTCGTCGCCGGTCTCGAGAGTCTGACGATAGAAGCCGGCGAAGTCACGCAAGAGCTCGCGAGCCTCAGGGGCGTCGGTACGGATCAGGCTCGCGATCGTGTTGATGGTGTTAAACAGGAAGTGCGGGTTGATCTGCGCCTGCAGCGCCTTCAGCTCCATGCGACAGGCAAGCTCGATCTGCCGGTCCAGCTCGGAGAGCTCAAGCTGGGTGGACAGCAGGTGAGCGAGACCCTCGGCCATCGCCAACTGTGTCTCGTTCAGCCGGCGTGACGAGGTGTAGTAGAACTTGAGCGTACCCACCGGCGCGCCGCGGATCTGCAACGGCAAGACGATGGCCGCGACCAGAGGACAGCGCCTGTTCGGGCATTGGATCTCTTCTTTGGTCCGCACGGTGCGAGCCTCGTTTTGGGCGAGCACTTCGCGAGTAGCCGCGGTCAAGATGGGGCCCCCGGCTTCGTGGTGCTCATCGCCTGTGCCGGCAAAACCGAGGATGCGCTGCGTGTCGGTCATGGCAACGGCCTGCGCGTCGGTCTCATCCAGCGCGATGCGGCAGACGGTCTGCGCGGCCTCTTGCGTGAGGCCGCCGTGACGCAGATGCGACAGGCTGGCATCGGCGATCTTCAGGATCCGGTGAGACTGAAGAGCCTGGAGGTGGTCGTGACGAGCCATGTAGCGCGCCGCGAGCGCGCTGCTCACAAAGCCGATAAGGCAGCCCAGCAGGCACGCCTCTACCCATCGCGGCAGCGCGCTGGCGAGCAGCACGGCGCACGTGCCCGCGGCCAGCGCGACCGTGACCGTGCTCAGGACTATCTCGCTGCGGCGTGCCACATTCACCTCTCATGGTGTCGCGGTGCGGGCGTTCGCTGACACTAACAATAATGCATCGCCGGGAATCGCCGCTCAGTCGAAGAGCGATCCGTGCTCGGCTGACCCCCTGTTTCGTGAACGCCTTGCGCCGGCCGGCCAAGGCGTGACGGCTCCCGAAGCGCTGCCGGATGAGCACGGTCGTGTGTCAAGGAGTCCACTGCCGCGCCCAACGCCGGATGACCTCGACCGAGGCACGAGCCCGAGACTAGACTGGCGGCTGTGACGCCCGCGGGGTTTTCGCCATCGCCGGTTCCGGCGGCTCCGCGTGGCCCACGCCGCTGCCACGAGAGGAGAGATGGAGATGTCCGACGAGATCACGCGCACGGCCGCAGCGATGACGGTTCGCGAGTGGTGGCCCAACCGGCTCGACCTCACGGTGCTGCACGGCAAGCCGTCGGCGGCCGACCCGATGGGAGCGGACTTCGACTACGCCGCCGAGTTCGCCACGCTCGACCTCGAGGCAGTGCGGCGCGACCTCGTTACCCTGATGACGGATTCGCAGGGGTGGTGGCCGGCCGACTACGGCCACTACGGTCCGCTGTTCATCCGCATGGCCTGGCACAGCGCCGGCACCTACCGCGTGAGCGATGGTCGCGGTGGCGCGGGCTCGGGCGCGCAGCGCCTCGCCCCGCTCAATAGCTGGCCGGACAACGCCAACCTCGACAAGGCACGCCGCCTGCTGTGGCCGATCAAGCGCAAGTTCGGCCGCAAGATCTCCTGGGCCGATCTCATGGTCCTCGCCGGCAACTGCGCCCTGGAGTCGATGGGCTTTGCGACTTTCGGCTTCGGCGGCGGGCGCGAGGATGCCTGGGAGGTCGAAGACATCGACTGGGGGACCGAGCACACCTGGCTCGGCGACGAGCGCTACAGCGGCGATCGCCGGCTCGCCGACCCGCTCGGGGCCGTCCAGATGGGCCTCATCTATGTGAATCCGGAGGGGCCCAACGGCAATCCGGACCCGCTGGCGGCGGCCGTCGACATCAGGGAGACGTTCCGGCGGATGGCCATGAACGACGAGGAGACCGTCGCGCTCATCGCGGGCGGGCACACGTTCGGTAAGACTCACGGCGCCGCCGAAGCCGACAACGTGGGACCGGAGCCCGAAGCCGCCCCGTTGCAGGAGATGGGGCTCGGCTGGCGCAACGCCTACGGCACCGGCAAGGGCGACGACGCCATCACGAGCGGCCTCGAAGGCGCCTGGACCCCCACGCCGGTGAGCTGGGACACGAGCTTCCTCGACACGCTGTTCGGCTACGAGTGGAGGCTCTCGGCAAGCCCGGCCGGCGCCAAGCAGTGGGTCCCCACCGACCCCGCGGCGCGGAGCGCCGTGCCGGACCCTCATGACCCCTCAAGACGGCACGCTCCGGTGATGCTCACCACCGACCTCGCGCTGCGGGTGGACCCGGTCTACGAGCCTATCGCGCGGCGCTTCCACGAGCATCCGCGGGAGCTCGCCGACGCCTTCGCGAAGGCGTGGTTCAAGCTGACCCACCGCGACATGGGGCCGCGCAGCCGCTACCTCGGTCCGCTGGTGCCCTGCGAGCCGCAGCTGTGGCAAGACCCCGTGCCCGCGGTCTCCCACCCACTGGTGGGCCCGCGGGACGTCGCGATCCTCAAAGAGACGGTCCTCGGCTGCGGACTGACGGTGTCGCAGCTCGTCTCCACCGCCTGGGCCTCGGCGTCGACCTTCCGCGGCACCGACAAGCGCGGCGGCGCGAACGGCGCCCGCCTGCGGCTCGCGCCGCAGAGCGACTGGGCCGTGAACAACCCCACACAGCTCGCGCCGGTCCTGGCCGCGCTCGAGGCGATCCGGCAGAAGTTCGCGGCGCGGGCCGCGGACGGCACGCAGATCTCGCTGGCCGACCTGATCGTGCTGGGCGGCTGCGCCGCCGTCGAGAAGGCCGCGAGGCAGGCCGGCTTCGACGTCGAGGTGCCCTTCACCCCCGGCCGCACCGATGCGACGCAGGAGCAGACCGACATCGAGTCGTTCGCCGTGCTCGAGCCGGTCGCGGACGGGTTTCGCAACTACCTGAGCGAGAGTCGGCGCAAGCCTGCCGAGCATCTCCTCGTCGACACCGCGAGCGCACTCACCCTCACCGCACCCGAAATGACGGTGCTCGTGGGCGGGCTGCGCGTGCTCGGAGCCAACTACGACCGGTCGCGCCTCGGCGTGCTCACCGCCCGCAACGAGACGCTGACCAACGACTTCTTCGTCAATCTCCTCGACATGGACACGACCTGGCAGCCGACAGACGAGGCCGAGGAGGCCTTCGAGGGCCGCGACCGCTCGACGGGCGAGAGCCGCTGGACGGCGAGCCGCGTCGACCTGGTCTTCGGCTCGAACTCCCAGCTGCGCGCGATCGCCGAGGTCTACGCCAGCGACGACGCCCAGGAGAAGTTCGTGCGCGACTTCGTGGCTGCCTGGGACAAGGTCATGACCCTCGATCGGTTCGACCTCACCTGACCGCACCGGCGGCACGACGACGATGGTCCACCGCGGCGCCGAACGCAGGGCGGACGCAGCATTCAGCGTACTCAGCGGACCGTCAGCGTGTTGCTGTCGACCGCGCTCTGCACGTTGCCGGCGGCGTCGACGGCGGAGACGACGAAGCGGTAGCGCCCTTTGGCCAGCCCGCAGACGAACCTGGCGGTGAGCCGCCGGTCGACCGCGGCGCGCGCCACGACCAGCTTCTTCACGAGGCGACCCTTCGCGGTCTTGACCCTGATCGTCACGTTCGCGGTCGGCGAGCCGGGGCGTGAGTCACTGACGACGTACTGGAGGGCTGCCGTGTGCCCACGGCTGACCGTCGCCGACCAGTTGGCAGTGACCTTCGGCCGGCGCGTGTCGACCCCGACCGTGCAGCTATGCGTCGTCTCGACGTTGCCGTCGCTGTCGACCGAACGATAGCGCACCGTGTGCGGACCGTCGCCGGCGTGGCTTGCAGGCGCGGCGACGGTGAGCGTCGTGCCGTCGGTCCAGGCGCCGGCGCCGAGCCGATACTGCGTGTAGGCCACCCCGCTGCCGCCGGCATCGGTCGCCGAGAAGGTCAGGGTCACGGCCTTGTGGTGCCAGCCGCCGGCGCCGTGCACGGTGGTCGTCGGCGGCGTGACGTCGGCTGTTGCCGGCTGACTGACCGTGAAGCTGGCCCCATCGCTGCCCAGCGCCGACGTAGTAACCAGCGTGGTACCGCTATCGGAGACCATGTCGATGCGGTTCCAGTCGAAGGCGCTGATGGACTGGCCGTCGAACGCGCAGCCGGTGAAGTCGAGGGTGTCGAAATCGGTGAGCGCCAGCAGATCGCCCGTCGTGGCGTCGGTGGGCGCCTCGGCGATGACCTCTGCCGACTTGGGTTTGGTCACACCGTTGCTCAGCGTCTTGCTGAACGAGACCTGCGTCGTTGCGTCCGCCAGAGTGAGAGTAAAGCCGCCCGCACCGTTGGCGGTCACCGTGGCGGTGATCTCATCGCCGGGGCTGATCGTCAGGCTGTGAATCGTCACCATGTTCGAGGGATACATCTCATACCAGGCGTCGTAGTGGACGCTGCCGTTCGCCTTGTAGGCCTCGGTGCCGATCTGCTCCACCGTCTCGCTGCCGTCGCCGTCGAGTCCCACCCAGAAGGCGGTGTCGCTGCCGTTGGACGAGGTCGACGAAGCCGCAGGCTGAGTCCAGCTCGCCGTCACGCTGGTGAAGTCGCTGCCGGTGACGTCGTAGCCGGCCCAGTTGCCCGAAGTCTCGCTGGTCCCAGAGAACCCGTTCGCCCCGTGGACGAGCGGACCCGGGGTGCCGATGCGGCGGATCGGCGCCATGGCGATAGTTCCCGACGTTCCGGCGACCCGTGACCGGCTGCCGGCGACCGCCGGCGCCCGGCCGCCGACGGCCAGCGTGACCAGCAGGAACGCGACACCGGCAAGAACGTATGCGACGACGTGCGGTCGAGACCCCATGGTCCTGTGCTCCTTGCCTGGTGGTTATCCGGTGGTGATGTTGAATACACGGCCAGGCTGTGGAAGTCCGCAGAAGGCGATGAGAGCTCCCCGTGTGGTCCCCCCTACGATCTCGAGCAGCCGGTGCTCTGAGACTCGGTCAGAGCGCCTAGGGAACGTCCACAGAGAGGCCCGCCGCTGCCGGCCTGCCCGCCACGACCGTCAGCGCGCAAGGCGCGGGCCGGCCCAGGTCGGAACCGACCAGCGCGAGGGTGTAGCGCCCCGGCGCGACAGGGACGATGAAGAAACCGTCGGCGTCGGAGCGCAGCCGCAGCAGCGGCTGTCCCGCGGCCGGCACGTGGTCGCCCTTCCAGATCGCCACTTGCGCCTGGGTGATGGGCCGGGGTCCGCCCGGGAACGGGCCGCCCTCCACCATCGTGTGACCCCACACGCCGCCGTGCACCGGCAGCTCGGGAACGTAGCTGCGAAACCGCCCGAGGCGCGACAAGTCGATGGTCGCGGTCGTCAAGCCGTGAGCCAGATAGGAGTGGTCCGCCGTCATGATCAGGTACAGGCTCCGTGCCGACGCGCTCTGTCCGGCCTGCGGCGCGAAATGGCCCCGCACCACGACCGCGTAGACCTTGCCGACAGAGCGCAGCACGCCAAGGTAGCTCGTCGCGCTTCCCGCCAGACGGGCGGCGCGGGCGGGGCTGGTCTCCAGCCACTGACACGACTGGGGATGAGGTTCGCCGGCGGCAAGCGACTGCCACAGCGCCTCGCTTTGCACCCACGACGGCGGGAGATCGCGCGCCGGGAGCGACGAACCGGCGTGTGAAGCCGGGAGCGACGAACCGGCGTGTGAAACCGGCCGCGGCGAGCTGGCGTGTGAAGCGGGCTGCGCGCTGCCGCAACCGGCGAGCGCCACGACAGCCGGCAGCGCGACGAACGCCAGCAGCGCGGCGACAACAGAAGAACGTTTCATGGGACCGGCCTCCATCGGCGGCGGGATGCCCTGGGGTCGAGACGCGCGCAAGGCCGCGAGGGTTCGGTTACAAGGAGCGTTCACGGGAGGCGCCGGCGATGCTTGTCAGGCGACGGTCGTGTCTTCCCCTGCCGAATCGCCAGGTGGTACGCTCGCGACGCCACCACGTTCCTGGAGGGCCCATGGACCGGCGACCGCGCAACGCCAGCGCAGACGAGTGTCGATAGCGATCGCCTTCTTTGTCTCCACGCTGCTCTCGGTCTGCTGCCTGTGGACCGTGGCGAAGTGGACAGGCGCCCGCGTGCCGATCGTCGATCTGCTCATCATCGCCGGGCTGTGCTCAGGGCTGGCGCTTCTGCCGACCGTCGGCTGGATACTCGCCATGGTGATCATGTCTCTCCTGATCGCGAGGACGACCGACGCCGACGTGTGGCCCGACGCCGTGCTCATGGTCGTCGGGTCCAGCGTGATCTGGGTCCTTGTGGACGTGGCGCTGCTGAGCTGAATCCGGTCTGGGCCTCTTCGAGTGCCTCGAACGAGCGCCATCTACTCCATGCGCGCGGCCTGCGGCGCCGTGACCTTGCCGAGCAGCGGAAGCGTGGCACAGACGACGCCGAGAGCCGCCACGATGCCGCCGCCCATGATGAGGTAGTAGCTGAGCGCCGGCGGACTGACGCCGAAGCCGGCGGACTCAGCTCGCAGGATCAGGTCGGCGGCCACGAATCCCACCGCCGCCGAGAGCAGCGCCACGAGCACGAGCGGCACCGCTGCCTCCAGGACGACCACGCGGCGCAGGCGCGCGAGCGGCATGCCGGTGAGGCGCAGCAGGCTGAACGGCCGCTTGCGCTCGAGGAGGCCGCCGGCCACCGACACGGCCATGCTGCAGCCGGCGATCGCGAGGCTGAGGATGATGCCCACGCTCACCATGCGCCGCAGCAGGTCGATCAAGGCTCGGGAGTCGGCGTTGAACTGACTCGTCACCACAGGCGCCGAGTACTCCGGCAGCGCCGCGAACAGCACGGTCCTCACCCGCTCGACGCTGTTGACGCTGCCGTCCGTGGTGACGACAACGGCCCTCAGGGGACGTCGCGTGAGGCCGCCGGCCGGAGGCGACGCGGCCTGCCAGAACGCCTTGGCCTTGAGGTCGTCCAGAAACACGTCCCAGACGGGCACGGTCACGACCGCGGCGCGACCGGCGGCGTTCGTGCCGCTGCCGCCCCGCACGGGGCCGTAGACGCCCAGGCGCGCCCACGCGTCTGCCGGCACGATGCCAAGCGAGTCGTCGGGATCCGCCTTGCGCCCCGGCGCGTAGATGGGTAGGACCACGCGCACGCCCGCCACCCGGTGCAGCCGCGCGAGCAGCGCCCGCGCCCGCGCCGGCGTCGGCGCTGGCGCGCCCGTATCTCCCCTGGCCAGCCACTGCGCCACGGTCCCCCTGGGCAAGGTCGTCGTGCCGAAGCCGTTGCCGCGGCTCATGTCCGTGCCCACGACGCCGATGAACACGGTGCCGACGAACACGGCCAGCACGAGGCCGCTGACGGCACGGAACGCGCGCCCCGGGTCGTCGCTCAGGCGGCGGGCGGCGATGAGCGTGGAGTCGCGCCTGGCCAGCCTCACCAGCAGGCGCGCCCCGACCATGGTGAGCCAGGGTCCCGCCACCATGAGGCCGATGATGATCGTGGCGAAGGCGACCAGGATGACCCACTGGCCGATACCGCCGCCGGCGAACCGCCGGATGGCGACGAGCAGGCCGAGACTCAGTGCGACCGGCACAAGGCGCCGGGCGCGGGGCGGGCGCGGGGTCACCCGGCGGGAGACCCCGAGGGGTGAGACTCGCACGCGACGCAGAGCCGCGAGACCGGCCAGGACGGCGGCCAGCGGTACGCCCACGGCGACCACGACGATCGCCCGCCCGCCGAGGCTCAGATCGCTGGTGAAGAACCGGTTGCCGGTGAAGGGGATGCGCGCCACCATTGGCCGGAAGAGCCAGAAACCCGCGAAGCCCAGAGCGGTGCCCGCCACGGCGGCCAGCGCGGCCTCCACCGTGGCGATGGCGTTGACCTGTCGCGGCGTGGCGCCCACCAGCCGCAGCGCGGCGAACCGTTCCTCCCGCCGCGCCGCGGCGAGTCGTGTGGACGTGCCCACGAACACGAGCACCGGGACGAGGAGCCCGACGGCGCCCAACCCCAGGATGATGCGGAAGAACTGGCTGTAGTCGTGCTGCTTGGGGGCCGTCTCGATGCTCCGCACCTTGCTGGCGCCGGCCGTATGGCTGAGCTGTGAGACCGGCCGGCCGACGACGGCCATGAGCGCGTCCGGAGAGGTGAGGCCGCGCTCGCCGATGATGCCGATCCGGCGGCCGGGAAAGCGCGCGCCCAGCACGTCTGCCGGAATGCGCGCAAGCAGGCGGGCCAGGGCGGGCGACACGTAGTACTGGCCCGCCCGTGGCAGCCTGCTCAGCCCCGGCGTCAGAGGCGCGCGCGGGCCCGTGGCCGCGACCTCGACGCGCACCAGCGAATCCTGCCCGTAGCTGTCGGTCACGAGCCGCCACCACAACGGGTCGGTCGTCCGTTCGTCGACGCTCGGGGCGCGGTTGCGCGGGCTGGTGAGCAGCCAGCCTTCGCGCGCGTCCTTGGCCTTGAGGCCATTGAAGCCGCTCAGGGTGAACAGCAGGAGCGCCACGCCCACGGCCACGCCGAATGCCGTGAGAGCGAGCCGGACTCCCCCCTCGCGTCCGCCCTTGAGCGAGAAACGCAGTCCCAGGGAGATCATCGCGCCGACCCGTTCAGCGCCGGAGCGGCCACACCGGCGGTCAGGCAGGCGCCCGCGTCTCCGGCTCGCGAGGCCGGGTCGGCGACGCGCCCGTCGCGAACGATCACCTCGCGGTCGGCATACGCGGCCACGCGCGGCTCGTGTGTCACGATGATCACGGTCGTCCCCTGACGGCGGGTGCCCTCGACGAGGAGATCCATGACCTGCTCGCCGGTGAGCGAGTCGAGCGAGCCGGTGGGCTCGTCGGCAAAGAGGACCTGCGGTTCGGCGACGAGCCCGCGCGCCAGGGCGACGCGCTGCGACTGGCCGCCGGAGAGCTCGCCGGAGCGGCGGCCCTCGAGGCCGTCGAGGCCGAGGGGCGCGAACCAGCGCCGGGCGGCGGCGAACGCCTCTGGCCTTCGCCGCCCGGCCAGGAGCAGAGGCAGCGCCACGTTCTCCTCGGCGCTCAGCTCGGGCACGAGCTGGCCGAACTGGAAGACGAAGCCGAACTGCCGGCGGCGCAGCTCGCTGCGGCGGGCCTCGCTCAGCCGGTCGATGCGGCGACCGCCGAACAGCACTTCGCCCTTGTCCGGCACCAGGATGCCGGCCAGGCAGTGCAGCAGCGTCGACTTGCCCGAGCCGCTCGGCCCCATGACCGCGACGATCTCGCCCTGGCTCACGCAGAAATCGGCGCCGCGCAGAGCCGGCGTCTGGCCGAAGGACTTGTGCAGGCCGCGGCACGAGAGTGTCGTGCCCGCGCCGACGATGGCACCGGTGGGTTCGCTTGAGGTCATCGATTCAACTCCTTGGCGAGCTGATCGAGCCGAGCCGAGGTGAGCTCGATCCAGCGCAGATCTGCCTCGAGGTGGAAGATGGCATGGTCAGCGAGCAGCGCATCCACGAGGGGCGCCTCGCGGCGGACGGCCGTGAGCTCGCGCATACGCGCCAGGTGAGCGTGACGCTGAGCGTCGAGGTAGGCGTCCGCGGGACGCTGCAACAGAAGCGCCAGGACGACCTTGACGGCGAGCACCGTCTGCAAGTGAGGCTCGGGCGCCTCCGGACTGGCGAGCCACGTCGCTAGCGCCGCCTCGCCCTCCCCGGTGATGGCGTACAGCTTGCGGTCAGGGCCCTCGCCGGGCGCGCTGCCTTCGGCCAGCACCCGGCCGTCGCGCGCCAGGCGGGAGAGCGTGCCGTACACCTGGCCGTAGGGCAGCGGCTTGTCGCGACCGAAGTACCGGTCGTACCGGCGCTTGAGCTCGTAGCCGTGGTTTGGCTCCTGCTCAAGAAGTCCCAGAAGTGCGTACGAAACGCTCATGGCCCCCACTATACTCTGAGAGTATACACTGAGTCAATACGGCGCCTCGGAGGCAATCTGAGGCGGTCCGGCTGGGCCCTCCGACGAGGCCGGCGACAACGCGCTCGCGCTGGTCGAAGCGGAGGCGGCAGAGGACGCCGCTGCGAGGACGCGCTCCCCGCGGTGGCCTCTGCGCCAGGGCAGCGCTGATCAGCCTTGTCAGACTCCGGCTCTGGGGAGCTGCTGGGTGGCGCAGTGGATTCCGCCGCCGCCGTAGCCGATGACCGGACACGGCACGCCGACGACCTCGCGACCAGGAACGATCTCACGCAGGCGCTCAAGCGCGGCCTCGTCATCCTCCGTCCCGCTCGTGGGCACGATGAGTGCGCCGTCGGTCTGGTAGAAGTTGATGTAGTTCTCGACGATGGACGTGTCACCCACCAGCACTGGGCGGCTGCGCCGGTCGAACTCGATGACCTCGATCTCTCGGCCTCGAGCGTCGGTCGTCTGAAGGCGCTCGCGGTTCTCTGCCAAGTTCTCGAAGTCCGGGTGCCGCGGGTCGCGGATCACGTGGAGCAGCACGCGACCGGAGTCGACGAAGGCGGCGACGCCGTCGACGTGACCATCGGTATCAGGGTCCTCGTCGAGGCCGAGACCCGACTTGAGCCAGATGACCTTCTCGACGCCGAGGTAGTCTTTGAGGAACTGCGTCATCTCGTCCTTGGTCAGATCGGGGTTGCGCGAGGGATGCAGAAGGCAACTCTCCGTGGTGATGAGCGTCCCCTGGCCGTCGACGGTGATGGCCCCGCCCTCGAGCACCATCGGGACGGCGAAGCGCTCGAAGCCGAAGTGTTCGGCCAGGCGCCGTCCGATGGCGGCGTCGTTGTCGTAGGGGAGGTACTTCCCGCCCCAGGAGTTGAAGGTGAAGTCCGCGACGGCACGGACACCGTCCGGGCGCGTGATGAAGATGGGGCCACTGTCGCGCAGCCAGGAGTCGTCGATGGGCATTTCGACCACGTCGATGTCGCGGCCACAGTAACTGCGCGCCACGCCGCCCTCGCCGGGCCGCGCGAGCATGAGCACGGGCTCGAAGCGCCTGATGGCGTGGGCGACGGCCGCGTAGCTCGCTTTGGCGAGCAGAAAGTGTTCCCCCCAGAGCTCGTCGCGGATCTCCGTCGGCCAGCCGATGATGCAGCGCTCGTGCGGCTCCCATTCGGCCGGCATGCGGAAGCCCAGTGAGGCGGGCGTCGATCCCTTGAGACTCTCGGTCGTCGGGCCGTTGGCTGCTGGCGGCATCGCTGCTCCTTTGCGTTCGAGCCGCCCGGCACAAATTGGGGCAGCCCTCTTGCATTTGTGTTGCGGTGTGTTTACTGTACGACCAAACAAAGCACGGACGCAAGACCCGGCGTTCGAGAGGAGACACCAGGTGGCGGTACGGAAGAAGCCGGCGCAGGGCAGGGACATCGCGACATCAGCGACGGCCAAGCGCATCCTTGAAGGCGCCAAGCGCGTGTTGTCAGAGAGGGGCTACTCGAAGCTCACCCTCCAGGCCGTCGAGGAGGAATCCGGCGAGTATCGCGCGCTGGTCGCCTACTACTTCGGAAACAAGCAAGGACTCGTAGAGGCGATCATCGAGGACCTCATGCGCTCCGAGGACGCGGCCCTTCGCAAGCGACTGGGAGCAATCGAGGAGGCGGAGCCGCGCGTGCGGGCGCTCATCGACGAACAACGGCAGATCTCTGGCGACTGGAGAGAGTTCCGCGCTTTCTACGAGCTGCTCCCCCGCATCATGCGCGATGAGCGGCTGCGCGCTGGTCTGTCCGCCGACTACGCAGAGGCGAGGGAGCTCGGCCGGCAGACGATGGCGGCCGGTCGTGTGGGCGCCCACGATCTCGACAAGCTCGCCGCGCTGGGCGTCGCCATCGTCGAGGGACTCGNNGGAAGCCATGGTGCTGGCCTACCTGCAGGACGCGGCGCCGCTGCCCTAGACCGATCCCCCGGGGGAGATCTTGCGAGTCAACCTCCACGTCCAATCTTTTGATTGTCTGAACAATCAACGCACCATCGACGCCGGTTCTCATGGTCGGCAGGGATGGTCTCGAAACGAGCAGAAGGCGGTCCTTCTTGCCCTCGTGGGCATCGACCGCCCGTCCGGCGACCCCGACCTGCAAGCCATCGGCCGGGCGCTGCTGACATGATCGCGAGGGGGAGAGCATGAGCACGGACTTGTCGAGCGAGGCGCCGGCGAGGAGCCTGAGACGATCTCAGGTTCGCCTCATCACCGTGGTCCTGATGATCTACATCTTCGTGTCCGGCGGCTCGTTCGGCATCGAAGACATGATTTCGTCCTCCGGTCCGGGCCTGACCATACTCATCCTTCTGCTGCTGCCGATCGTCTGGAGCATGCCCATGGCGCTCATCGCCAGCGAACTGGGTTCAGCCCTCCCGGGCGAGGGCGGCTTCTATCTCTGGGCGCGCCGCGGGCTCGGCGACTTCTGGGGCTTCCAGTCGGCCTGGTGGTGGTCGCTCTCCACGTTCGTCGACTCATCTCTCTACATCGTGCTGGCCGTCGGCTACCTGCAGAACTGGATGCATTTCGACAAGTTCTGGTTCTACATCATCGGCTGGACGCTGATCGCCGTCTTCACGGTCGTCAACGTCCTGGGCGTCGACCTCGTGGCGCTCGGCTCCGCGCTCTTCGCGGTACTGGTCATCGCGCCGTTCGTCGTGCTCATCGTCGTCGGGTTCGCGAAATGGCAGTTCAACCCGCTTACGCCGCTCACACCGCCGGGCATGCCGATCTTCGGTACCAGCGGCGCCCTCGGCGTCGGCTTGGCGATCGGCGTCTGGATCTACTCCGGCTGGGAATCGATGTCGACGCTGTCTGGGGAGATCCGCAACCCGCAGAAGCTCATCCCGCGCGCCCTCATGCTGGCCGTGCCGTTCATCGTCGCCCTCTACGTGCTGCCCACCGTGGCCGGCCTCGCCGGCTACGGACACTGGGCACACTGGGCGACGCAGGCGGGCGGCGGCTACGTCTCGTTCGTCGAGATCGGCCGCAAGCTCGGCGGATCCGCGCTGGGCGTCGCGCTGCTCACGTCGGCGCTCCTCGGCAATCTCGCCCTTTACTTCACCGCCCTGGCCTCGGGTGCGCGCCCGTTCTTCGCGATTGCGGCCGACGGCCTCTTCCCCAAGAGCGTGGCGCGGGTCTCGAGACGCTGGGGCACGCCGGCGGTCGCCATCGTCTTTTTGGCCGCCGTCACCGCCGTCCTCATCATCGGCCCCTTCCAGAACCTGGTGGTCATCGACGTGATACTGTTCACGTCGTCCTACGTGCCGATCTTCATCGCCGCCGTGCGCCTGCGCACGAAGGAACCCGGTCTCAAACGCCCGTTCCGTGTGCCTTTCGGCACAGCCGGCATGGTCGCCATGATCGTCCCGCCCATCCTCATCGTCCTGTTCACAATCTACGTGAACGCCATCGACCGCAGCACGACCATCTTCGGCATCACCGGCTTCAAGGTGTGGGGCGTCAACGTCGGCTGGTACGGCATCGCGGGCACCGTCGCGCTGCTCTCGGGGCCACCCTGCTTCTACATCTTCCGCAGGATCTACGGCGGTCCGGCTGGGCCCTCCGCCGAGGCCGGCAACGACGAGCTCGCGCTGGCCGAAGCGGAGGCGGCGGAGGATGCGGCCGCGATCATTCACTCGTAGCCTTCGGGGTCTCAGAGGATGCTGGAGCCGCATGGCGAGCAGAAGCCGCGCCGCACGTTCGGGGTCACATCCTTGGCGGTGTGGTACCACCTGAGCGCGCCGCGCTCCGTGGTCACGAGGTCCTCGCGGCGGGCAGACGTGTATGCGGAGAAGTTGCCGTGCGTACGTCGGCAGTTCTCGCAGTGGCAGAGAAGCTGATGGCGAGGGACAGAATTGAACTGTCGACACCATGATTTTCAGTCGGGTCTGACGGCTGTCAGGGCCCGTTATGCTGCAATTTGCTTCAGAGAATCCGAGCCCTCGGACCCGGCAGAATCGCGCCCGTGCAGGACTTTCTGCCTTGGGTTGCGGCCAGATCGCCGCGATTTCCTGAACTAAGACGGCCCCGTGGGACACCAGGTGTCGCGCTTGTGAAAGCCATGGTGCTGGCCTACCTGACAGACGCCCCGCCGCAGCCCTAGACCGATCCCCCAGGGGAGATCCTGCGAGTGGATCTCCACGTCAAGATCGCCGGCACCTGGACTGCCGGGTCACTCCTCGTCAGTCAGTGGCACCACGGTCTCCAGCACGCCGCGATACGTCCCGTCCGAGTCGCGCAGGGCCGTGTAGACGATGCGCTCGGAGCCGTGGTCGCCATGCTCGACTGTGTCGACTTCGTCCCTGGCCTCGCGAGACGCGCCACCGTCACCAGAGTCGATGAAACGCATACCTGATGCCAAGTCCGAGTGCGACTGCGCAGACGAGGCTGAGCAGCGTGCCCACCAGGAACTACTCCGCCAGGGTCTTGTCTTCGAACTCCCGCGCCCGGATCAGTCCCTTGGCCGCAATGAGGAAGCCAAGACCCTCATAGCTACCTTCCACCACAAGCACGACTATGAGCAGTCGCTCGAGGTATCCGATCAGCCACCCCTGCCTGAGTGCGATGGACGCCTCGCTCCTGCCTCCGCTACCCTCTCCCAACCCGGAGGATGTGGGTGAAGCCGCCTCAACTTCGGCACGGGGAGCTACCTGGACCTTCTGCAGGATCCCACGCACTATGTTGCCAGATTGCCACACGGCGATGATCAGCCCGGATGCCGCCAGGCAAATGGCTATTCCGTGCGAGCGGGACACGTCGGGGTGGAGAAATGGGGTACCGACATGCGGCTTTCCGACGTGAATGATGACGCCCGACAAGCCGGCCCACAGGATGAGGGCGCCGATCTCCAGGTCGGCCAGCCTTCCCTTGCGGAGTGCTTCACCTCGCAGGCGGAAGAGCAGCAGGACGCCGACGGCCGCGAGGGCGGCCAGCATGATGCCACTGCCGTGGAGGCTCCAGCCGGCCACGAGGATGGCTGCTGCCATCACAGTCGCCCGTGGCACCGGCCCCCAGAAAGGCACGGTGTCGGAGCTCGATCTCCACGCCGACCAGCACATGTCGACGTGACGAGAAGCAGTCGCTACGCTCCAGAAGAGCAGGGCCAGCGAGAAGAAGACGAGCTGGCTCATCGACAATCGCTGCCCCGGCGAGCCACGAACAGTCGTAAAGCCTCGCCCAGCGCCCGCTCACCCTGGCGGTAGCTGGTCCAGCCCGCTGCCGCGGCGGTATGCGACACGGACTGGCTGGTCACGCCGAGCAGGCGGGCGGCATCCTGCTGCGTGTGGCCGGAACGGAGGAGCGCCAAGATCTCGCGCTGCCTGTCAGTGAAGTCCATGAAGGCTTGTCGCAGAAGGCCGCCGAGACCGTTCAGGATCGCATCCTGGAGTTCACCAAATCCGCGAAACGAGATGCGTTCTCTGGGCTGGTACTTGACCGCATTGTGAAAGGCCGGGCCGTCCATCAGGCGCGAGTCAGGATCGCGCTGGGTGAAGATCTGGCCAAACCCCAGGCCGAGACGCACCCTGTCGCGCAACTTGCTCCAGGCATCCCAGGCTACGTCGGGAACGACCGTCGGATCGTCGATGACGGCCTGGAACGAGTCGCCGGCGGTCACGACGAACTCAGTACCGAGCCGCTCTCCGTACCGCTCATTCAGCCTCAGGACGAGGTCAGTAAGGTCGACTTGGAGCGCCTGTCGATCGGCCGGGTCGAGACGCATCGAACTGACGATGTCGGCGGCCAAAACCAGGTAGTGTTCGGAGCCTGCCGAGGCCGTCTGTGGGTGGACGTCTCCTTGCATGGTTCGATACTAGCGCCATCCGAGAATCAACGAAAGACGATTGACCGCATCGATTCCAACCTTCAGTGATTGATGAGACAGTAGTCAACCACTTACGGTTGATTACTAGCTGGCCAGCCAGTCGCGGCGCCCGAGCCGTCGTAGCCGGCCACCTGGTGTAGTGAGAGGCCGGGTCGTGAAGCCCGAGGCCAGGAGGTGGCGCCGGCGCGGTGGCGCTACATGTGCGACACGGGCCCGGTCACATGGCACGACTCAGGCAAGACCCCGACTACGCCCTTCGGAGTCGTCGGCACACCGGCGCCGCCTCGCGGACTTCGTGCACGGCTGGTCCGCGAAGTGAACCGCACCCTGCGGACAATCACTGTCATGCAGCGCTGCAGCACACGCCGGCCAAGCAAGCTAATCTTCATCCCCCAAAGGAGCTCTCCCATGATTGACGACAACGACGAACTGCGTTGGCTGGAGGCGCAGCAGCCCCCTGTCGAACCGCCCGACACAGAGACGACCATGTGGGCACGAGCCGCCGTGCTGGCCCACGCCGAGAAATCGCGCCAGCTACCCCACTTGGTCGCCCGCGCACCGGCGGGATCGGCCCCGCGCACGCACCACGGCATGACGCGCTTCTTGAAGCGACACCGCTCGCTCGCGGCGGCTGCGGCAGTGGCCGTCATGGCGGCCGCCGGCATCACGGCGGTGGTCGGCATCCCGCACACCGGCGACAAGGGGCTCGTGAACGGCGTGCCCACGGCGCAGGCCAAGACCCTGCTCGCCTTGAGCTCGCGTGTGCTGGCCGCGCCGGCACCCGCCGGGAACGCCACACTCGTCCAGCACACCAACGCGCTCGCTCAAGGCAAGTTCACGGGAGCCGACCTCTACCTGGACAACGGTCACTACTACTACGCGCCGACCGTCGCCGGCCTTCACAATGCGGCAAACGGCGGCCCGTCTGAGGTGGGCTACGACCTCCAGCCGGCGATCGCGGCGGCAGCCGGCGTGGCCACGGCCGACCCGCAGACCGCCCGCACCGCCTTCCTGAAGGCGATCAGCTCTTCGCTGTACCCCAAGGTCGGCCTGCCGAACGGCACCCGCGCCCGGCAGGACAACTACATCTGGATCACCGCGATCGACGCGCTCGGGGCGGCCTACGGCCGGCCCGCGGTACTGGGCGGAATGCTGAACGTGCTTGCGACCGTCGATGGCATGACCGTCACGCGTGACAGCTACCAGGGACAGAGCGTGCTCGAGCTCACGCTGACGACTCACGTGGTCCCTACCAGTCCCAAGGCTCTGCGCGCCGACGCGGCCAGGGCGACGGATGCCGTCATGCGCGAGAAACTCGAAGCGGCGGCAAAGCAGCGGGCGTCTCATCCTGAAGCGCCGTACACCGACGTCGAGACCCTCACCCTCAACGACCAGACCGGCGCCCTGCTCGTCTACCAGGACAAGCCGGACATGCCGGGAGCCGCAGAGGGGGAGGGCGTCACCGTCACCTACCACGTCTCCCGCGTCGACGCGGCCGGCTACGGGCTTCGATGAGCTTCGAGGTCCAGCGCGTGCTCGTCGACTCGGACGCCGCCGTGATCGCTCGCTCCATGGCCGATCCGGAGCTCTTCGGCGAACTGTTCGACAGGCACTGGCCGTCGGTCTACCGCTACTGCCGGTCGCGGGCGGGATCCGAGGGAGAGGACCTGGCCGCCGAGACGTTCCGGCTCGCCTTTGACCGGCGTGCCACCTATGAGCTCGACCGGCCCGACGCGAGACCCTGGCTGCTCGGACTTGCGACCAACCTCATCCGCAACCACCTGCGCAGCTGCGGCCGGAGTACGCGAGCGCTCGGGCGCCTCGCGGAGGCGGGCGTCGTCGATGACCCCACCGACACCATCATCGAGCGCGCGGAGGCGGCTCAACTGGGCCCCGTACTGGCACAGGCTCTGGATGGGATACGGAGCAGTGACCGCGACGCCCTGCTTCTCTTTGCCTGGAACGACCTCAGCTACGACGAAGTCGCTGTCGCCCTCGGCATCCCCGTGGGCACCGTAGCCTCCCGTATCAGCAGGGCGCGGCTCCGGCTTCGTGCCGGCTTGGCCGAACTCGACTGCCGGCCGAAACAAACGAGGTCGTAGCCGCCCTACCCAGGGGTTCCAGCTCAGAGTCAAGAGGGGGGAGGCCCGGCATGCAGGGCGCCGGGTCTCCCCCCACACTCATGGTCGGTGCAGCCCCGCCTCCTTCGTTTGACCTGACAGCCCCGCGTTTGAGCGCGAACGCCGCCGCTCGGTCTTGGCGCGACCCTGCGACGAGTCTGCCCAAAGAACGGTTGTCACGCTGCACCTGCGCCTCCGCTTCGCGCATCACGACAGTGCGCGGTGTGTTGCGGCGCGCGTCGATGCACGAGTACCCCCAGCGTCAGCCTTCTGCTCCAAGTCAGAGGGCGGCACTTGGTCGGCCTGGGCGAACGGAGACGACGATCGTCTCCGGCGCCGGTGGTCGTCGAATCCTGGCGCTGACCTGCGCTTGTCCGCTCGTCCCGGGCTACCTGGGGGGACCGTTCGTTTGTGTGCGGAGAGCCGCAAGCAGCGACCCAAAGCTTACCGCGCGCCGCGGGTAGACGACCTCGAAGAGACCGGAAACCGCACTCCGGTAGGGTACGCGGCGCCCATCCAGGGCGCGCTCGAAATCATCGAGGCCGATGGAAGGGTCCCATTGGTGCGCGCCCGCGATGGTGTTCAGTTCATGCAGCGTGGAGGGCCGGGCAAACACCCAGGCCTGGCGTGGGCTGCGCTCGACGGCCGCCAGGTAGGGCGGGTAGCGGCTATCGCCGGGGTCGGACGCCACGACCTTACCCTTGCTCTCGAACGTGAGCACGTAGGCGACCCAATAGCCGGCATAGGCGTGGGACACATGTGACCCTTCGAGGGCGCGCGCAAGAGGGCCAAGCCATTCCTGGTTGGGATCCGCTCGCCAGCTCGTCCAGGTGGAGCGCGCGCCGCCGCTGGAGGCGAGCGGGGTGTAGGGAGCAAGCCGCGCCGCCGCCGTCAGGCTCATGGCAAGCGCGACGATCACCGCCAGGGCCGGAAGGCAACGCCCGAACCGCCCCGGCAGCCGCGACCATGCCCGAAACCCATACACGCCCGAGGCGACAAGCAGGGCGAGCAAGGGAGCCAGGTAGAGCGCATAGCGGCCGTCGTTCCAGTAGACCGCATACGACGAATACGCGTAGAGAAACGGGAACGGGGCGAGCCACAACACCGGCAAAAGGACGCGGCGGCGATAGGCGAGAACGACGGACCAGACAACGAGCAGCGCGCCAAGCAGAACGTAGAGAGCAAACCCGAGGGGAGAGGGCACAAGCCAGCCGCCGTTGCTGCGCAGCCGAAGGCCAAGGGCGAGGGGCGCCACGTGACTGAAGTAGGTGACCAGCCGTTGCGTAAAGGTCGACCCGTGCAGAACAGCTGACGGAGTCCGCAGCGACGGATAGCGGTGTCCCACGTTGACCGCAAGCCAGGGCAGCGCACCCAGCAGCACCGCGGCGGCGGCGAGGCCCACTCCGGGCAGGCGCAGGCGAAGGCGGCCCCGTAGTGCGCAGTAGGCAAGCCAGATCGCGGCCGGCAGGACCAAGTAGACGATCTCCGGCGAACACCACCAGCCGAGCCCGGCCGCCAGGCCGAGCACCGCCCAGTCGACGTGGCGCGACGCTTGGCTCTCGGTGAGGCGCAGCGCGAAGAGGACCACGAGCAGGCCGCAGACCAGTGTCGCCAGGCGAAAACCGTACTCGACCGTCGACAGGTACAGGTACACCTCGGGCCAGAGCCAGAAGATGAGCGCGGCCAGCGCCCCGACGCGAGCATCGAACAGTCGCCACCCGATTCGCCAGACGAGCAACGCAGCGGCTCCGTCGAGCAGGATCGGAGCGATCCCAAGGACGAGGCGCGACTGGCCGAAGAGGGCAAACAGGACGGCGACAAGGTAGGGTTCGCCGCCGCCGTAGCGCTGTCCCCAGTAGAAGGCAAAGAAGTGCCCGTGAAGGATCTCGCGGGCCATGAGGCCGACCACGGCCTGGTCCGAGTTGATCGGTGCGCGTCCAAGGATCCAGATGCGCAGAAACAGACCGACGACAACCAACAGGCCGATCGTAACACGTGCCGCGAGTACAGGCGCGTCGCGAGAGCGTGCCTCACCGGTGACAGGCAGCGTCATCTCATGCGTCGCCCACGCAGCCAGGCGATCAGCGCCACGGAGAGCATCAGCGCGATGATCAGGCCTGCCGGAAGCAGGGGCAGAGACCTCCGCGACTCGGCGCGTTTGGCCGAGCCCACACTCGCCGGGTGCACGGTGAGGTAGCTCGCCATCACGGGCGAGGTGAAGAACGCGCCGCCCCTCTTGCCCGGCGTGAACTGCCAGCCCCGCCAGCCCTTGGCGTTGTAGGCCTCGGCGTACTCGGGATAGGCCGTCGGGATGTAGGGCGATTGCCGGTAGATGATCTGCTCCATCTTGTGCACGATCGCCGCCCGCCGGGCCGGGTCGACCGTGGTCTGCTGCTGCAGGAAGAGCTTGTCGTACCGCGGGTCGGACCAGGCGCAGTCGCTCCAGCCGGTGCCGATCTGCGACGTGGTGAAGACGCTGAGGATGAAGTTGGGGTCGGGATCGCCGCCCCAGCCCCACAGGAACATGTCGTAGTCAGGCTCGAAGGTCTTCCCTTTCATGTTGTAGAGACCGTCGTCGATCGCGCCGTCGTCCATAGCGGAGAGCTTGATCTTCAGGCCCAGCGCCCCGAACCATCCCGCGATCAGCTTGCCGGCCGACCGGCTGGATGCGGAGGCGGCCCTGGTCCAGAGGCGCAGCACAATCGGCTTGCCTTGCTTGTTCAGGCGCGCGCCGTTCTTGAGCGGATAGCCCGCGGCGGTGAGCATCTGACCCGCTTTGGCCAGATCGAACGTGTACTTCTCGCTCGCCGGCGGCTCCCAGTGCCAATCCGGGTCGCTCCACAGATGCGAGGTCAGGACCGAGGTGGCGGGCTGGGCGGAGCCACCGTAAGCGATCTGCACCAGCTTCTGGTGGTCGATGCCCCACTGGAGCGCCTGGCGGAAGTGCCAGTCCTTGAGGACGGGGTTGCCGAGCGAGGGGCCGCCCGTGTAGCAGTTGAAGCCAAGCTCGTCGAGCTCGGGGCCGATGCAGGAGGTCACGCGCAGGCTGACATCACTTTGGAGGTCTTGGTACTGGGTGGTGGCCAGCCCCCAGGCTCCTTGCAGGTACCCCGAGCGCAGATCCTGGTCGAGCTGCACCGAGTCTCTGTAGTAGATGAACTCCACCTCGTCGATCTTGGGTGCGCCACCCCAGTAGTCAGGGTTGGCCATCAGGTCGGCGTGGTCGTGTGGGTAGTACCCGGTGAGCTGGAAGGGACCGCTGCCAACCATGGGCAGCGTCGGCTCGGCGCTCGCGGCCTGGTCGCCCGACAGCGCGGCCCAGACGTGTTGCGGGACGATGGGGATCGCGGCCTCGAGCATGTTCGCCTTGGGCCTGGTGCAAGTGAACACGACCGTGTTGTCGTCAGGCGCGACGACGCTCTTCACGAAGTTCACGTACATCGCGTAGTTGCTGAGCTGGTTCCGGATGACGTAGTTGTAGCTGAAGGCCACATCGTGAGCAGTGAGCGGCGCGCCGTCCTGCCAGGTGACACCGGAGCGGATGTGGAAGGTCCACACCCTGCCGCCATCGGAGATCGTCCAGCGATCGGCCAGGCCCGTGGCACGGGCACCCTGTGGATGGCCGAAGTCGCCGGCGCCGAAGCCGACCATGAGGTCGTAGTTGAGCGAACAGATCTCGCGAGCCGCGGGCGATTGACCGGCGAAAGGATTCAGGTCATCGGGCGTGTCGTTCAGGACGCCCAGCCTCAAGACCACGTTCGACCGTGCCGCGGCGACGCTGCCTTGGGCGAGCGCGGTCACCATACCCCACGAGAGCCCCACACCGAGGACTCCAGCCAGGCACACCAAGGTGAGACGGAGCCTCGACGGAACTACGCGCGATTCTATGAGAGACAACGTTCTTGACATGTGCCGGCGTCCTCGCTCCGTGGCTCGTTGCCATCATAGACGAAGGAGATTGGGTCGCCGTGGTGCGCAACGGCTCGCAGTGGTCGTGGGGCGACGATAGCGGCGGTCAGCTGGGCCTCGGCACCAGTACCTGCCGCTGTGAAAGCCGCTCCATCCGGTCACCACGGACACGCCACCGTCTCGATCACCCTGGACACCTACTCGCACGCCATCCCGGCGATGCAGGAAGAGGCGGCGGCGCTGATCGCAGGGCTGGTGTTCGCCGAGCAAGAAAGGGCAACGGTCCGCGAGTTTGTACGCCCTGGGGCCCGGGTAGCCCATTTGCCGAAGACAGGGTGCTGGTGCTGAGCGGGGCGTGCAGGGTTTCGGTAGCTCCACCAGGACGGGCGCCACGTGAAGAGGTGGTGCCCCCAACGTGGTCAAGTGTGCGAAGACCTGACCGGCAGCGGGGTCTCCCACCAGGGAGAGGAGTAGCCGTGAAGCGTCTGTCGATCCTCGCCGTCGCATCTCTCGCCGTCATGGCGGCCCTTTGGGCCGGTACCGGCGTCAGTGCAGCTGCCACAGGGAGCGTCCCGGCAACGGTCGTGCCGCCCGGCACCCTGCTGGCCAGCCTGAGCGATCCCGGCGGCAGGCTCGGTGATTCCTTTGGTAACGCTGTGGCTGTCGACGGCAACACCGCTGTCGTCGCCGGGTACGCGACGGGGCCGGGTGTCGTCTACATCTACGAGAAGGGTAAGGCCGGGTGGCCGACGAGCCCGAACGTCACCCTGGTCGGTCCCGCTGGGGCCGACCTGTTCGGTAACGCCGTCGCGATCAACGGCAACACCATCGTGGTCGGGGCTTACGGCACCACGGTGGGCACCAACTTCTCAGAGGGCGCCGCCTACATCTACGTCAAGACCAAGTCGGGCTGGCCTACCACGCCGACTGCGAGCCTCTACGACCCCGCGGCTACCACGGGCGACACCTTCGGCTCGGCCGTAGCAGTCGCGCCGACGACGGATTCGCGGACCAACGTCATCGTCGGGGCGAGCGGAACCTACCCCTCGCCCGGGGCCGCCTACATCTACGTCAGGCGTCTCGGGCAGCGCTGGCCGACGCAGCCGACGACCACCCTGGCAGATCCGGCCGCCACGGCCGGCGACTACTTCGGCGGCGCGGTGGCGATCTCAGCCGACACCGCCGTCGTCGGCGCGCTCAACGGCAACGCCGCCTACGTCTACGCGCGCAAGCACCTCGGCGGCTGGCCGACGAAGCCGGCCACTACACTGACCGATCCCGCGGCCTCATCCGGCGATCAATTCGGTAACGCGGTGGCACTCGACGGCCACACCCTGGTGGTAGGCGCCGATTTCACGAATGGTGCCCAGGGTGCAGCCTACGTCTACACGAGGGGCAAGTCCGGCTGGCCGAGCACGCCGACAGTGAGCCTGGCCGACCCGCTGAGCTCGACCAACGACGAGTTCGGCGTCTCGGTCGCGGTCGACGGGCCCGCACTCGTGGTGGGCTCCGACGAAGCCAACGCGACAGGCGCCGCCTACTCCTATCACCAGGGCAAAAAGGGCTGGCCGACGAGCCCAACCACGACGATCAACGACCCGGGCCCGTCTTCATCCTATCCGGGCGACCGCTTCGGCTCCGCCGTCGGCCTCGCAAGCAACTCGGTCGTTGTCGGCGCCTTCTTCACCTATGGCTCCTACTATGGGTCGATCGGGGCCGCCTACATCTTCACGCCGTAGAGTCGCCACACTGCCATCTCATGGATCAGTGGCATGTACGGCTTGCGACATTCCTCGACCTGCCGCCCGACGCGGGACCATCCTCGGCAAGCCGCCGACTCTGACCGAACTCGCCCTGAGGCCCAACCGAGGTCTGGCCGCCGGATGAGCGCCGTGGTACCCTGCCCCGCATGCCTGCCAGGCCCGCGCAATCGCCGTATCGGCGAGCCCTCCGAGTCCCCGCCGAGATCACCGCCTACTTCTGGATGATCAAAGGCCTGTCGACCGCCATGGGCGAGTCGACCTCGGACTACCTCGTCCACGCGATCCATCCCGTGCCCGCCGTGCTACTGGGCTTCGCCGGCTTTCTGGTGGCGCTGGTGCTGCAGTTCTCGATGCGCCGCTATCTCGCCTGGACCTACTGGTTCGCGGTGGTCATGGTGGGCGTCTTTGGCACGATGGCCGCCGATGTGCTCCACGTCGGGCTCGGCGTGCCCTACTTCGCCTCGGCCACCCTGTACGGGGTCGCCCTGGCCGCCGTCTTTGGGACCTGGCAGAGATCCGAGAAGACGCTCTCGATCCACAGCGTCGATCGGTTTCGCCGCGAGGCCTTCTACTGGGCCGCGGTGGTCGCGACCTTCGCCCTGGGCACCGCGGCCGGGGATCTGACCGCCTACACGTTTCACCTGGGGTACTTCTACTCGATCCTGCTCTTCGCCGCGGTGATCGTCATCCCCGCCATCGGCTACTGGCGGTTGCACTGGAACGCGATCTTCACCTTCTGGTTTGCCTACGTGGTCACCCGGCCGCTGGGCGCCTCGTGCGCCGACTGGATGGGCAAACCCGTCAGCCTCGGTGGGCTCGGCTTCGGTCAAGGCCGAGTCAGCCTGGTGATGACGGTCCTCATCGTCTGCCTGGTCGCCTATCTTGCGGTCACGCGCAAGGACGTGCAGCGCGACTAATCGGAGGCGAGCGAACCCCGGTAGGAAGCTTCGATCGGCGGACGCTGTCGTCACGCACCCACGCGCGCCGGTCTTCAAGTTCGGTATCGCGACCGAACCAGCCTCGACTCAGTCGAGCCAGGTCGTAACGCCGGCGGCATCGGGGATTGCCCGTGCCTCGGGGGGCTGCACGGGCGCGCCGACGGCACAGCCGTTGAGAGCGTGCTCGCCGACCGGCAGGCCGAGGAGCTCGCAAAACGCAGGGTCGTCGCTCATCGTGGTGGTCATCGAGACGAGATGCATGCCAAGCCCGAGGGCGGTGGCCATGAGCCACATGTTCTCCAGGGCGTGGGCCAGTGACTGGGCGGCGGCCAGACTCTGGGGCTCGGCGACCACGACATAGTAGGGCGCGGTGCCGACGCCGAGGATGCGTCCCTCGGCGACCGGCCCCAGGCGAGCGCGCAGCGGAGCCGGCGTCTCGGGCGCGGCCAGGACCTGCTGGGCATGGGTCTGGATCGCCCGGGCGGCAGCGCTCAGCGCGGCGCTCGCTGGGGAAAGCACGAAGAAGCGCCGGTCGAGTGCTCCCCCAGGACTCATGGCCGCGGCATAGGGTGCCGCAAGGCCGGCGGCGATGATCCGTTCGAGGTCCTTGCGAGCCGGCATCGCGTCAGAGAAGCTGCGCACGGAACGCCGCTCGGCGATGACCTTGGTAAGGACCCTGGCGGCCTCTGTGTCCGGTGATGGGCTCATTTTGCCTCCCGTATCTCGACTTCGCGACCACCTCGGCGGCTGCTTGACAAGCCTACCAACGCGCTCGTCATGGGGCGACCGGCTGCCCGGGGGTGTCGGTGGGAGGATCGCGACAAGCCGTGGGGCCGTCAAAGCAAGTGGCGTCCCCCTCCCGCGTTGGGAGGGGGACGCCCGATCATGCTCCGTTATCGAGCGGAGAACCGCACGCTCAGGTCGGCGTGCGCGTCACCCGTCCGTCAGAACCCGTAGGCGTGCCAGACGTACCGCTTCAGGCCGAGGTCCGAGGGCGTGACCGCCGGACGGACGAGGGCCTCGTAGACTTGCTGGGCATGCGCCTGAGCCTGCGCGAACGCGGTGGCCGCTTTGGACGTGTCCAGAAGCTTATCGTTGCCACTGGCGGTGGCAGCCTCGGTGACCCAGTTGAGCCCTTCGAAGTACTCACTATTGGCATCGCTGAAGAGGGTATTCAAGCCCTCGAACCCAGGATCACCGTAGTTCTTGTACATCAGCTTCTGGTAGGCATGGGCGATGTCGGACTCCGCCGCACCTTCGGCCGCACCGACCATGGCGTCGGGACCGGCAGCCAGAGCAAGCGCGTAGAACGTGTGCGTGCTCGCCACCTGGTAGCAGTCATCCTCTGGGCCCGCCTCATACGGGAGCGCGACCCTCCCCGCCGCACCGGTGCAGATGTACATCACGCCGCTATCACCGTTGGCCGGCCTTCCGATGGTGACGAAGCCGGCATTCAAGTTGCCCGGGTTGCCGTAGTACTTGGCCTTGGTCTTGCGGAAGTTCTTGAGATTCCAGGGATCCTTCGGGATCTTGCCGTGGTGGCGGAAGAGCATCTTGGCGAAGTTCACGTTCACGTGACCCTGATACTCGTGCAGCATGTTGTACATGGTCTGGTTCGTGCGCACGCTGGCCATCTGAATGTCACTCATGCTGTCGGCGGGAGCACTCATCTGAGGGTTGATGGCCCAGCCGCCGTGCGGGTAGAACTTCCCCTTCATGCCGTTCAGGTTCGCCTTGCCACCTTCGGCGGTGAAGTAGGTGTTGCGAGAGTAGATGAAGTTGCCCTCGCCGAAATCGCCCGGCTTGCGGACTTTTTGAAAGGCCCCCGTGGACTCGACCGTGAACGCGTGGCCCTTCACGTCCGAGATCGTCATGTTCCAGCTGTTGGGCTGGTGGTAGGAGAGCCACAGGTTCTTGGCGGCCGCGGCGGTATTGGAGAAGCGCAGGATGTGTGGGATCAGGCCGGCCTTGACCCGGTAGGCGCCGGCCGCGGTGTCGATGCTGCGCCAGCCTTCGCCGGCGTTGCCGCTCGTCGCGACCCCCTTGTTGTTGATGCCGGGAAAGACCGGGATCGACGCGAGCTGGCCGGCCTGCGCGATGTTCTCGTAGGCGTTGCCCGTCGAGGGATAGGCGACGATGGCCACGTAGTTGGCGTCCCCGAAGTCTCCCCACGGTGGATCCATCTCCTGGCCGGTGATGAGCTGGCCGCCCGTCGTGGTCTTGCCCCAGGCGGCCCAGGCAGAGCACGTCGGCGCATGGGTGGACGCCGCACTTGCGGCCGATCTCACGCTCGAGTACGAGGTCGTCCCGACGAAGTTCGCGAGCACCTCGTTGTAGGAGAGCGACACACCGGCGTCGGTGGCGGCGGCGGCCATGCCCTTGAACATCTCGATGTACTCCGGTGTGTACTGCTGCACGTACGCTTCGTAGGCCTTCAGCGCCGTGAGTTGATCGGCGGTGAAACCTCCCGGGACCTGCATGGCCTGAAGGACGGACGAGCCGAAGAGCTGGTCGACCTGCTGGTAGTACTGATAGCCCATGTCGTAGTCAGAGCCCTGCAGGACGACGACCGGCATGACGCTGGGAGGAGACGCTGACCCTGAGTCGGACTTCGCGGACTTGCCGGCGAAAGCCGGTGCGGTACAGACCGCGGCCAGCAGCCCGAGGCTTGCGATGAGGCATACCAGTCCACGCGACCATGACCTGGTCTTCTTCACCCTGCTCATAGGAACCCCCCTGTCCGAAAGGTTGACGACTGTCACGGCGGGCGGCAAGTAGATCGGCGACCCCGACCCGCCCGCGTGATGCCACTCTGAACCTTCAGGTGGGTGGAAGGTCAAGGGACAGGGCGATGCCGGACGCCACGGAGCAACGAAACGCCGTTAGACGAGCGGCCAGAAGAGCTCGGTGACGTACTGACTCGGACGAGGCGTGTCACGATAGTCGGTCGCATAGACCTCGCGCAGCGGGCCGTCGAGCTTGTAGCCGCCGCGCAGCGCCCATGAGAACAGGGAGGCGTACGCGAGATAGACGTCATCCCAAGGACCCCGGTGAACGGTGTGCGCGGCCGGACCGCCCTTCAGCACCCAGGCGCCCTCGACGTCGTCCTGCCCTTCGGGCACGGGCACACACACTTCGAGGTCGATGAGGCCGTCCCGGCGAAGGATGGTGTGGTACAGGGTCACGTCACGCGGAACGCCCGCTGGCAGCTCGTGCCGAGGAAGAGACGCTCTCAGCCCTTCCGCCAGCTCGGCGATAGCGGCATCCAGTTCCTCCACTCGCGGCGTCGCTCGCCGGCTGAGCACGCGCAAGGGCTGCGTTTCGATCAGTGTGACGTCGTACGGCAGCGCGTGATCACTCTGACCGAGCAGGCTATCGAGACGACGGACTATGTGCCTTGCCTCACGCTCGCGCTCGACCATGCGACCGCGATGGTCTTCCAGCACGCGCCGAGTCTCCTCGGCGCCGGCGTCTACGACTGCTCTGATCTCGTCCAAGGGGACGCCCATGTCGCGCAGGACACCGATCGTCGTCGCTACATCGAGCTGCTCGAGCGCGTAGTACCGATACCGACTGTCGGGGTCGACCTGGAGCGGGCGCAAAAGGCCCTGCTCATCGTAGAACCTCAACGTGCTCATGGGCATGCCGACCAATGTCGCGAATCGGCCGATGGATACGAGTCCCGCGAGATTCGACAGCGCCCCTCACCTCACAACGGGGGTTTTAGCGAACTGATTCCCGATCATGAGTCCCCAAGTCATCATAGCCCTGGAGCCGCCTCCTGCGAACCCGGCGCCTCGGCGCGACGGGCCCGCACGGCGCGAACCCGGCGCCTCGGCGCGACGTCCCTCATCGAGGCACCCTCAAGGTAGACTTCAGAGGATTCGACGATGCCTCACCGGCAGGGAGGAGGAGCAACGTGCGCGCGCTTGGACATCGGCATCTTCGCCGCGGACTTCGGGCGGCCGCGCTGCTGACGGCGGCGCTCACCCTGACTGCCTGTGCAGCCGCCAAGCCGGGCAACCAGGGCAACGCGACTCCAGCCTCATCGCCGGCCGCCACGCAAGCGGCTCTGGCCCGGCAGCTCGGCCATCTTGATCGTCTCGTCGTGCGGCGCAGCGACGCTATCCCGCAGAACCACACTCACTTCGGCTTCCCGGCAGAGGTGACGGTCAACGACCCGGCGCAGGTTCGGGCGGTGGCTAAGGCACTGCTTGCGTTGCCGGCCATGCCGTCGGGGCCCATGTACATCCCAGCCGACCTGGGCATCACCTATCGCCTGGTGTTCGCCACCGCGCACCAGAGTCTGCCGGCGATCGTCGTGGCGGCGACGGGCGCGCAAGCGGTACGAGGGCTGGGCGGCACGCGCTGGGTGGCGCGCTCCCCAGGATTCTGGGTCACTCTGGGCTCTGCCATGGGACTCGCGCGACCCACGAACGCGACGTTTCGGGGCATGACGTAACAGTCCGGTGAGGGCGCGACTTGCGGTCTCAGGGTCATCGAACTCCGCGGTTGCGCCGCGATCTCAATCACTTTGGACACCTGCTCGCACATCATCCCGGCGATGCACGAAGAGGCGGTGGCGCCTATGACGGGGCTGGCGCTCGCGGGCAAGTAAACCCACCGCGTCCGGCGCAACGTCGTCGTATGTCAGGCAAGCCGCGACGTGGCCTCTGGGTTCAGCGACCGAGCAGCCAGCCCTTTTGACCATGAGCGCCCTTCCGAGGGGAGCATGCCCGCGGGCCGGTTTGCTAACGATGCGCTTCTCAGGTGGCTCGGCCTTCGGCTCTCAGCCGGATTCCCAGCAGTTGCTTGCGCGCGTTGAGGAAATCCCCGATCTCGAAGAACGGCCACCACAGAATGGGCACGGAGGCGAGCGGCGCGGCGAAGCGCGTGCGGACGACCAGCCTTGTGTGGCCGGCGTCGAGAGGACGCAGCAGAGAGGAGAGGCTGCTGGCGCCGAACTTCGGCCAGATGCCCTCCTTGAAGACCCAAACCGTTGTTGGATACGCAAACACCAGGATGAGGGATCTGCCGGGCTCGACTGCGAGTATCGTCAGGCCTTCCTCGCCGATGGTCTCGCCGACCTGTGGGTCCTGGAACTCCGACAGGATGCGCGCAGCGCTGGGGATCCCGTCGTTGTCAAACTGGTCGAAGCCATACCACCCGCGCGACGGTAGCCCATCTGGGCGATCCACGGCCAGACGGCATCCGGGCTGGCGCTGATGGCGATTGCTCTGGTCGCTTGGAAGAACGCCCGGTGGCGCCACTGAGACGTGGTGAATGGCAGATCGCCAAGAACGTCCATGGCCTTCACTCAAGCGCCCCCGGCTGTGCCTCGACGCACATTCTCCCTCACTAAATCGACGGCAGATCGGTGGAACTTGAGGCGCGCCACAGTGACCGCGGCGGTCATGCCGCACACGGCCAGCGGACCGACAGCGCGCCGCCGTGCGACAGCTGTACGAGGGTTAGCGCACGCGGCTGCGGGTACTGAAGGCCAAAGTCGGGTCGAGGCCCATGGCCTGGGCCGATGTTCGAGATCGATGCGACAGGATGGCGAAGCGAGCGGTGCGAGGCGACAAACTGCTGCACGCGCGACATGGACGACCCCACGTCCTGCTGGCCGTGGCGATCCTCGCGTTGACGATCACCGCGGCGGCCTGCGGCGACTCCGCTGGCCAAGCGACCACGAAGGCGAGCGGGTTCGCCACGGCGAGCCCCAGCCCGCTCGCCGCTGGGACCACGGCCGTTCCGTCAGGTGACTGGCCGCGCTTCGACTACGATGCGCAGCGCAGTGGCGTCTACCCGTCCAGCACNNCTCAGGCGTCGCCGACTCCTCGGCGGTCGAGCTCCACGCGGTGCGGGCCGGGGGCCGCGTCCGCGACCTGATCTTCCTCACCACGACCTACGGCGAGACGATCGCGATCGACCCCGCCAGCGGCGCCACCGTGTGGCGCTACGCGCCGGCGGACATCGCCACCTACCAGGGCAGCAAGCAGATCACGACCGCCACGCCGATCGTCGACCAGAATCGTGCTTATCTGTATGCGGCCTCTCCCGACGGCTTCATCCACAAGCTCGCCGTGGCGACGGGATCCGAGCTGCACTCGGGGGGTTGGCCGGCGCGCGTGACGCTCGATCCGACCCACGAGAAGATCGGCGGGGCGCTGAACCTAAGCGGCAGCTCCGTGGTGGTCGTCACCGGCGGCTACNNCATCACCCGTGTCTGGAACTCGCTGAGCTCGAACCGTCACGGCCTGATGAGGCCGGACTCGTATCCGGCGAGCGACTCCGCCATCTGGGCGCGGTCGGGAGCGGTGATCGAGCCCGGCAGCGGGCGTATCCTGGTGGCGACCGGCAATGGTCCGTTCAACGGCGCGACCAACTGGGGCGACAGCGTGCTCGAGCTCTCGCCGAGCGCCTCTCGCCTGCTGCACAACTGGACCCCACGCGATCAGGCGCGGCTCGACGCCACCGACACGGACCTCGGCAGCACCGCCCCGGCGCTGGTGTCGGTAGCCGGCTACCGGCTGGCGGTCCAGGGCGGTAAGGACGGCCAGCTCCATCTGCTGGATCTGAACGCGCTGAACGGGACCAGGGGCGGGGCGGGCAGCCGGCTGGGCGGAGAGCTCGAGGACATCCGCTCGCCCGGCGGCGGAGAGGTGCTGACGGCCCCGGCGGTGTGGTCGCACGGCGGCCGCGTCTACGTGTTCGTGGCCGACGGCTCGGGCACGGCGGCATACGCCGTGCGAGTCGGTGGCGCGCCACGACTCGTGACCGCCTGGCAGAACGGCTCTGCCGGCACCAGTCCGGTGGTCGCCGGTGGCCTCCTCTACGTCTACGACGAGTCACAGGGCAAGCTGAACGTCTACGATCCCGCCGGCGGACGGCTGCTGCGCTCGCTGCCCGCGGCTGCCGGCCACTGGAGCAGCCCGATCGTCATAGGCGGCCGGATCATTCTCCCCACCGGCGGCAGCAGCGCCAATGACGCCTCGCGCAGCAGTCTGTTCATCTACCATGTGCCCGGGCGCTGATCAGCTACGCGAGGCCCCGGTTTGGTCCGACGCCGCCGAGACCGATGGAAGGATCCCACTGGCGCGCGCCCGCGAGGGCGTCCAGTTAACCGCCGCGGCGCCTACGACTCCTCAGGCTGTGCCTCGGCATCATCGGAACCGGTCGCGTGGCCGCCGGCCTTGATGCGCTTCCACTCGTGACGCAAGACCGGCGCCCCGGCGACCAAACCGGTCAGGGCAAGCACACCACCGAGACTGATGGTGAAGCCGCCGATGAGGCCGTAGAGAAGGGGCGAGACAAGCGTGCCGACGAGCGCCGCCAGCTGCGCCGACGAACTCTCCAGTCCCTGCACGGCGCCGATCCAGCGGGGCGGACTCACTTGGACAAGAAACGCCTGTTTGGCCGGGTAGGACCAGGCGATGGCCAGCCCTTCGACTGCGTTGACGATGATGAACAGCCAGAGATTGTGCGTCGTGCCGTAGATGATCCAGGCACATCCTGAGATGGCATAGCCCGAGAACATCAAGGCGAAGCGGTTACCACGATCGGCGATGGCGCCACCGACAAAGGAGAGCAACATCGGAACGCTGAAGACGATCCAGGTGGCGCTGATGTAGGTCAGCGAGGCGCCGAGATGCCGCAGCCACAGGCTCCAAAGCACCTCGAAGGCGCCCATCGCGAAGTTGCTCGTCGCGGCGATCATGACGAACACCGCCACTGGGCCTGAGATCAGGGTGCGCAAGGGCGGTCGTACCGCTTTCTCGACCCGTCGCTGAGCGGTCCGCGCCGGTTCTTTGATCGTAAGCATGAGGACCACGGCGGTGAGAGCCGAAAGCGCGCTGCCGAACAGGAAGATCGCATAGAAGGCCCACTTGCCGTGACCGCCGCCGAGGGCATACAGCGGCGGCGCCAGGGCCGGACCGACGATCAGGCCGCCGAACTGGGCCGTGGTCAACCAGCCGTAGGCGCGGCTGCGCGTCCGCTCGCTGCTGATATCGGCGATGAACGCCTGGCTTGCCGGTCCCACGGCGGCAGCCCCGACCCCCTCGAGCAGCCGAAAGACGGCAAACCAGGCCGCATGCGTCGTCGTCACGAACAGCAGGGTGGCGATGGCATACAGCCAGACACCCGTCACGACGAGCGGCTTGCGACCAACGCTATCGCTGGCCCGGCCGAGAAGGGCAGAGAAGGCGAACGTGCCGGCGTAGTAGGCCGAGGCCACGACCCCGATGAGCCACATCGAGCTGTGGGCTTGTTCCTTGAGGAAGATCGGCAGGTAAGGCAGGATCGCGCCGAACCCCGACCACACGACGAAGCTCGCAAGGCAGACGACGAGCAGTTGCACGGTCGTGCCGCGCTCGTTCACGGGAGCAGCCAAGGTATCGTTTGTCGATGATGGAGCCAAAGACACGCTCGCTGGCTGACGGAAGGGTGCGGAGCGACGGAAGCATGCGCGAACAGGAGCATCCTACGTCCTTCGGAGCGGCCTGGCACGTCGATCACATGGACAGCAGCGTCCGCAATGAGGACGCCGGCGAGCGCGCGGAGGTCTAGAGAGTAGTGACCAGGTCGCCGTCGATGACGAAGTCGGCGCCAGTGATGTCCGCGGCACGGTCGCTCGCCAGGAAGAGGACAAGGTCGGCCACTTCCTCAGGAGTGGTGAACCGACCCGTCGCGATCGCGTCGCAGTAGTGGTCGGCAACCTGCTCGATCGACTTGTGCGCCAACGTCTCGGGATTCTCGTTCGCCTCCGCGGCCGTCGTACTTCGACCCCGACTCAGCCCTGGCATTCGCCGTGCCGAACCACCGCGTGAAGGTGTTGCGTACTCTGACGGAGCGCCGGAAGTACAGGACCCACACTGCCGCGGCCACGAGCGAGGCGACGAGCGTGGCGGGCGAGGTCTGGGCGACCATGGAAACGCCGCCGCGCGGGTGCGTGGAGAGGTACAGTGCCACGGCCCAGGCGCACAGCAGCACCCTGAGGGCATTTGCCGTGACGAGACGGGCCGAGGCTGTTTGATAGTATGTCGTATCTGACATACCCTTCTCTCCGTGAGACCAGGTGCTGACAAGCCGCTGATGTGGCTCCACGGGGAGGTCCGCACGCCGCCACTGTCGGCTGCGGCGCGGCTCGAGGCCGGGGTTCTTCTGCGCCGCCTGCGGCGCGGCGAGTCGCTCGGCCTGCCGCAGTCGCGGCCCATGCCCTCCATCGGCAAGCGTTGCCACGAGCTGCGCATCACCGACGAGGACGCCACCTGGCGCATCGTCTATCGCATCGATGCGGACGCAATCGTGATCGCCGAAGTGTTCGCCAAGAAGACGCAGGCCACGCCGACGGCAGTGGTCGCTGCCTGCCAGCGCAGGCTGCGCAGTTACGATTCCGTCGCGGGAGAGAAGGAGTGAGCGAGATGGACAAGGCCAAGCAAGACCGTCTGGCGGCCGCCGGCTGGCGCGGCGGCGACGCGGCCGATTTCCTCGAGCTGACCGAGGAGGAAGCGGCGTTCATCGAGCTCAAGCTGGCGCTCGCCGGGTACCTGCGCGAGCTGCGCACGCGCAACTCCTGGACGCAGGCGCAGATCGCGCGCCGGCTGGGCTCAAGCCAGTCTCGGGTGGCCAAGATGGAGGCGGCTGATCCTTCCGTCTCGCTCGACTTGCTGGTCAAGTCGCTGCTTGCTTTGGGCGCATCCCGCAAGGAGGTCGGCGGCGTCATCGCGAGAGCGGCCTGACTTCAGGCTCGCGGCACGCCACCCGATGCGCTGAGGCCCTCACCCACCGCGCACCGAACTCCTCACCCGCGGAGCCCGTGGGGTGCAGCTACTCCTCATGTAGCCCCAGCGTGGGTTGTCCTTGACCATACGCAGGATCAGTCACCTGGTCTCGGGATCGAGCGCGGGGCGTCCGGGCCGCCGCCGCGGGCGTTGCCCTGCACCCCACCTTCAGCGGCCGCCACTATCCAAGCTGCCGGCGTCGGTGTGAGCCACGAGTCCTGCGCCGCGAAGATAATGCTGGCGCCGCCGTTCGCCACACAGACCAATCCTCTGAGTGGCTCGCGGACACGCTAATCTGTGCGGCCTCAGAAATCGCTGCGCGGGGCGCTGTCGCCGACCCGATGCCGACGACCACGGCGTAGTTGCGACGCTGGTCGCCGTCGGTTCGCGCAGAGGTTGACATGACCATGCGCAGGCGATCAAGGTCTGCGCATGAGTGCTCCACCGAGCCACGGGACCGCTGGGAGCGGCAGCGGTCGTGCGCCGGACCCCGCGGGAGGGCTGCCGGCGGGGCCGACGACGCCCCTGCCGGCCGGCAACTTCTCCGCCTGGCTCCGGGCAACGTGCGCCACGCTGTGGCGCGACGTGCCGGCGGAGGTCCCCTGTGGGAGCTGCAACGCTTGCTGCCGCACGCACCATCAGCTGCACCTGCGGCCCGGGGAGAAGGCCGCCCGCAAGCGGCTGCCGCGGGAGCATCTGTCCGTGGCCCGCGGCTTGCCGCCCGGCTATCTCCTGCTCGGCTGCGACGAGCGCGGCGCCTGCCCCGTGCTTCTCGACGGCCGCTGCTCCATCTACGAGGACCGGCCGCTCGTCTGCCGCACCTACGACTGCCGGATCTACGCGGCGACCGGCGTCGCGCCGGACAGGGACGAGATCGCTCAGCAGGTGCGGCGCTGGCGCTTCACCTACGAGACGGCGCGCGACCGCGAGCTGCGCGAGGCAGTGATCGCGGCGGTGCACTTCATCCGCGAGCACCGCGGCTGTTTTCCCAGCCGCGCCGCTCACGAACAGCCGATCCGCGTGGCCACGCTGGGCGTCGCCGCGTACGAGGCGTTCGACGAAGGCGCGCGCGCCGCGACCCGGTCGCGCGCACCGACGGAGCATCCGCGCTTCTTCGCCGTCGCCAACGCCAACGAAGAGCTCTTCGGCGACGGCTGAAGGCCCCCGGTCTCGCGACCGTGCGGCCGACGCCTCAACCGTTTCGTGACACCCGGCGAAGAAGCAGCTGCCAACGCCTGGCTGCCAGCGTGCGAACCGCTTCCACAAGCAGGGATTGTTCTCGCGGAATCGCCCTGAGCAGGCATTCTTGGTGCACCTTAGTGGACAACTCTCGAACCTTCGCGACGAGGTTCGGCGACTGTTCGACCGGCGTTCGAGTCCGTGACTGTGGACCTGACCGGACAGCTCTCGGGCTTTCGGAATGGACTGCACAGCCCAGTGGACACTCATCTCTCAGTGTGAGCGATCGGCGGGGCGACAGTCCAGTCGCCGCGGCACAGTTCTAGGGCGTGTCTCCCGAGTCTTGGGCGGTGATCGCGGGAATCTGGCTGGGTGACGCGTTCAGCTGAGCTCAACGAGTTGGCGTGGGCATGGATCAAGCCATGATGCCCCAGGCGGCAGGGTGGTCTCGTCCGTTGCTGCTCGCCGGCCAGCGACACGTCTATCTGCCTCACGCAGCCGCCCACATGACTGAAGCTCCGAGCAGTGGCCACCTCTTCTCAGGGCAACCATTTGGATCTGTTCGTACACTACTTCCTGGAACGCTAACGCCGCGCGTTGTCTCTCGATCCTCTCCTTGATCTCAGGATGAGCGCCTGGGACAGCGCCGAGCGACGCTCACGCTGGCTCACAAGCCCAATCGCCGGCGGCACATCTCAAGCTGAGCAAGAGCATGCCGCGCGACCAGTCCGGACTCGGCAGACATCATGATCCAGGCACGGTACCGGCGCCCGCTGTGTCATCCACGTCGACCAGCCCGTGCTCGTAGGCGAAGACGACGATCTGCACGCGATCACGCAGACCAAGCTTGCGCAATACTGCGCCGACGTGGGTCTTCACGGTGGATACTCCCAGGAAGAGCTCGGCCGCGATCTCGGCATTCGACCTGCCCCGCGCCACCGCGCGCAGCACCTCGAACTGCTGAGCCGTCAGTTCGTTGTAAGCGGGCGGGAGTTTTGCGCGCCGCCCGCCTGGCGTGCGCGCGAATAGCGTGCCAATCTCCTGCGGCGCAAGGATGGCCGATCCCCGGTAGACGGTCCGGATCGATTCGAGCAGCAGCTTCGGAGTGACGTCCTTGAGCAGGAAGCCGCTGGCGCCGAGCCGGATCGCCTCTGCGGCGCGATCGTCCAGGTTGAACGTTGTCAGCACGATGACCCGCACATCGGTCGTCCGCTGCGCGACCCGGTCCTGTGAGTAGATCTGACGTGTCGCGTCCACTCCGTCAATCCCAGGCATCCGGATGTCCATCAGGACGATATCTGGCGCCAGGTCGTCTGCCACGACGATCGCCTCCGCGCCGGACCCGACCGAGGCAACGACCTCCATGTCTGGCTGCGCATCGATGATCACGGCGACGCCGGCCCTGAACAGCTCCTGGTCGTCTACGAGCGCTATGCGGATGTGGTCGCTCAGACCGCACCTCCCGGCGCGCGGATCACGCAACGTGCGAGGAACACGCTCCCGGACCCTGAGTCGGTTCGGCTGATCTCGATCGTGCCGCGTACCCGAGTGAGGCGCTGCTTGATCCCCTCGATCCCGCGCCCTCCGGGATTCCAGCCAGACGCAGGGTCGAACGCGTTGGACACCTCGACAGTCAGGGCCTCATCCCATGTGTGCCGCAGCCTGATGGGAGCATCAGCCTTGCCGTGCCGCAGGGCGTTGGTGAGCAGTTCCTGGGTCACCCGATACCTCACCATGGTTGCGGTCGAGCCGAGATCTCTTGGCGTGCCGTGCTCTTCGACGATCAGCTCCCGCCCACTCGATCGTATGCTATCAACGAGCGCCCATAGATCGAGCCGGCTTGAGGGGACGCCCGCTGGCTCGGCGCTCCCGAGCACCTCACGCACTTCCTGCAGCGAGTTGCGGGCAGCCGCGGCGATATTCGCGACGGCGTCCTTCACGCGATCACCGTCAGCGTCCGTCATGTAGGCGACGGACTCCGCCTGCGCCAGGATCACTGCCAGCGAGTGGCCCACGACATCGTGCACGTCGCGCGCCAGCGAAGCCTGCGCCTCCATGAGTCGCGCAATCTCGTCGGCCTGCTCGCTCTGCTCCTGTGCCAGGGAACGCTCTTCTTCTGCCTGACGGCGCGCGACTTCCGACGCGCGTGCCTCCTCCTGCTCACGGGCCGCGAAGCCCAGCAGCCAGGCGATGCCCAGAACGAGGGCAACGATGATGCCGGCTGCCATCGTTGGGTGGGTCCCCGTCACACCGTTGAGAACGCGAAGAACCCTCAGCGAGCCGCTACTCTGCGTCATGACGAACTGGGCAAACAGCAACGTCCCCGCCGGCACCGAGAACAGCGCGGCCCACCTCTCGCTGGGCTTGCCGACGCGCGCGGCGAAATACACGACCAGAGCCACGGCCGCTTGCACCCATAGGAAGCCGCTCATGAACGCGATCTGCGCCACCAGCGATCCCCATGCGAGCGCCACGGCGGCTCCAGGCATCTGGCAGGCGAGTGCGACTGCCAGCGCCACGAACAGCACGGTAATCGCCCCTCCGACCAGTGTGGAGATCGAGGTGTCCCCAGAGTAGTAGGCGACGAGCGCCACTTCGCAGAGGCCAACGACGCCGACGACACCGCCGATGGTCCAGAGCGCGGCGCCTCTGCCCCGCCTCAGCTCCATCTCGCCTCCGATGACTGTTGCCGCGCAGCGACTGCCCGCTGAGAACGTGCTGGGGCTATGGTAGCGAACGCCGCGATCTGGCGCCGCCTCAATCGGTATCGGGCTCCCCGCGAGCGAGTTCGGGGGCTGCGGCTACTAGCGCCATCTCGATGAGATCCGCGTACTCGCCTCCGCATGCTTGGTACATGAGCGGCACCTGCGAGTGGACAGTCAGGCCCGGAGTCGTGTTGATCTCGTTGAACACGAGAGCGTCCCCGGCAAGGAAGAAGCCGGCGCGAGCGATCCCGCGACAGCCGAGCGCGTCGAAGATAGTGAGCGCCACGCGCGAGAGCTCCCGCGCCACCGGCCCAGGCACTTCCGCGGGAACGATGAACCGCGCCTCACCGTTGTATTTCGTTTCGGTGTCGAAGATGCCGCTTCTCTCTATCTCCAGGACCGGCCCGGCCACATGGCCGCCGGATCCATCCGGCCAGACCGCGACGTCGACCTCGCGACCCTCCACATAGTCTTCGATCAACACCCGCGTGTCCCAGACAAACGCCAGGTCGATGCCGCGCCGAAGAGCAGCCTCATCGCGTGCCAGTGTGACGCCGTAGCTGGACCCGGCCGCAACGGGCTTGATCACCGCGGGCCGGTTCCAGGACACCACCGTGGGAATCTGCCGATCCGCCTCCGCGGGACTGTTCAGGAGAACCCCGGAGGCGACCTGATAGCCGAGCGCCGACACCGCGCACTTGGTCACCCATTTGTCCATTGCCACCGCTGCGGGCAGCACGCTGGACCCAACGTAGGGCAGGCCGAGAATCCCACACAGGGCCGCGATCGTGCCGTCTTCCCCGACAGGTCCGTGCATGACCGGAAAGACCGCACAACACTCCGCCAGGTCGGGTATCGCGGCGCTCGCCGGCTCGGCTGGGCCGCCGTCGACACTCCAGCGCCCGTCGCGTTCGATCGTGTACCGGCCGACACGATAGCCTCTCGAAGCAAGCGCGTCGGCCACTGAGGCGGCAGACGACAGGGAGACGTCGTGCTCGCAGCTCACACCGCCTCCAATAACCGCGACACGAGGCATTGTCACCCTCAGCACCCCCTAACATCCGACGAGACGACTCGCGCAACACGCGACCCTAGCCCGGTGACGATCTCGTGCTCGATCGTTTGCGCCCATTCCGCCCAGTCACGGAGGGTGGGCTCTCCGCTCTCGCCGGAGCCGAACAGGGTAACGAGATCGCCTATCTCCGCGGATACCCCGCTCAGGTCGACCACGATCTGATCCATCGACACCGCGCCGAGGATCTTGCAGCGGACGCCTCCCGCAAGCACCTCTCCGCGGCCCATCACGCTACGGGGAATGCCATCCGCGTAGCCCACGGCCACAAGCCCAAGTCGCATACCGCGCTTCGCCACGTAACCTCGGTCGTACCCGATCGCGGTTCCCGCTTCCACTTCGCGAACCCCCACCAGCGGAGCGCGCAACGTCATTGCCGCATGCAGCTGAGTGGTGTGCGACGGATCGATCCCCACGAGCCCCGCACCAACCCGGCAGACCGCAAAGTGCGACGTCGGGTCAGTGAGCGTCGCCGCGGTCGCGGCAAGGTGGACGATCGCCGGCGCTAGTCCGGCCCCCTTGGCCGCGCGAACGCCCTTCGTGAAGCACACTCTGGCTCTGGCGTTGGCCGGATCCTCCGGATGGGCGGCGCACCCCATGTGGCCCATGATCCCGACCACGCGCAGCGAGCCTCGCAACTCGGCATCGCGAGCCTCCGCGCAGAGACTCGACCACTGCGATGCGGGGCATCCGTCGCGGGACATCCCTACATCAAGGTGAAGGTGCACTGAGGCTGCGACTTCGTCCGACCCACCGCAACGAGCTGTGCGCACACCCTCTTCTACGGCGCGCAAATGCTCCAGATCCGCAACTGCAAGCTCCACCCGCTCCGTGATCGCCCAGCCGAAATCGGCTTCGACGTCGTTGAGCCAGCTCAGCATCGGAACAGCGCGCAGCCGCTTGTCCGACCGTAGCGCGTAGGCTTCTTCCAGCGACGTGACGCCCAGACATGTGGCCCCGCCAGCCAGGGCCGCGGCAGCGACAGTAGACGCACCGTGACCGTACCCGTTCGCCTTCACGACCGCCATCATCCCGCCCCGTATGCGCCGTGAGAGCAGGCGCGCGTTACGAGTTATGGCGTCGGCGTCGATTTCGACAACGGCGGAATGGGCCAGGCGAGGTGGATCGACGCAGGTCATCACTCTTCCTCCCCCTCTCCCAGCGGTCCATACAACGCCACGGGCGACGCGACTGTGTACGCCCAGTACCGGTCGCCATAGCTCCAGTGCCACCACTCGGTCGGGTAGTTGACGAATCCACTTGCGCACATCGCCCAGGCGAGAATGTCGCGGAAGCTCCGGGCCTCACCGGAGATGCCGCCGGTGGCGAAATAGCACGCCCCCGCGCTTGACTCCGGCGACGCGTCGATCGGTGTCCCGAGGTCGATCGGGTTGCCGTCTGGATCGCTGAGCGAGACATCGACCGCGGCTCCCGCCACGTGAGGAGCAACATCGACCGGGGCGACGAAGCGACTACACAGAGACCGCAGTTCCGCCCGCTCGGCGTTCGGATACAGGTCCCTCAGCTCCGCGAGGTAGTCGGCAAACAGGGCCCGCTGACGGCCAATCCGGCGAAGCCCTTCGTGCACCACGAGGATGCCCACAGGAGAGAGCATGCGGCGGGCGCCGGCAAGTCGCCTTGCCACGCCGGCGCGCACGAGGACGCTGCCGCCACGGCCGTCGTCGGTCTCGCACAGCGGCTGCCTGCACTCCTTCACGGGGATGCTCGAAATCCGCTCATCTGACAGCAACGTGATCATGCATCCCAGAGTAGAGGGCGCCGACCCCCATGTCGTCCACCCAGGGTACCGCCTGTCTCCACTTCAGGTATCGCGTGCGGCGGCACCCGAGCTCGTCGAGCCCGAATGCGGCGAGCCGAGAAGATGCGACCGCTCTCAGGGGTTCTGATGAGTGTGCGGAGTGCGGTCAGCTCCGGCACGGGAGGCCTCCCGCCACCGCTGGGTCCCAGCCGCGGTCGGTCTGGAGCCGGCGCCGGTCCGGCGACCAGACCTCGCCCCGTTGGCGCTCGGGAGTAGCGCGCGCCATGCTGCGGCCATGCGGCGCTGCACGTTCCCGGGACTCTCCGGTGCAGATCTTCTCCGCGACCACGCGCCAGCGGAGGAGCCGGCAGTTGGGGCAAGCAGCAGGTTCCCTCTCCTGCCCATCGCGAAGCGGGACGTAGTGCTGGCAGCTCTCCACGCGTCGCCTTGCCGCGGCTGCCGAGATGGACAAGGCGACGATCGTCCGCTTCGAGACGGGGAGCTGTCTACCCGTCTCGCGAGGCGAACGACGGATGGGGCTGAAGCGTGAGCCTAGCGGGCCGGCGCCAGCGCAAGCCAGGCGATGACCTGGTAGGCCGCGTAGGCGAGGGCAGCCGCCGCGGGCAGCGTGCACAGCGAGTACACCCGGTCCTTGCCGCCGCGCGCGAGGAAGGCGGTGCCGATCACGCCGGCCGCGGTCATCGCGGCGCCCGACCCGTAATAGTGCAGCGTCACGATGAGGTAGGTGCCCTCGGCCACAAAGACGCCCCCGAGGAGCGCGGTCGCGAGCACGCGCCGCGAGCGGCGCGCGTCGCGCCACCAACTGCCCGCCGCCCCGTACAGCGGGCCGGCCACCAGGGCCACTCCGCACCAAAGTGCGATGAAGTAGGCAGACTCGGGGATGCCCGACAGCAGCGCCGATGCGTAGTAGCCGAGCAGGGTCGCAACAAGCGCACCCGCGCCGGCGACGACGGCCCAGGAGAGCGACCGCATGCGCGAGGCGACGAAGAAGGCCGGCACGAGCCAGACCGCCCCCGAGTTGGCCAAAATGTTCCACTGCCCGGGCAGAAGCCTCTGCCCCACCAACGTGAGGGCGCCAGTCGAAATGCCAACGCCGAGCGCGAGCATGACGGCGCGGAGCGCCGAGGGGCCCGTAGCGACCCCAGCACTCACCAGGACGCTGCCGTCGTCGGTCTCGCACAGCGGCTGCCCGCATTCCTTCACGGGGATACCCGGAATCCGCTCATCTGACAGCAACGTGATCATGTACTCAGAGTAGAGGATGCCGATGCCCCATGTCGTCCACCCAGGGTACCGACCGTCTCCACCTAAGGTATCTCGATCCTCTCAACGTGGGACCTAGCGGGGAGGTCGGAGCTGTTCATGCAAGATGGCCGACGCAACCTGGTTGGACCGAGCGCGAAGTGCCGACCCCGATGATCTTCCCTGCGCGGCTCTGGCTCACTTCGCCTTGGATGGCGCGCTGTTCGCTCGGGAGCACGGCGACTCCGACGAGGCCATACGGAGCGCCTTCGACCTGCTTGAACGCGGCTGGGAGGGCGCGCGAAAGCTAGGAGTCAGTTTCGGACCGATGGGTTCCAGAGCGACCGGGTAGGTGACCGGACATCAGGAATGAGTTGCTTCCAGGGAGAACGTTGTCATCATGACAACGGTTGGTGCCCCCGGCTGGAATCGAACCAGCGACACCAGGTTTAGGAAACCTGCCGAAGGCGTGACTGGCAGTGGTCGGCTGTGGGCGATTGTGCTGCACGATCCAAGCTTCTCAGCGAACGCGGTGTGTTCTTGTGGTCAGCCGTGTCGGACCGTGAAAGGGCGTCTTGTCGGCATCGTGTCGGCGGTCATCGACTCCGCAGAGGCCTCTGGAGATTCAAACCTCTTCCGGGGTCAAGCCTCCAAGAAGCTCGACACAGTACAACTGTTGCTCTTCGCCGCAGCACCCGGGAATTTCCTCCGCCGGTCCAGAGACCGCCGCCCGCGCTGCTTCGGCGAGCCCCCCCCTGTCACGCCATGTGACCACCATCGCTCACTCGGAGTGCCGTTTCGCCATCTCATCAATGCTTGTTAGGAAGATCGCGCGCGCTGAGTCTGCGAGCGGAAGGAACCCCGGCGGCTCCCTGAAGATGCTGAGCCCCTCCCTCGCCGAAACAAAAGGCACGTCGCCGTCGAGCCACGGTCGCCGTCTGGATTTCGAGTGGAGCAGCGCCATCTCCCAGTCGCGTTGGCCCCACACCGACCATGTCCGCGTCGAGCCGACTACGGCGACAACGTCGGCCGTGTAGACGATGGCCCCTAGGGCGTCGCCACCGGGCAGGTAGCTCAGGTGCGGCCAATACCCTTGCGGCAGTGACTCGCGAGCAATTCGAAAACCAGGGAATTGCTCGTAGTACCGACGGTAATAGGCAAAGGGGTCGGGTTCTACGGTCACCAGCGCGACGCTGTCATCCCCGTGGATTTCGCAGAGAGCGCAGAGCACCTCCGCGAACGGTCCCCCGAGGATTCGATCGTACTGGCACACGTCGACCTGTCCGGACGTGGCACGAAACGGCACATGGGGCAAGCGACCGGTGATGTCGATGACCGACTGCACGTCTGACAAGAGGTCGCCAAACTCGTCGTCAGAGCGCGGGAAATGCAGTTCCCCTTCCATCATTCACCGTCCCAGCCCAGCCTGAGCTTAAGACTCAAGCCCGAGTTGGGGTCACTGTAGTAATTGGCCGTCCACCCGGGGTAGCTCCCTGCCGACTGCCGGAGCGCGTAGCGAGCCCCGTCATTCTCGAAAAGGGTCACGGCCGGATTGCTAGGCGCCGCTCTCGAACTCCAGCCATTTGCCTTCAGGTTATCGGCGAACTGCTCGGCTGTCACGTTGGTATACCTGTTCCAGACAGAGCTGGGGTTCGTCCTGTCCACATACGAGCTGGCGCTGCCCTCTGCATCATCCACAACGCCCGAGGCCGCCCCTCGCGCCGCCCCGGCGAGCCCTCCCACGATGCCAAGCCCGGCCGGCCCGACCACATAGTTGCCGATTCCATATGACACCCCGAGACCCGCGCCGTGGAACGGCTGTGGCACGTGGGGGACTCCTCCGCCGAAGAAGGTGAACGCGAACCCCAGCGGATTGCTCTCCATAGTAGTCTGCCAAGCCGCACCCACGAGGAAGTTGGCCGCACCCGCTCCGCAGTTTGCGAGTCCCCTCAAGCCTGCACCAAAATCCAAACCCCACAGTTTCCCGCTGGGGTCGAGGCGCATCAACGGGTTGTCCCCACAGTAGACGTACGGGCTCCCCGCTGAAGGCACTGGGTCAACCGACAGAAATGTGCCAGTCTGTGGGTCGTAGAAGCGTGCCCGCAGGAAGATGAGACCGGAGCCATCGCTCCACTGGCCGGTGTAGCGGAACCGGTTGCCCGAGAGATCTGGCGTCCCCTGCTCGATGCCGTTGGCATCGTAGGTGTGGCTGCGGGTGACACTGCCCGACGCATCGGTCTCCAGGCGCACCGACCCTTGGCCGTCCGTGAGGAGGTAGCTGATGCCGCTTGCGGTCTCGCGGGAGATCAGGCCGAGACCATATGTGTAGGTCGTCGTCTCATCGCCGCTGCTTTCCTGCAGCACCTGCGCATTCGAGACCACACAGTCGAGCACGAAGTCGGTCTCCGTACCGTTCTCGGTGGCCGCGACCCGTTGGTTGTCACCGTCGTAGACATAGCTGGTCGTAAGCGACGGTGAGCTGATGCCGCTGAGCAGGTTGTCGGAGTTGAAGCCGTAGGTCGTGGTCTGACCGTTGGCTGTCATGCCCGTGCGGCTGCCGTTGGCGTCGTAGGTGTAGGTGGTCGCGCCGGCACTGGCGAGCTGATTGGCATCGTCGTAGTTGTAGGTGGTCGTCGTCCCGTCGACCGCCTTGGTCAAGCGGTTGCCGACCGCATCGTAGGTGTAGTTCGTGGTGGAGCCGTCGCGCGTCTCCGAGGTGAGGCGGTCGAGATTGTCATAAGCGTAAGTGCCCTGCCCCTGGAGTGAGTCGTCGATCGTGGTCGGGTTGCCGTTTTCGTCCAGCGTGTAGGTGATGGCAAGCAGCGTTGTGTTCTTGGCGTGGGTGATGCTCGCCAAGCGACCGGCGTGGTCGTAGGTATCGGTGGCCACGATGCCGTTGGGCAGGGTGGTCGTGTGCAGGCTGCCATCGGCGTAGTAGGTGTAGGTCGTCTCATCACCGGCCGGCCCGGTCACCGTGTCGAGTTGGCCGTCGTCGTTGTAGGCGTACTGGGCGTAGCGGCTGTCGGGGTAGATCAGACGCTTGCGCTGGCCGTCGTCGTTGTAGGTGTAGGAGACGGTCTTGCTATCCGGGGTGGTGACCAAGGTAAGCGCACCGACTGCGTTGTAGTGGTAGCTCGTGGTGCCCCGGGCATCGACCATGGTCAGCTTGTGGCCGTTGGCGTCGTAGGTGTAGGTGACCGCGACGCTACCGAGCTTGGTGATCGTGTGCACACGGTTGAGCAAGTCATAGCCGTAGCTCGTCGTCTGATTCTTGGCATCTGTCACCGTCCAGAGGTTGCCCGCCAGATCGTAGGTGCGGGTCTGAGTCCGGTTGAGAGCGTCGGTCACCCTGATGCGGTGGCCGTCGTCGTCGTAGCCGTAGGTCGTTTCGTTGCCGTCGGCGTCGGTAAATGAGGCCAGGCGGTTCTTGACGTCATAGGTGTAGTGCGTGGTGTGGTCGAGGGCATCGGTGACCGAGATCAGGTTGTTGCACTCGTCGTAGCCGTAATCCGCCTCATGGCCACGGGCATCAATGACTCTCGTCTTGTTGCCCACTGCGTCGTAGTACGTCTTGACGGTGTGGTTTAGGGGATCGGTCGCCTCGTTGAAGCGGTCGAGGTCATGGTAGGTGTAGTTCCAGGTCCTGTTCAGGGCGTTGGTCTGTGAGGTCTTGCGCCCGACAGAGTCGTAGCCGCAGGTCGTGTGGGGGTGGTCGGGCCGCTCGCTGGGCAGCCATGTGTCCGTGAGCTCGCCGCGCGCGTTATAGAGGTAGGTCGTGATATTGCCGTCGGCGTCGGTCGAGCTGTCACGCTGGCCGTAGGGGCCATTGTAGGTGTTGGTCGTGTGGTGGCCGAGGGGATCGGTCGTTCTGAGGAGATCGCCGTTGCTGCTGTCGTAGGTGTAGCTCCACGTGTTGGGCGTGTCGCCAGGCGCAGCGAAGTCGGTCTTGGTCAGCGGCTCGCTGAAATCGTTGTAGGTCGCAGTCGAAACGGCACCGTCGGCATTGGTCGTCGTGAGCAGATTGCCGCGGTTGTCGTAGGTGAAGTCGGTGGTGCGGCCAAGGGGATCGACAACTTCCGTCTTGTTGTTGTCGTCGTCATAGGAGTACCGCGTCGTCGCCCTGAGAGGGCTGATCACCTTGGTAAGACAGCGGTTCGCGTTGCTGACGTAGGTCGTCGTCTTGCCGAGGGCGTTGGTCACATACGTCGTGCCGGCGTAGGGGTTGTAGGTGTAGTCGGTCGCATGCCCGCGGGCATCGGTCTGGTGGCTCACGCGACCGCTTGAATCGTAGGTGTTGGTGGCGACCGTGTGATCGTTGGCGTCGACGATCGTCAGCAGGCGGTGCTGGTCATCGTAGGTGTAGTGGGTGATGCCGCCGGCAAGGTCTGTCACCGTGGCTAGATTGCCGTGATCGTCATAGCCGTACGACCAGCTGCGGCCCAGGGGATCGCTGATCGAAGTGATGTGACCGTCGGAGTTGCAGGTGAGGTGCAGGGTGCGCCCGTCGGGCGCGGTGATGGAGCTGAGGTGGTCGCCATCGTAGCCGATGGTCGTCGTGTTGTTGTTACGGTCGGCGACCGACGTCAGGCGCCCGTCTGAGTCGAAGGTGTAGACCTCCTGTGCTTTGGTGGTCAGTGTGTAGCCGCCGCCGGACAGCGCCGCTAGGGTATCGAAGACGCCGCGTGGGGCCTCGTAGCTACCGTCCGCCTTGTGGCGATACCAGAGCTGGCCGCCATCCTCACGGGTCACCTCGGCGTAGGTGTTCGTGCCACCGAGCGTCTGATCGGCCTTGACGCTGAGGTTGTAGGAAAACGACCAGCCCCAGCCGAAGGGCGAGTCCTGAGCAAGCAGGGAGTTATACGAACGCACGACCTCGAGCGGCAGGCCGCGGGTGGGAATGGAGAGATCCGTGGCCTCGTAGCTGAAGTTGCCGGTGCCGACGTTGACGGGGTCGGCCGCGAAGCCGCACCAGCCCGCCATGCCGAGGCTCGGCCCGTCCCACAAAGACATGCCCAGCCAGGGAGTGGCATCCACGTCGACGACGATGCTCGGATTACCCCACTGATCGTAGAGGACATGATAGGCGATGGCCTGACCGCTGCCATAGGGGAACGGGCCCGAGGCCGAACCCCACCAGTTGTTCTTGGCATCAACGGCGCCGTAGGAGCCTGGCGGCGCCCACACGCCGTAGCCCAGGTTGCAGCTGAGGTCGCTGTCGTGAACACCGAGTGTGGCGTCGGCGGCGACGGTGATCGCCGAGTTGATCACATTGTAGGGAGGCCGATAGACACCCTGGCCGCCACAGTGCACGACGACATGGTCGAGACTGCCGCTGCCGCCGCCTGCGAAGTAGAGACCGCTCCAGTCGCCGGCGGCCGGGCTCGTGGCGCTGCCGTCGGCGTTGGTGTCACCGGCCACCGTGTCGTCGTCGACGCTCGTGAAGGTGACCCGCGCGCGGTCGGTGCCCACGGCATGGAGGGCACCGGAAACGGAGAGGCCAGCCCCCTGGTCTTTGATCACGACGCCGGGATCGAGGGTCAGGGTGGCACCGGCGGCGACGCTGACGCCGCTCCAGGTCTCGTAGCAGGTCTGGTCGGCCGTGGGGAAGGCGTGAAGCTCCCAGTCGCTGGCCACGGTTCCGTAGAGCACGACGCAGTTGTAGTGGTTACCGGTGAGGCGGTTGTCGGACGAGCCCGCCGCGTGGAGGGCGATGTCGGAGAGGCTCGTTCCGCTCGAGGTCGCCTGCAGCTCCATGCCGTAGGAGCCGCTGTCGCGAATCGTGTTGCCGGTGACGGTGAGTGCCTGCTGCGGCTGATCGACCCAGAGGCCGTTTCTGGCGGCGCGGGCGATGGTGCAGCCCTGCACCGTGAGCGCACTGGGGCTGTCGGCCACAAGGCCGCAAACGCCGCTGTCGAGGAGCTGCGAGTCTACGAGGCGAAGACTGCCGCCGCCGGCGACGTTGATCTCGGCACTGGACCAGCCGTAGCTCCAGATGAACGTGCCGGCCCAGTGTACGACGGCGTGGTCGAGGTTGCCGGCGCCGCTGCTTGTGAAGTACAGGCCGCTCCAGTCGCCGGCGGCCGGAGCGCTGGTGCCGCCATCGCCGTTGGTATCGCCGGCGACCGTGTCGTCGTTGATGCTGGTGAAGGTGATCGGAGCGCTCGCGGTGCCCTGGGCGTCGAGGGTGCCGGCCACCGAAAGGCCGGCACCGACGTCTTTGATCACGACGCCGGGATCGAGGGTGAGGGTGGCGCCGCTAGCGACGCTGACGCCGCCCCAGGTCTGGTAACAGGTGTGGTCGTCAGGATCGAAGGCGGGCAGATGCCAGTCGCTGGCCACCGTGCCGTCGAGTACGACGCAGTTGTAGCGGTTGCCGGTGAGGTGGTTATCGGAGAGGGCGACGTTGGAGAGGCTTGTTCCGCTCGAGGGTGAGTAGATCTCCATGCCGTAGGAGGAGCCGCCGCTGATCGTGTTGCCGCTCACGGTGAGCGCCTGCTGCGGGTCGGTGATGTCGAGGCCGATTCTGGCGCTGCCGGCGATGTGGTTACCCTGCACGGTGAGCGCGCTGGGTCTGGTGGCCACCAGACCGCAGATGCTGCTGTCGAGGATCTGAGAGTTGGTGAGAGTGAGGCTGGAGCCAGCCGCGACGTTGACCGCCGCGCTCGACCAGCCGATGCCGTAGACGAACTGCCCGGCCCAGTGCACGACGACGTGGTCGAGACTGCCACTCGCGCTGCCTGTGAAATACAGGCCTTCCCAGTCACCGGCGGCCGGGCTCGAGCGGCTGCCGTCGCCGTTGGTGTCGCCGGCGACCGTGTCGTCGTTCATACTCGTGAAGGTGATCGGCTCGGCGGCCGTGCCCTGAGCGTTCAGCGCCCCGCTGACGGCGATGTCGGTACCCCAACTCTTCACCACGACGCCCGGCTGGATGGTGAGGGTCGCGCCAGAACTGACGGTCACGGTGTTGTCGAGCACGTAGGGGCTGCCGGCCAGTGTCCAGGTCGTGTCCTGACTGATCGTCCCGGAGACGTGGGTCGGCCCTCCCATCAGCGTCACGTCGCCGCCACTTTCGGCCGGCAGGCTGTAGCCAAAGGGCGCCACATAGGTGACCCGGATGCGATAGCCGCCGGCCGGCTGGCTGACCGTCCAGGGGAAGCTGTAGGCGGTTTGACTGGAAACCACCGCTACCGAGCCGAGCTGTGTCTGGGTGCCGCTGCCGGCGGCCACGGCCGAGACCGAGAAGAACCCCGTCTGGGGCGCACCGCCGACGGTCCAGGTGATGTTGCTTACGACGCTCTGAGCGGTAAAGAAGGACTCGCCGCCGCTGGGGGCGGTGACGCTGAGGGTCGTGGCCGACAGCGTGATGTTGCCGTCGCTTGTGTCTGTCGTGGAGGCCCCCGCGCCCGTGGACTCGTAGTCGACCTCGATGCGGTAGGTGCCGGGAGCAGAAGAGAACGGCCCGACGCACATGTAGTGGATTTGGCCTGGGACGGCGTTGACGGTGCCCAGCAGGTCGCGCGACTGCGTGTCCTGGTTGTCAGCCCACAGCGAGAAGCTGCCGGCCGACGGTGGCACGGCGATGTCCCAATTAACGGCAAGCGGGGAGCCGGGATCACCTTGCAGGGTCTGGCCCCCGTTGGGGGCGGTCAGACCAAGCCCGGCGGAGGTCAGCGTGAAGTCGGCATCGCTTGAGTCTTCGCTTGACCAGTTGCCGTCCCACGTGCCGTAGGTGACGCGGATCCTGTAGGCACCGGCGGGCTGGGTTATCGTCCAAGGGAAGCTGTAGGAGGACTGTCCGGCGACAGCGTTCACGGTGCCGAGGCGATACTGCGTGCCGCCTGAGGAGACGGCCCACACGCCGAAGACACCGGTCGATGGCTTGGTCGTCATCGACCAGGTGACGTTCGTGGTTCTCGTGCCGATCTCGCCTTGGTATGTCTGACCCCCGTTGGGGGCAGTGACCGCGAAGGCCACATCACTGCGCGGCAGCTCGCCTTCGACGAAGACAGATTGACCGCTCTGGGGGTCGATCGACTCGAAGCCGTCGGAGAAGATCGTGTAGCCGGTCGAGGCCGCGTTATAGGTCGCAGCTATGGCGATGAGGATCGTATGCAGCCCGGAACCCAGGCCGCTGTAGGTAGCGCGATAGGCCGACCCGTAGGCGGTTATAGCGGCGTAGGTATCGATACTGCCCTCGCTGACACCGTCGATGTAGACGTTGGCGATGCCATGCGACGGCCCCACGGCGTACTGCCAGGTCACGCTGTCGCCGCTAAAGGTGAAGGCGGTGGCACTACGGGGGCTCGTGCAGGTGGCGTACTTACCGCCGTGGGCGGCGGCCGCTGAGCTGGTACCCCACGAATAGAGCGTCGCGCCGTCGCTGTTGTCCTCCGCAGTAGGCGTGACGTCGTCAGGGTCGGTCGGCGCAATGAAGGCATCGTGATAGAGGCCGTAACCGGTGGAGCTCGCGTTCTTGGTGTAGCTCGAGACGATGCGCACCGTGTGATAGGTGGCGGGTTCAAAGCCACTGAAGGTGCTTTCCTGCTGGTAGACCGTCGTCGCTGAGTACTGATCAACGAGGCCGACCTGCACGCCGTCGACTGAGACCTTGGCGAGCCCGGCGCCGGCCGCCGTAAGGTAGACCCACTTGAAGGAATCACCATAGAAGCGGTAGGTGATAGCTTCGCGAAGTTGCTCGGCAAGATAGCTCTCGTTCAAGGTCGCGTAGCTGCCGCCGCTGGCACTCGAGCTGGCACTGATGTCGGGGAGATAGGCGACCGGGTACCGTTGCCGTTGACTCCAGTCGTCTGAGCTGTCTGCCTCGGTCGCAAAGCCGTACACCGGATAGGAACAGGTGGCCCAGGTGGCAGTGGTAGAAGACGCCGACAGACTCGCCGGCTTGGGGTACTGATCGGTCGGCCAGGCACGCGCCCAAACCGCGGGGTTCGCCGAGGACTGCGCGATGAAGGGAATCATCGAATACCAGCCGCTGGCTTGCTGCCCGCTGGCGGGCGGCGAGTCAGCGGCCTCACCGTTGGTCCAGCCCACCGTGGAGTTGCCGTCCGTCGAGCTCACCGCCGTGTCGCGCGGTCCGACCTTGGCGTCCCAGTTGGCCACGATCGGCGAGCTCTGCCAGCCCTGCAGGACGCTGTGGATCGGGCCGAAGCCGTCGATGTCGAAGTCGCAGGCGAGACCCTGTGCGGAGCCGGTCTGGTCTTGAACCGTCGTCGTGGTGCCGTTCTTGGTGTAGGTGACCACCAGATGCCAGCTGACGGCCCCAACGAACGGACGCACCGTGAAGTAGACCAGCTTGCTCGATTTCAGATCGCCATTGGCACCCGACGAGGTCACGGCCAACGTCGCCGTGCCGGGGTTGGTGGCGGCGCTGGTTTGCGCCATGGGAGCGTAGGTCTCGCCGCTGCGCGAGTCGTAGGACTGAACGACAGCGGTCACACAGGGCTGAGGGTAGCCGGTGCAGGCACTTCCATCGGGGTTCGTCCACGACAGGGTCACGCTCAACGATCCGGTCCCGGTGGGGGTGTACGAGTAGGTCCTCACGGCCTGCGGACAGTAGATGATCTTGGTCGTTCTGCCGTAGCTTGACGGATTGACGATGGCATCGGCCGACGCAACTACCCCAAACAGACTGACCAGCAGGATAGCGAAACCGACAACCAGGCGCGTGCGTGCGGACATCGACCGACCCCCCGTTTGTGCTTCAGTGGAGATGGCCACACGACCCCTCGTTCGGCCAAGTACCGCTGCGCTATATGGCAAGCGTCCTGTCTTCCGTGGAGAAGCCTCTCACCGGCCGCTTTGCCTGTCAGTTGACCTTCATATTCCTCGGTACGATGAGTAGCAACAGCAATCTGTGCTTTTTGGCACTCTTAACCGACACTTCTGTAATCATTTTCGGCAACGTGGCAGCCACAGGTGTTGTCGTACGCCGGAGCGCTCATCCACCAGCAGCGCGAACGCACCACGAAGAAAGGAGGTGCGCGGCAGAGACTCGAAGGCGACGTCAGCGCATTGCTGACACCGTGTACAGGTCTTCAAGACCTGAGCGCTCCCCAGAATGCGGCCTTTTGCAGGAACATGTACCAGTTAACCGGCAACACGCCGACGCGCGCTGGGTTCAAGTCTCAGGTGACCACCGCAAAGAGATCACGAAGAGGTGCATCCCAAGGCCGCTCAGCAGCACGCGTCTCGGGAACAGGCGACACCTCTCCGCTCTGATTGCGAACGCGACAACGCTTAGGAGCCTCAACGTCATATATCAGGGCAACTCGCGTCTCGCCGTCTACGCCCATCAATCGAATCGAGTAGCACGACGAGTCTTTGAAGCGCACGAAATCCGCCGGCGTCTCTTCCACCTCGGCGGTACCCGTATCTCGCGTGCCCTCGATGTCCAAGCCGGGAACGAGCCCAAACGAACGAGCCCAAACATCAGATGGCGGTCCTCAAGGAAAGCCCGATGCGGCTCAACGCCGTGACGCTCCGCCTGGCGATGCAGAAAGGCAGCCTGACTCTCCCAATCAGCGGCGCACTGAAGCTCCGCCCGCAGCTCCTCCTCGGTCTCGGGTGGTCGTGCCGTGATCATGCCGCTCGCCCGCATCGCTTCGTCGATGACGTCCACAGGCCAGCGCACGGGGGGATCGAGGAGCAGTCGGCCCTCCCTCCGACACATGATCGACTGCGCCGGCTGCGGGCCCCAACAGCGTTGGCCTCGCTAGTGGTTGACGTTGTCAACGGGCGGCAATTCACGTACCCGTCCGACGTGACGCCGCCACCAGGTGACCCGGCCGCTCCAGTTCAGCTCGTGCGGCGCCGATAGCAGGGCTGGGGTATGTAAGCCATCTGAGGGGAAGGCCATGTTCTTCGCGCTCGTGATGCTCGGCGTGATCGCAAGTTCCGTGTGGGTCTTGGTCGACGCCGAGACTCACAAAGTCCCGGCGAACCGTCGCAAGCCATACTCGGCGAGCAACGGCTCCGCAGCGTGGTTCATCGGCTGCCTGCTGTTGTGGATCGTGGGCTTTCCCTGGTACCTGATCGCTCGCTCGGCGGTCCTCGCCGAACGCCCATCGACACCACTGACGCCGACAGTCGCCACCCCGCTCCCCATGGGGGCGACATTCTGCGCCACATGCGGGACGGCCCTGGCCGCTGGTGCGGGCTTCTGTAGCGCCTGCGGTTCGCGTGTGCCTGTATCGGCCGGCGTGCAGCCGTCGCTGAGCACGCCGCCTTCGACTGTGGAACCGGCTTCCCTGCAGGCTGTGCCACTCGCAGCCGCCGGCGCGCAGCCCTCCGCGAGCACGCCGGTGTCCACGGGAACAGCACCCGGGCCGGTTGCACCGCCCTCTTGGCAGGCCGCGAGCCTCGCGCCAGCCAACACGCAGCTGTCCGTGGGCATGCCGCCGTCCTCCTGGCAGGCCGCGCGGCTCGCTCCGACGAAGCCTGCGCGGTCGCGGGGCTGGGTTGTCATTGTTGCCGCGGCCGTGGTCGTCTTGGCCACCGTGGGGGTCGCCGCGGTGGCGCATGGGGCAAAGGCAAATCAGGACGCCCTAAAGACGGCCGCTGCGGCAAAGGAGGGGCTGCATTCCCTTCAAGTTGGTGTGCAAAGCTATGCCGTCGACCACGGCGACCAATACCCGGATGCGTCGCTTGTCACCGAGACCGGCCTTGTCGATTCGAGCGGCACGCCTTACTTGGACTACTGGCCGAGCAACCCGTACACGGGCCTACCGATGCAGCAGGGCAGCGGGCCTGGCGACTTCTCCTATACGACAGGCGCCACCACCTTTCAGATGACGGTGTTCGGGCACGACGGCGAGGCTTTGCTGACTGTTCCGTGATCACGCCGACGGCAGCGCGAGACGTGGATCGTTGACGGTTGTGTTCGTCAATCCAAAAGTTGA
>PMKK01000242.1 GCA_003157715.1 Actinomycetota bacterium
GGTCGTCTACGTCACCCATCGCGCCGCCCGCGGGGCGCGGCTCGCGGCGCTACCGGCCGACCTGTCGGCGCCCCTCGCCGCGGCTCTCGCCGGCCAGGGCGTCACCGAGCTGTTCAGCCACCAGCGCCGCGTCTGGGACCTGCTGGCCGCCGGCCACCATGTGGTCGTCTCGACGGGCACGGCCAGCGGCAAATCGCTCTCGTTCACGCTGCCGGCTCTCGATGCCTTCGCCCGCGACCCGCACAGCACGGCGCTCTTTCTCTACCCTACCAAGGCGCTCGCCCAGGACCAGGCCCGCAAGCTCTCGGGGTTGCGTCTGCCGAGCGTGGTCGCCGCCCTCTACGACGGTGACACGCCGCAGGCGCAGCGCGGCCGCATCAGGGCGAGCGCGACGATCCTTCTGACGAACCCCGACATGCTGCACGTCGGCATCCTGCCCTCGCACGACCACTGGGCCGAGTTCCTCCATCACCTGCGCTACGTCGTGTTAGACGAAGCGCACGTGTACCGCGGCGTGTTCGGCTCGCACGTCGCCCAGGTCGTACGCCGGCTGCGCCGGCTGTGCGCCGCCTACGGCGCGGCGCCGCAGTTCGTGCTGGCCTCGGCCACCATCGCCAACCCGCAGCCGTTCGCCGAGCGGCTGGTCGGCCTGCCCTTCGCCGCCGTCGACGACAACGGCGCCCCGCAGCCCGAGCAGACGATCGTGCTGTGGAACCCGCCGTTCACCGACGTCGCGCTGGGCGTGCGCAAGAGCGCCCTGGCCGAGACCAGCTATGTGCTCGCCGAAGCCGTGCTCGCCGGCAAGCGCGCGATCGGCTTCGCGCCGACCCGCAAGGCCGCCGAGCTCGTCTACCGCTACACGCGCCGCCGCATCGAAGACCGCGACCCTCTGGCGGCGGCCGGCATCGCGCCCTACAGAGCCGGCTACACGCCGGCTCAGCGGCGCGACATCGAGCGGCGCCTGTTCGGCGGCGAGCTGCGGGCCATCGTGGCCACCAGCGCGCTCGAGCTCGGCATCGACGTGGGCAGCCTCGACGTGGCGCTGGTGACCGGATTTCCCGGCACCATGACCAGCCTCTGGCAGCGCTGGGGGCGCGCCGGGCGCGCCGGCAAGGGCTGGGCGGTGCTGGTCGCCGGCCAGGACGCGCTCGACCAGTACTTCATGCGCGAGCCCGAGCGCCTGCTCTCGCGGGCCGTCGAAGAAGCGATCGTCGATCTCACTAACCCCCAGATCCTAGAGGCTCACCTTTGCGCGGCGGCCTACGAGCAACCGCTCAGCGAGGCCGACGAGGCCTACTTCGGAGCGGCCGGCATGGCCCGGGCCGACCAGCTCGGCGCCGCCGGCAAGCTGCACCGCGGCGCGAACGGGGCTCTGGCCTGGTCACAGCCGCGCTCTCCCGCCGCGCGGGTCGGGCTGCGCTCGGCTTCGTCGGAGACCTTCGTCATCGCGGACGGTCGCGACGGCGCCGTCCTGGGCACTATCGAAGGCGAGCGCGTGTTCCGCTCGGCCCATCCCGGAGCGGTCTATCTCCACCTCGGCGAGAGCTACCTGGTGCGGCACCTCGACCTCGACGCCGCGAGCGTCATGGTCGAGCCGTTCTCGGGCGCCTACTACACGCAGCCCAAGGTCGAAAAGCACGTCGCCATCACCGGCGCCGCGACGCCCCGGCCCCTGTCCGGCGGCGCCGCCCTGTCGTTCGGCACCATCGAGGTCACCGAGCAGGTCGTCGCCTACCAGAAGCGCGGCCTCGAGGCCGCCGAGGTGATCGACACGGTCACCCTCGACCTGCCCGAGCAGGTCTTCTCGACCGAGGCGCTGTGGTTCACCCTGCCGCCCGAGCTGCTCATGGCCCACGTGGACGAGGGCGCCCAGCTCGGCGTGCTGCACGCCGCCGAGCACACCTGCATCGCGGTGCTGCCGCTGTATGCGATGTGCGACCGCTGGGACATCGGCGGCCTGTCGACCGCCTGGCACTGGCAGACCGACCTGGCCACGGTCTTCATCTACGACGGCCACCCGGGCGGCATCGGCCTGACACGGCGCGCGCACGACGCCTTCGCCGAGCTCGTCGCCGACGCCGCGCTGCTGATCGCCGAATGTCCCTGTGAGAGCGGCTGCCCCTCGTGCGTGCAGAGCCCCAAATGCGGTAACTTGAACGAACCGTTGCACAAGCAGGGGGCGCTCGCGCTCCTGCGGGCCATCGTCGCCCGCGACTCCGACGAAAGGCAAGCCACATGACGACACCCGGCACAGAGATGGAGAGGCCTGGCGACACCGGGCGGACCGACGAGGTCGGAGGACCGGACGCCGGCGACGGCGGTGGATCGCGCGCCGACGAGGTCGCGGTGAAGATCGGGCGCCTCGACGGCGCGCAGATCGATCTGCTCGAGCCCCTGTGGCGCTCGCTGATCGACCACATCCGCGAGCTGGGCAGCGTCGTTTCGCTGGTGCCCCACGACCAGTCGTGGCCGCGGCGCCGGGCGATCTACGAGGAGTTGTTCGCCGACGGTGAGTCGTTCGCACTGGGCGCCTGGCGCGGCGAGCAGCTCGTCGGCTACGCCATGGTCCACATCGCCCCGCCCGACGCGGTGTGGTTCACCGGCAGCCGCTACGCCGAGCTCAGTTCGCTCTGCCTTGCCCCCGCCGAGCGCGGCAATGGCCTGGGCACGAAGCTGCTCGACGCGGTCGACGCCGGACTGCTCGAGCGCGGCCTCGACGAATACGTGATCGGCGTCGACGTCGTCAACGACGGCGCGCGCCGGTTCTACGAGCGGCGCGGCTTTCGCGACGGCTTCCACCTCATGCACGGGTTTATCGGCGGCGCTCGCGACGATGTACGCGGCGACGTGCGCGACGATGTACGCGGCGACGCCGCTGCCGCCACACCGGCCGCGGCGGCCGCCGACGGCGACCGGGACGACGAGACGCCTGAGACGGCCTCGCTCGGCATCGACTGATGGCCGCCGACCTACGTCAGCGTGATCGGCGGCAGCACCTGCACGGCCGCGGTCGCCGCGCTCGGCGAGCAGCTCGGAGAGCTGCTCGCCGAGCGCGGCTGCGTGGTGGTCAACGGCGGCATGGCGGGGGTAATGGAGGCCGTCGCCCGCGGCGCGCGGCGCGGCGGCGGCACGTGTGTCGGCATCCTGCCCGGCCTGGAACGGCGCGGCGCGGCGCCCGACCTGACGCTCTCACTGCTTACCGGCCTCGGTCACGCGCGCAACCTGGCCGTGGTGGCCAGCGGCGACGTCGTCATCGCCCTGGGCGGTTCCTGGGGAACGCTCTCCGAGATCGGCCTCGCACGCTCGATAGGGCGCGAGGTGGTACTGCTCGAGAGCTGGAACATGTCGCCGTCGCAAGGCCGGCCCGGCGATCTGCCCGACGGCCTGCACACAGCGGCAAGTCCCGCCGCTGCCGTCGAGCTCGCGCTCGACCTTGCGCGGCGCGTCGGACCCTGACGAGCGCGGCACGGCGGGTCCTGACGAGCGCGGCACGGCGGGTCCTGACGAGTGCGGCGCGGGCCGCAAGGCCCGCGCCGCGCTCGTCTCTTGCCTGAGGTCGCGGCAGCGCCGCTCCCTCTTACTTCCCGGTCCTTACCGCAAGGTGAGCTTGGTCAGACCGACCTGCTGCTGCACGTTGCCGGCCAGGTCGGTCGCATAGGTCGTGCAGGTGTAGGTGCCGCGCGCGCCCGGTACGGGGAACGCGAAGCTGAAGGTCTTGTTGGTCTTCGCCGTACCGAGGCCCCACGACGCCACCTTGGCGCCGCGTGCGTTGCGGATGATCAGCTTGACCGTGGCGGCGCCGCAGCCCACGGAACCGTCGTTCACACGGTACTTGAGGGTCACAAAGCCACCCGCCCGCGTCTTCAGGGCCGCGGGGACCGTCAGGGTGGGGCGCACGGTGTCGATACGCACGTAGAAGGTCTTGCTTCCTGTGTTTCCGGCGTTGTCGGTGGCCTGGAAGGTGATGGCGTGCACGCCGTCGTTGGCGTGGTCGTACGGCGCCGGCACGAGCACGGTCGCGCTGCCGGAGGACGCCCCGGTGGCCACCGAGAAACCCCAGCCGGTGATGCGGATAGCCGAGGACTGAGGCAGATCGGACAGGGCGTCGGAGGCCGTCAGGGCCACGGTCGTCACTGCCTTCTTGGTCCAGCCTGACGCAGCGTCGTCTCCCATGACCGGTTTGACCGTGTCGATGCCGATCCGCCACGGCCACCAGTCCTCGGCGTTCACTACGGTGTCGGAGGAGTAGGGCCTGAGCGCGGCGATGCCGTCGGCGGAATGGCTGGCGGGAGCCGTGATCGCAGGACTGACGCCCTTGACGAAGCCCGACGTCTTGTACTGGAACCAGGTGGCGGGCGGCACGGCCATGCCGGCACCGTCATCGCTCGAGGCAAGTGAGGCCGTGAGCGAGTGATTGAGCCAGTAGACGGGGCCGTCGACGATGTCGCTGCTCTGCTGGACCGGGCTCGCGTAGCCCGAGCCGCGGTTGGTCAGTGAGATACGGGTGACCTGGCCGCTGCCCACCAGCGCGTGAGCGGTCGCGCCGCTGCCCCAGCCACCCGTGATGGTGACCGTCGGCGCCGATGTGTAGCCCGAGCCGCCGTTCACGGGTACCACGGCCAGGATCTTGCCTGCCTGCACGACGCAGGTCGCGGTCGCGCCGGTGCCGCCTCCCCCGGTGATGTGGACCACGGGAAGCAGGTGGGGATCGGTGGCCGGCGCGATGGTGTCGTTGACGAACTCGTAGACGCGGCCGGTGGCCGGCGCCGCGGGATCGTAGCTGCCCACCACGAGATCGGTGACGCCGTCACCGCTCATGTCGGCCGCCGTCAGTCCGGTGATGGTGTTTCCGGGGACGGTCAGGTTCTTCTTGACGACGAGGCCGCCGCTGCCGTTGCCGGTCAGCAGGGTGACGCCGTAGGTGCCGCCCGCGTGGGGCGTCGTGGCGGCCACGTCGGGCACGCCGTCGGTCGAGAAATCGGCGATCGCGAGCTCGGTGGCGCCGGCGGGACTCGTGACCGTGACGGCCGTGCCAAAGGCGCCGCTGCCGTCTCCGGGCAGCACCGAGACGTCGCCGCCGGTCGTGCCGACCACCAGGTCGAGCTTGCCGTCGCGGTTGAAGTCGCCCAGTCCGACGGCTGCCGGCTGCGCGCCCACCGTCTTCGTGGTGCGCGCGAATACGCCCGTGCCGTCGCCGAGCAGGATCGACACGGTCGTGCCGCCGTTGTCGGCCACGACGAGGTCGAGCTTGCCGTCGCGGTTGAAGTCGCCGGCGGCGATACCCAGCGGAGCGGTGCCGACGGTCGTGTCGGCGTGCGCGCCGAATGCTCCGGTGCCGTCACCCAGCAGGACCGACACAGTGCCGGCGGTGTTGTTGGAGGTGACGATGTCGGGCGCGCCGTCGCCGTTCACGTCGGCGACCAGCACGCGCATGGGCCCAGTACCGGTGGCATAGGACGCGGGAGTGCCGAAGGCACCCGCGCCGGTACCGAGCGCCACCGTCACGGCGTTACCGCCGGTCTCGGCGCTCACCAGGTCGAGCATGCCGTCGTGGTTCACGTCGGCAAGGGCGACGTCGTCGGCGACAGTGTGACCGGACCCGCTCTTCAGGCTGGCGGAGCCGGCGTCGAGCGCGTCGGTCGGCGCGGTCGGCTGAGCGGCGGAGTTGCCGTTCGTGCCCAGATAGCTGTTCTGCGTCGAGACGACGTCGAGCGCGCCGCTGTCGTCGAGATCGCCGGTGGCCATGCGAGTGAACTCCGTTCCGGAACCGACGCTCGACAGGACCGGCGGCTCGAAGGCCGCGCCGCTGCGCAGCGGCCACGTCTTCGCCAGGACCGCCACGCGGTCGGAGCCGTAGTCGCCCACCACGAAGTCGTCGCTGCCGTCACCGTTCATGTCGGCCGCGACCATCGGGCCCGCGCCGTCGCCGGCCGCTATCGTGTCGAGGAGCTGCCAGCGCTTCCATTTGGCCGCCAGCGACCAGCAGGGGACGCGCCAGCGACTCAGCGAGATCTCGATCTCGTTCTTGCGGGGCAGCGAGACGGCGATGTCGGGAATGCCGTCGCCGTTGAAGTCCTTGACGATCAGGGCGCCGGGGTAGTCGCTGGGGACAAACGCCGGGGTGCTCTCGTCGGGCGCTGAGAAATCGCGGGTGTGACTGCCACCCTCGGTAGCTATCCAGACCTGGTCGGCGGTCCAGCTGGCGCCGACGATCTCGGTCTTGCCGTCGCCGTTGATGTCGGCCACGGCGAGATCCATGACGCCGTCTGGGACCGACACGTAGCTGAAGTCGGCGCTGTTGTCGAAGCCGCCCGTGCCGTCGCCGTAGTAGACGCCCAGGTCTTCGACGGTGTCGTCGTAGCCGAAGTGGCGGAAGTAGCTGGTGAAGATTATGTCGAGGTTGCCGTCGTTGTCGGCGTCGGCGATGGCGATGGCGCGCGGGCCTTCGAGGCTGAATGTCGGCAGAGTCGGCACCGGCAGGGTGGTCGCGACAAAGACGCCGGCGGAGTTCTGCTGGAGCTTGGAGATCGTAGCGCCCGTGTAGCAGGTCACGGCAAGGTCAAGCCGGCCGTCGCCGTTGAGGTCGCCGGAGGCCATCTGCATCGGTCCGGCACCCACGGTAACGATCTGCACGAGCGTGAAGCCGCCGGCGCCGTTGCCGCGCAGGATCGAGACGGTGTTGGAGCCGCTGTTGGCGACCGCCAGGTCGAGCTTGCCGTCACCGTTGAAGTCGGCCGCCACGATGGCGCTCGGGTGCAGGCCGACCGTCACGCTCTTGGCCGCGCCGAGCTTGCCGTTGCCCAGGCCGAGCAGCACCGAGACGGTGGCGCCGGTGTGGCTCGCGGTGGCCACGTCGATCTTGCCGTCACCGTTAAAGTCGCCGGTGGCGACGGCGTGCGGCGAATCGCCCACGGCGAAAGTGGCCGCGGTACTGAACGTCGGAGCGACCGCCAGCGCCGGCGCTGCCGCAAACACGAGCACGACGAACGCCACGACGAACGCCGCGGCTACGCCTGCCCTGGGGTGTGCCATGCGCACCAGTGACTTCATGCTCGATTCCTCCTGGTAGTGCGTCGCTCAAGCCACGCGCCGCGCCACGCGCGCGACGCAATATCGAGGGGGGTCGCTCATGCGCCCCCCACGCAACTACTTCTTTCGACAGGAATGCCGAGTATCCTGAACCGGCAACACGGCACGTGATTGCCGGGAGCCTGGCTCGCGCGTGGCGGCAGGTCTCAGAGCAGGCCGACCGCGACCACGGGCCGCTAGCGGCCCGTGGTCGCGGTCGCCTTGGGCGTCGGGCTGGCGGAGCCGGAGCTCGACGACGAGGGCGTCGGAGAGCCGCTCGTCTTGGGGGCCTTCGTGCCGACCAGCAGCACCTCGGGGACCATCGAGTAGACGCTCTTGAAGTCGTCGTTCCAGATGAGCTTGCCGTCGGCACCGTAGACCTTGCGCAAGCAGTCGATACTCATGCCGCCGACACCCGCCGTGTCGACCTTGGTCTGTCCCTTGGCGAGGGTCGGGTCGTCCTTCTTGTCCACCGTGAACGGCACAAGGTCGTACCACGCGCTGGTCGAGGCCACGACCCTGCGGTGCAGCGGCGCGCTGTAGAGCGAGACGGTCAGCGACCAGCCAGTGAAGGCGGTCTTCAGCAGGATCCAGTGGGACGTGTCGTTGCGGAACTTCAGGTCGTAGGACCCATAGCTCACGGTAGCGTCACGTCCCAGCGGGTAGTGCGAGATGTAGAGTTCGTGGTTGTGACGCTCGACGATCTGCAGACCGGCCTCGAAGGCGGCGTTGAAGACCGTGGTCGAGACCTGGCACATGCCGCCGCCGACCGAGTCGGCAAGCTGGCCGTTGATGATGGTCGGCGCCATCTTGAAGCCCTTGGCCGCCGTGCGCTGACCGGTGGTGGCGTTGACCGAGAAGACCTTGCCGGGCGCGATCAGGCTGTTGTTCAGCAGCGAGGAACCGAGCCCCACGTTGGTCAGGCGGTTGGACGTTCCCGCGACGCTCGTCGTGTAGGTACCGATCCGTCGCGTGATATCCAGGGCCTTGGCGTCGGAGTAGCTGAGCGTAGGCGGCGCCTTGCCGAACACGGCCGTGGCCGTGCGGGAACCGCCGCCGGCGGCGGCCGCGTTCATGTTGGCGATGGTCGGGACCGGCACGACGCCGTAGCCTGACCTGCCGTTCTCGATCTTCACATGCTTGCCGTTGGCGCTCAGGACGAAGGTGGCGTTCTTGCCGGGCTTGCCGACCTGCTGGGTGATGAAGTCGAAATACCCTCGCGTGACGGGCGAGTCGAACGTTACCCGCAAGTGCGGTCGGGCTTTCTGCGGTTCGAAGGCGAGGTACTGCCCGAGATCCTGGCGGTTGATCGTCCAGGTGTGACCGCCATGGGTCAGCGCGAGGGGCCCAGAGAGCCAGGTGCGAGCCGTCGCGACCGCCGCCTGGGCGTCGGCCGTCGAGACCTCGGGAACCACCGTGAGCACCGGCAGCGCGGCCTTCACGTGGTCGCCCGACACAACGGCGCGCTCGAAGAGGCTCAGGATAGCCGCGCGATCAATCGCGCGACCGTCACGCGCCTCGTGCGCGACGGGCTGGACGCCCTTCACCGCGACCGACCCCTGCACCGGCTGGACCTCGACGACCCGCGCGATGGTGGCGAGCCGCTCGGCCGCGCGCGTCCTGGAGTACGTCACGGCCGGGGCGACGTCGTGGCTGGCCAGCACAAGCCAGAGGCGCGTCCAGTTGCGTGCCAGGAAGTTGCCCCGGCGGGTGTAGCGGTAAGCGTCGCGTGCCGCCGACACGGCCGCGAGGTGGGCGCGCAGCGCGGCCGCGTTCAGAGTCCAGCGATGGCCGTTCCAGGCGAAAGTGACGGTGCCGCCCTGGGGCGCCGAACGGGCGAGCTTGAGGGCCGCCTGGTCGACGGTAAGTCCGCCGACACCGATGCCGTGGACGGTGACGTTGCCGTGGATCGTGTCACCGCCGGCGGCGGCGGCCAGTGTAGCGACGAGCAACACCGCGGCCGCAACCGCGGCGATCAGAACCACCGCACGCCGGCGGCCGCGCCGGCGGCCGCGCTCGCGCTGCGACCCGGGCTCGTGCCGCGACCCGTGCCGGCGATGCTCGCCGTGGCCGCGCAGCTTCTCGAACGGCCACGCCACGGCCGCCACGACAAGGGCGACGAGCAGGACGACAAGCGGCTCTTTCTTCTTGCGTCGCCGCGGCGGTCTACTGGGGGGCTGCGTCATATTCTCCTATTGTAGCCGGAGAAACGGAAAGGTCGACTCGGCCGCGCGCTGAAATCTGCTCCAGAGCATCGTCACGTCAGACTTCGCGGCGTTGTCAACCCGCCCTCACGGGGTGCAGTGAGACACGATTCGTGCGGCTGCTATAGTGGCGGTGTTGGGTCGGGGGCATCCGCTCCCCGAACGGGGGCAGGTGCCAGTGGGGGATCACCAGAGCTCGCCGCCTCGCGCCATCGTCGGCGCACCGGCGTTTGTCGCCGCCAAGATCGCCACGCCCGACATCGGACCCGCGTTCATACGCCCGGAAGTCCTCGGCAAGCTCACCGAGGGCTCGGGCAAGCGGCTTCTCATCGTGCGAGCCCCGGCCGGTTACGGCAAGACCGCCGTCGTCGCCGAGACCGCGCACCAGCTCGGCTGGCGCGCGGTCTGGTACAGGCTCGACGTCCTCGACCACGACCCCGCCGTGCTGATCGTCTCCCTGGTGCAGGCCCTGCGCGAGCGTGTGCCCGACTTCGGGGGCATCCTCATCGAGCGCTTCGCCGAAGCCCACGAGGTACCCATGTCACCCGCGGAGATGGCCGCTCTGTTCGTTTCCGAACTGCGTGACGAGATCGCCGGCGAGATCCACATCGTGATCGACGACTACCACCAGGCGATCGCGTCGGACGAGCTCAACCGCACGCTCGACTACCTCCTGGCCAACCTTCCCGACAACGCCCACGTCGTCTTGCTCACGCGGTTCCAGCCGGCCGTCTCGACGGCCCGTCTGAAGCTCGACGACCAGATCGGCGAGGTCACCTTCGAAGACCTGCGCCTCGACGCCGGGCAGGTCGCTCAACTCTTCGCACAGCGCGGCCGCCCGCGCCTGAGCGAAGGCCAGGCCGAACGTCTCGCGCTCCTCACCGAAGGCTGGCCGGCCAGTCTCATCCTCATCAGCCGCGCCCTCGACTGGACCAACCTCGGTTCTATCGAGCAAGCTCTGGTCGACCCCCGCCTCACGAGCGACGTCTTCTCCTATCTCTCTGAAGAGGTCTTTCGCCGCGAAGACGCCGAAACGATCGCCTTCATGCTGGCGACGTGCTGCCTCGACTCCATGACCGCGGAGCTCGCCGACAAGGTCGCCGGCACAGACCATGGGCAGCGCTTTCTCGAGCGGCTCGTGGCCCACAACGTGTTCACCTTCGTCGATCGGACCACCGGCACGTACCGATACCATCAGCTCCTCGGCGACTACTTGCGTCAGTGGCACGTCAACGAGCACGGCTCAGGGGCGTTTCGCCGGCTTCAGCGACAAACGGCCGCCGCCGTCGAAGGCGCCGGTGACCCCGAGACCGCGATCGAGCTGTACTTCGCCGCCAACGAGCCCGGCGATGCCCTCGACGTCGTGTCGCGACGCGGCGAACTGGTCACCGAGAACTGCCGTTTCGACGCGCTGCGCTCGTGGTTCGAGAGGCTGGCTCCGGGCGCCGCGAACGACGATCCCTGGGTGTTGTTCCTCGCCGGCCAGCTGACTCTGAGAGAGGGCGACCCATCAAAGGCCCTCGACGCGCTGACGCGGGCAGAGACTTCGTTTCGCGCTCGGGGCGACCGCTGGGGCGTGTACCACGCGCTGAGCGCGATCGAAGCCATCTGGTTCTGGAAGGGAGATTTCGAGCAGGCGGCCAGCTACTGCGAGGCCGCACTCGAGGCGGCCACCACCCCCGAACAGCGCGTGCACACACTCGTGAGCCTTGGTTCGGCACGGAGCTACGTCTGCCGGTGGGCGGAGGCCGCGGAGCTCTGGGACGAAGCGCAGGCGACGGCACCGTTGAGTTGTGAACGCGAACTCGCTCGTATTGAGGCCCTTCGGGCCAACAGCATGTACTTGCGAGGCCATTTTGCAGAGGCCAGCAGTGCGCTCCGCGACGCCCTTCGGCTCGTGCAAGCGTGTGGGTCGGGTAACCTCGCGGCTACCCTTCTCGGAGCCGTGGTCGACATCGACCGAGACCTTGGGCGCTATGCGGCGGCCCACGCGTTTGCCACACTCTCGATTCGCGAGTGCGAGCGCCTCGGGTTTGATCATCTGCGCCACATGTTCGACGAAAGCCTCATTCGACTGGCCTGTGCCGAAGGGGACGAAGCGCTCCATCTAGGTGAGCTCGAGCAGCTCTCCGTTTTGCCGCAGGTCGAGCAGGACGCATACTCGCTGTCGATCACATTACACGGGCTGGGAGCGGCTCTGCGGCATGTTGATCGTTTCGACGAATCGCTTTCGGCATATCAGCAGGCGGCCGAGACTGCCCGTGCTCTCGGTGCTCCCGCGCCTCGCCTGGCAGCGGAGGCCGGCTGGAACTTCGTAGCTGGCCTCACTGAAAAGACGACCGGAGCTCTCGCGGCTCTGGCTCGCGTCGAAGAACGGAGCATGGCTCTCGACCTGGCTTTCATTGCGAACCAATGCGCTTTCTTCCAAGCCGTTCTGGCAATGCATGGCGGCGATGACGGCGCAGCCCTCGAAGTGCTTCGCCGATGCCTCCCGACTCAGCTCGAACTGGGCCACATCGATTTCCTCTGTCAGGAGTTCGCCCAATGGCCGCGGCTGGCGGCCATGGCGCTCGCCGACGACAAGCTGACGGATCTGAAGTCCGATCTGATGGACGCGCTCGCGCATAGCCCGAAGTCCGTGCCCTTCTTCATAGAGCTCATGGCCTCGGACGACCTGACCCTGCAGGCGCTGGTCGTCGAATCGTGCGCGCGGCAGGACCCTGCCACCGTCGGGCTCGATCTCCTGAAGTGGGTCCGAAAACACGGCTCCGCGCGACAGCTCCGGTCGATGCGCAAGGCGCTCGATCTTGACCACGGAGACCGAATCGGCGCCACCGGCGACCTCACCGCGAGGGAACTGCAGGTTCTGAGCCTGGTGGCGGCAGGGCGCCGCAACACGGAGATCGCGGCCGAGCTCTACTTGTCAGAGAAGACCGTCAAGACCCACATCAATCACATCTTTTCCAAGCTCGGCGTGACCGAACGCGTGCAAGCCGTCCTGTACTATCGTGCAAGCATCGAACCGGACGCCGGGCAAGATACAACCACGGGCTGATTCAGTCCCAACACGCGGTCGATAGCCTCCCCCCAGCAACCAAATCGGAGGGGGGCCAATGGAATCATCCGCATCGATCGTCTTCATAGAATCGCAGCGCATGAGCCCACGCAAAAAGACGGTTATCGAGATCCTGCGAGACAACCCGGGCTTCGTCTCAGGTCAGGCGATCAGCGACTCACTCGGCATCTCGCGCAATGCGGTGCACAAGCACGTGAACACACTGAGGGCGCGCGGCTTTCGCATCCTCGGCATCTCGCGCCGCGGCTACAGGCTGGAAGAGGAGCCCCGTCGGCTGGTGATGCCGGTCGTGGCCAAGCTCACCCAGGCGGCGGCCCTGGGCAGCTCGTTCAGATACTACGAAGAGATCGAGTCGACCAACGCCGAAGCCCGGCGTCTTGCCGCGGACGGGGCGCCCGAGGGCACTGTGATCGTCGCCGAGAGTCAGCTCAAGGGCCGGGGCCGCCTGGGCCGCACGTGGACGTCGCCGCCTGGTAAGGGTCTCCTCTTCTCGGTGATCCTCAGACCGGGCATCGCCATGACCGACGCCCACCTACTGACCCTCACCGCGGGTGACGCCGTCGCCGAGGCCATCGAGGCTCAAACAAAGGTCCCCGTTCACCTCAAGTGGCCGAACGACCTCATCGTCGACAACAAGAAGGCCGGGGGGATCCTTCTCGAGGTGGCCGGCGAACAGGACCGCGTGGACTGGGTGGTCGCGGGCATCGGCATCAACGTCAACGTCGAGTTCGCCGACCTGCCCGTGGCGCTCAGAAAGACAGCCATCTCCCTGAAGATGGCGACCGACAAGACCGTCGACCGCAGCGTGTTGCTGGCGCGGATCCTGCTCACGCTCGAAAAAGCCTACTTCGACTGCCTCTCAAATGGCTTCGAGCGTTCACTGCGCGGCTTTCGCGAGCGCGACTACCTGCTGCATCGCAGCGTCAGCGTGCAGACGCGGGAGGGCCCGGTGGTGGGCGAAGCGACCGGCATCGACGACCGCGGCGCGTTGCTCGTCGAGCTTCCCGATCGCCACGTCCGGCGGTTTCACTCGGGTGACGTGACACTGCATCAGTAGTCGCAGCGGGACGGGCTCTTTGACAAAGGGCCCGTCCCGCTTCTACATTGTCAACTCGCCGTGAATCAGATGAGTTGACAATTGCGTTCTTCCCCCTCCACCCGTGATCTCGCTCTCGCGGCCCTGTTCGCTGCATTGACCTCGGTCGGAGCCCTCGTTTCGATCCCCGTCTTCGGTCCCGTCCCGTTTACGCTGCAGGTCTTGTTCGTACTGCTCGCCGGCCTCGTCCTCGGCGCCCGCCTCGGGGCTTTGAGCGTCGTCGCCTACGTCGTGGTCGGTTTCGCGGCACCGGTCTATGCGCAAGGAGCCTCTGGCCCGGGTGCTCTGGCCGGACCGGCGGGCGGTTATCTTGTGGGATTCGTCGTGGCCGCCTATGTCGTGGGCGCTCTCGCCGAACGTTCGCGAGCACGGACCCTGTGGCCGCTGCTGGGCATGGCGCTCGTCGGCCTGCTGCCGATCTACGCGATCGGCGCCTCGTGGCTGGCCTGGCAGCTCGGCACGACAGGGTTTGAGACAGTGTTCTGGGGAGGGATCGCGCAGTTCGTTCCGGGCGATGTAGCAAAGGCGGTCGTAGCCGCCCTGACCGCCCGCGCACTATCTAGCCTGCCGCTGGGTCTTCCTGTGCTCTCCCCACGCCGTTGACGTCGGCCAAGGCCTCGCCACGGAGGCGAAGATTGATGCGGCCGCGCTCGTACTCTTCCATGAAGTGAGTCGCGCTGCCGTCGCGGTAGGCGAGGTCCTTGTCGCGCAGGATGCCGGCCAGCACTTCGACCCAGTGTGCGTCCAGTGACATGCCTGCCATGGCGCGAAGCTCCTTGAGGGCTTCGAACGAACTCAGCGCTCGACGGTAGGGACGGTCCGACGTCATGGCGTGGTAGGTATCGGCGACGGCGAGCATCTTGCTGGCCTCGGGGATCGATTTGGCCGTGAGACCCTGCGGATAACCGCTGCCATCGAGCCGCTCATGATGGTAACGCACGATGTCTGCCACATTCTGATAGGCAGCGAGATGTGAAAGCACCTCGGCGCCCTTCTCGGGGTGCTGTCGAATGTACTTCCACTCCCCGTCGTCAAGCGTCGAGTCCTTGCGCAGGATCGCATCAGGCGTGCCTACCTTGCCCAAGTCGTGCAGAAGTCCGGCCAAATGGATCTCCTCGGCCTCGGTCTCACCCAGGCCTGCGGCTAGCGCCATGTCACGGCAGTACATCGCCACGGCCGCGGAGTGGTCGGCCGTGTATTCGTCTTTGCTGTCGAGCAGCACCACCATCGCCACAGCCAGGCCCAGGTTCATCTCGAGATACTTGTCTGTGAGCTCCGTCTGTTTGGCAACGTGTGCCCGCTCGCGCACCAGGAGCTTGAGCATGTACTGGCTGGCAAAGAGCGGAATGAAGAGGAGGACGACGGCGATGATGCCGGCGGTTGCGTAGAGGGCGGCGACAGCAAGGCCCATTCCAACGACAACCGCTGAAGATTGAAGCTGCGAGGGCATATCGTCTCGCCAATACGTTGCTAGGGAAACACCGTACTTCGCACGCGCTCCCAAGCTCGTCAGCAGGTTGTTCACACCCTCGTAGAGCAGCCCACCACTTGCCCCGGCAAGAAGCAGAGAGAGCGAAACGGTCCCCAGGGGGATGGTTAGTTGCTTCTGCAGGAGCGCGAAGGCCTCCGTGGCAACGAACGCGGAGATGACCAAGTTCGAGCAGTTGTAGACAACGATTGCTCGGGACGACTCGCGCCAAGCTCCCCACAGCCCAACAACGGCGGCCACAGACATCGCTGGAATGTGTCCCAGGAACATCACGGCTAACAAGATGGGCAGGGTGCCCGCAGTCACAGTCACCCTGTCGCGAACTTCGACTGCCATCTCGTCCGCAATGACCGCGATGAGAGCCAGGATGACGACATCGAGAACGTGCCGAGCCAAGGCATCGTTCGCGCCAGTGAAGGTGGCCGCGTAAGCGGTACAGGTGGCGGCCAGGGTACTGGTCGCCACGGCAAGCTTTGTAAAACTGCGCTCGCGCTGGTCCGTCTGCACTGTCACCGCCTCAAGGGTCAACACGCATATATCGGCGCGTCGAGGGCGGTACTTTAACCTACGTACCGCGACCAGCGGGCAGGGAACTAGTGAATCTTGCTGTTACCACCAGAGGTGATTAGTACCAGAACAATCGACGCCAGAGTGTTTTCGAGCTTCTTCATCAAAACCCCTTCTCCGGAGAACCTAGTGCAGCTAGGTCACCGTTGCGATCGCTGAGGAACGCCAAGGTTCCGCGTTTCCCCCCCGCAAAACTAATGAAGCTTGGTNNAAGTTCCGCGGTGACAATGCCGATAAAGTAAGGTTGACAACTACTGCGGGTCGCATAGTACACACGGGCTAGGAGTGCGTGCAAGTCCAAGCTCGTCCGTTCTTCGAATCCGTATGCCCTCAGCTGTGTCTGGTTTGACAACACCTTGGGTGACGCCAAGTGGCTTGGAGAGCGGCCATGACAGTTGCCAACAGCGTCAATCGACAGCGTCCGCTCAGACGCAATCCGAACTTCGTGCTCTTGGTCGGCGGACAGTTCATCTCCCAGATGGGCGATCGACTGGCGATGGTCGCGTTTCCTTGGCTCGTCTACACCACGACCCACTCGGCGCTGTCGACCGGCGTGGTCTTAGCGATGTTCACGCTGCCGTACGTTCTGCTTGGCGTGCTGGCCGGCGCCATCCTCGACCGCATCGACAGACGCGGGGTCATGGTCGCCGCTGATGTCATCCGCGGCGCGTTGGTGCTGGCGGTCCCCTTCGTCGCGGAACGCTCCACGGATGCGGTGTTCGTTCTTGCATTCCTCGTGGCCTGCGCGACTGTGTTTTTCGATCCGGGCCTCATGACCCTCTTGCCGGACATGGTGCCAGCCGAAGACTTGTTGCGAGCCAACTCGGTGCTTGCCGTGACCACGCACATTACTGAAATAGCTGGCTATGCGACTGCTGGGTTCGTGGTCTTCTATCTCGCGACGCGGACCACGTTCACGGTCGACGCAGCGACATTTGGCGTGTCCGCCGTGACCCTACTAGCGATGACTCTCGCCGAAGCGCCGTCGCAAGTCGGCAAACCGGTCGATGGAGCGACCGCGCGCGACCCTGCCCTTTGGGTTGAGATCCGGGAGGGAGTCACATACCTGGTTCGCCACGTCGGACTGCGTGCCAACACTGTCCTGACTCTCGCCGCAGCGGCCGGTGTGGGCGCCTCCTATCCCCTGACCTTTCTTCTTGCCGCAAACCGGTTCCACGGGACCCGCACGTTCGGCCTCATGGAAGCGGCAATAGCCATGGGGTACCTAACTGGATCTGTCGTTCTCGGGGTTCTTGGCAAACAACTACCCAAAGGCCTCGCCGTGACCATCGGCCTGATGGTCATGGGCGTCTGCTACTCGCTGCCCTGGTTCCTGCACGCTCTGCCGCTTGTCCTCGCCGACTTCGCGGTGCTCGGCGTAGCAAACGCAGCCGTGTTGATCTCGATCGATACATATGTGCAATCGACCGTCCCTGCCAGACTGCGCGGCCGAGTGTGGGGTGTGCGATTCACGCTGACGCAAGGTGTGTACGCTGTTGGCGTCCTAGTCGCGGGCGCGCTCGCAGCCGCCGTGGCGCTTGGTCCGCTCTTTGGGCTGTGCGGCCTGGTCGTGTTTGTGCCGGCGCTGATCGGCCTGTTTGTGCCGGCCGTACGCGACATCTGAGCCGCGCACCGGCCCGCCCTTGCGTGTCCGTCGGGACGCCGCTCGTCCGCGCGACGCGCCAAGTCCCGAAGGGCGCCGCCATCCGGCCCGCCGGCGGGCCGTGACCGTTCGACTGGCCGTGACCGACAGGCGGTCCACGACGTTCTCCGCCGCCGCGCCTGAGTGAGCCAGCGCCGACCCGTGATAGCCTGACAGCCTCAAAACTTAGGGCAGAAGGCGGGCAGGGCAGCCGCCGGCGCAACCGGCAGCGCAGCCGCCGCAAGGAAGGACACCGTGACCCCGGCAGCCGACACGGACAGGACGCCGGTCCTCCGCAAGACAGACTGGACCCAGCTCGCGCTGGTCTGTTTCGCGTCGTTTGTCGTGTGGACGGGCTTTGGCGCCATCCTGCCCTACCTGCCGGTCTTTCTGCACGAGCAGGCTCACGCGCCGGTCTGGATGATCGGCGTGGTCGCCTCCATGTACTACGCCGGGACGTTTCTGTTCTCGTCGCCGCTCGGCCGCCTGAGCGACCGCATCGGCCGCAAGCCCGTCGTAGTGACCGGCATGTTCCTCTACGCGCTCGCCACGCTGTTGTTCGTGACCACGACCAACGCCTGGTGGTTTCTGCTCTTTCGCCTCTGCGAGGGCATCGGCGCGGCCTCGGTAGGACCGGCGGGCAGCGCCTTCATCGCCGACATCAGCAACGACGAGACCCGCGGCCGCGCCTATGGCCTGCTGACCAGCGCCCAGTTCGGCGGCCTGGTGGCCGGTCCGGCGCTCGCCATCGTGCTGAACACTCTCGGCGGAGGCGGCAGGCGCGGTTTCTACACCATCTTCCTGGCTGGCAGCGCCATGACCCTGGCCATGGGCTTCCTGCTTCTCGCCTTCCTTCGAGAGCCGGCGCACGTCGCCCTGCGCCGCAAGGAGAAGATCGCGCGACCGAGCTACCGCACGCTGGCCACGCCATCGGTCATCGCCTTTCTCGTGGTGGCTGCCACCAGCCACTTCGCCATGGGCGGCTGGGAGGTCCTCTGGAGCCTGTGGCTGCGTCATCTCGGGGCCTCGATGACCTACGTGAGCGCCACATGGATGGCCTTCTCCATCCCCATGCTCTTCTCGTTTGCCGGCGGCATGCTGGCCGAAAAGGGCAACCGCTTCAGGCTGATGTTCGCCGGCTACGCGTTCTCGGCGTGCTCGTGGATCGTGTACGGCTTCACGCGCAACCTCACAGTTTTCATGGTCTTCAATGTGCTCGAGGGCATCGCCGTGGCCATCTCGATG
>PMKK01000202.1 GCA_003157715.1 Actinomycetota bacterium
TCTTCGTGGTCGTGGCAGATGCAGGGCCCGAGGCCGAACGGCTCGGGGAACTGGTAGAACTCCTTGCGGCCGAAGATCTCGACGCGCTTGAACTCGCCGTCTTCATAGAGCAGCGGCGGCTGGGCGCAGTCGGTGTAGTAGGTCTCCTGCGACCACACCTGCAGCGGCACGGGAGAGTCGAACAGGGCGTAGTCCTTGATGCGGATCTCGAAGCACTTGTCGAGGTCTTCGTAGCCGTTGGCGGCGAAGGTGTTAGTGACGCCGGGGTCCATGCCGCAGCTTTGCAGAGCCGTAAGACCGGCGGCCTTGAACTCGCCGTCGAGAGCCGACTGCTCGAGCCAGGCTTCGTCGATGGTCTGGGTCGGAGTCTGGCCCGAGGCCATGTCGAGGTACCCGGCGCCGGCCTTCAGGCAGGCCCGCAGGATCGCCATGTTGAACGTCGGCACGACCGCGTTGACGACCAACTTGGCGCCTTCGGCGGCCTTGGCGACGGCGTCGACGTCGGAGGCGTCGATGAACATCGCCTTGGCCTTGCCGTTGCCGACCTGGGCGGCGACGAACTTGGCGCGCGCTTCGTCGAAGTCCGCGAGCGCGATCTCGGTGACCGCCGGATTGCGTCCCAGGTTCCAGGTGAGCACCTGGCCCTGCATGCCTGCTCCCACTATGAGAACCTTCACGAGTATCCCTCCTCTCGGCCCTCCGCGCCGGCGATTACCGGACGTGACGGATGCGGGGCCGAATGTTTATGTGCGGGTCGCCACCGCGAGGACACCACGGCGGCACGCTGCGGATTCTGTCAGACTGACCGCCCGCTCGCCAACCTCGGGCGGGCCAATGACGGCCAAGGAATCGAGCGGGTTCTCGCCGCCACGTCCAACCCCGGCTCGCGCCGTCGCGCCGGGCGCCTGAAGGCCCGGTCTACGGCGTGGTCTTGCCTGCGCCGCCCGGGCCGGCCGCGGCGGCGAGAAAGTACGAGCGCTGTGGCTCGAAGCCGAGTGCCGCCTCGGCGCGGGCGAGGGGGCGGGCGGCGGCCGTCAAGACCGCGAAGGCGGCCTTGCCGGCCGCCGCCCGCCCCGGGGCGCGCCGCGCCGTCAGGTTGAGGCGCTGCTTCTGCAAGCCCGGAAAGAGAGAGGCGGTCCAGAACGCCGGGCTGTGGCGCCGCGAGTAAGGTTTCGTCGAGACCACGCGCAGCCCCGCGGCGTCGGCCGCGGCGGCGAAGCTGTGAGTCCCGAACTGGTACAGGTGGCGCGGCAGATCGAGTCCGATCCAGCGCGGACCGAAGAGCCTGGCCTGCGGCGCGTCGATGAGCGGCAGGAACAGTACCGCGACGAGGCCGCCCGGGGTCAGCAACCGGCGAGCGCGGGTGAGCGCCGCCACGGGGTCGTGGAGGTGTTCGAGCGCCGCCGCGAAAACGACGACGTCGTACGACGACTCCGGCAGCGAGGCGTCGTCGAAGGCGGCGGTCTGGACGTCGAGCCCGCGCTGCGTGCGGGCGATCTCGGCGCTGCGCGCCGAGGGTTCGACGCCGCTCACGCGCCAGCCGTCGTCGCGCAGCGCCTCGAGCAGCTCGCCGCTGCCGCAGCCGATGTCGAGCAGGCGGCCGCGGCCGGGGCGCAACTCGGCCAGCCAGCGGGCGACCTCGGCGAACTGGCGTCGCCGCCAGGCGTCTTCGAGACGCTGCACGGGGCCGGCGGTCCCGTGCGCGGTGTGGTAGTCGTCGGGGTAGAAGCCGCCGATCTCGGCGGCCGTGGGCCGCGGGTCGAGGTACACGAGCCCGCAGCCGCGGCAGCGCACCAGCGTGAAGGTGGCCGCCGGCCCTGGGCTTGCGGGCGCGAGCCGCCCCTCGGCCGCCCGCAGCCGGTCGCCGGTGGCGCATACCGGGTCGGCGTCGCTACTCCCACACAGCACACAGGGGATCGTCTCCATTGGGCCGTCGCCTTCGTTCGGTTCGTCGTCCGCGCCAATAGTACCCGCTCGCGGCCGGCGCTCCAGCAGGCGGCAGAGGCAGCAAGACCACGGGCCGGGCGGCGCTCGAGCGCTCGGCGAGAGCCGTAACGTCTGCGGTAGGATCTTGCAGCGACAGCTCGGTCTCTTCGCCTGGTGCGCGCGGGGGACGACGGTAAGCGAAGGGGGTCTCATGAGTGGGCGGCTGGAGGGCAGGGTAGCGATCGTCACCGGCGCGGGCTCCGGCATCGGCAAGGCCACCGCGATCCGGTTCGTCGAGGAGGGCGCCCGCGTGACGTGCGTCGATATCGACGGCGAGTCGGTCGCCGTCACGGCGCGCGAGATCGGCGACGCCGCCTTCGCCGTGACCGCCGACATCTCCGACCCTGACCGGGTGCGTGCCTACACCGACGCCACGGTAGCGCGCTGGGGCGGGCTGCAGGTGGTCGTAAACAACGCCGGCGTGAACCTGCCCGGCGTGTTCCACGAGGCGTCAGACGAGGTGATCGACCGTACGCTCGACGTCAACGTGAAGGGCACGATGTACGGCTGCCGCTATGCGATCCCCTACATGCTCAAAGGCGGCGGCGGTTCGCTGATCAACACGAGCTCGGTGAACGGCATCGTGGCCGAGCCGTTCCTGACCGTGTACGCCGCCTCGAAGGGCGCCATCGTCATGCTCTCCAAAGGCATCGCGCTCGACTACGCCAAACAGGGCATCCGCTGCAACGCGATCGCCCCCGGCTGGGTCGACACGCCCGTCAACTACGCCCACGCCAAGCTGCTCGGCGGACTCGAGCACGTCTACGCGACGATCGACTCGTTCCAGCCGATCGGCCGCCCCGGCGAGCCGCGAGAGATCGCCAACGTGGCCCTGTTCCTGGCCTCGGACGAATCGTCGTTCGTCACCGGCACGGTGCTGGTCGCCGACGGTGCGATGACGGCGCAGTAGCTCCGGGCGGGCCGCTCGCGCAGCGGCGGCGGCCCGGAGTACGCGGCTCACTGAAGTTCTCGTGAACTCGATCTCGCCTGCCATCCGCGCACCCTCTCGTCCGAGGTTCTGGCGACAAAGCAGGCCGCGGCCCGGCGACAAAGCAGGCCGCCGGCGGCGACAGGGCAGGCAACGCTTGGCACCCTCCAGCGGTGGGTAGGAAGCCGCGGATCGGCGACCGCTGTTGGAGAGTCGATCATGTCGTGGGGCCTTGTGACCAAGCGGATCACGGACCCGGACATCCAGGCCTGTCCTTGTCTGAGAGGGAGGTTGACTTGACTGAGGGACGAGAGCCGGCGGCACGGCCGGAGGATCTGACCCGTCTGTTCGTGGAGCGGGCGAATGCCGGCGACGCTGAGGGTCTGGCGGCACTGTACGAGCCCGACGCGGTGCTCGCTTTCCCGCCTGGGCACATGACGGTCGGCCGACAGGCGATCCGCGCGGTCTACGACGCGATGCTCGTGCAGAGCGTGCACTTCCAGCTGGAGGAGCCGTTGCCCACGCTGCGCATCGGCGATCTCGCGCTTACGTCGACACCTGCGAAAGACGAGGCGGGCGCCCGGGCTCAGGTGGCGCGCCGGCAGCCGGACGGGACCTGGCTACGGGTCCTCGACCGGCCCGATTTTCGCGGCTAGCAGTCCGCTGCACGCGCCGCGGCCGGCGCCTGGTCGGCAGTCCGCCGAGAATCATCACTTGAGAGGTCACCTGAAAGGAACCAGGCAAATGACGACTGAGATCCATGAGGTAGCGAACCTGCCCGCCGTGATGAGCGCGATCCGGCTGGGCGAGCCGGGTGAGCCCGCGGCGCTGGCCTATGAGCAGGTCGCGACGCCCCGGCCGGGTCTTGGCGAGGTGCTGGTGCGCGTGCACGCCGCCGCCATCACCCGAGACGAGCTGGGGTGGCCCGCCGGCCGGCTGCCGGCGACGCCGTCGTATGAGTTCTCCGGCGTGGTAGCGCAGGTCGGTCGCAGCGTCACGGGCGTCGCGGCCGGCGATACCGTCTACGCCCTGAGTGGGTTCGATCGTGATGGCGCGGCCGCCGAGTACGTCGTCGTCTCCTACCAGTTCGTCGCCCCGAAGCCGCGCACGCTGGGACATGTCGCCAGCGCCGCCATCCCGCTGGCGGCGCTCACGGCCTGGCAGGGGATGTTCGATCACGGTCGGCTGGTCGAGGGTGAGCGGGTCCTCATTCACGGGGCTGCCGGCGGAGTCGGCGGCTTCGCGGTCCAGCTTGCGCACGCACGGGGTGCGTACGTGATCGGGACCGCGTCGACCGGCCATCTGGAGACGGTGAGCGATCTCGGCGCCGACGAGGTGGTCGATCGCACGAGAGAGCGGTTCGAGGACGCCGTCGCTCGAGTCGACCTCGTCTTCGACACCGCCGGCGGCGATCGGCTCGAACGCTCGCTCGCCGTCCTGGAAGCCGGGGGCAGACTCGTCTCTGTGGCCTCCGAACCGCCGCAGGAGCAGGCGGCGGCACGCGGGATCGAGGCCCTCTACTTCGTCGTCGAACCGAACCGAGAGCAGCTGGCCGAGCTGGCGACGCTCGCCGACCGGGGCGAGTTGCGCCCGACGATCGACGCGGTCTTTCCGCTAAGGGAGGCCCGTCAGGCGTTCGAGCGAAGCCTGGCCGGCGATCGCCCCGGCAAGATCGTGCTGAGCGTTGTCGAGGAGGCCGGGGAGAGAACAGACCAGCCCGCGATCCAGAAGTAGGCTCGGCGCGACCGCGACGGGACTGGCCTACTCCACCGCACGTGCGAAGCGCGGATCGTCGCGCACCGAGTCGAGGTCGTGATCGGTGCCGGCCCACTCCCTTGTGCGCCCGTCGGCGCTGGTGGCCTGGCCAAGAGAAGTGGCCGGGCGAAATCGG
>PMKK01000223.1 GCA_003157715.1 Actinomycetota bacterium
GGTCACGGCGCCGATGCGCCGGCCGCCGCCGATGCGCCGGCCGCCGCCGATGCGCCGGCCGCCGCCGGCGAGCCGGCTGCCAAGGCCGAGGCGGCGACGCCCGCCGCGGGTTGACCATGTCCGACGAGCACAGGCTTGAGGTCGAGATCGTCACGCCGGACGGGTCGGTCTACACCGGCGCGGCCGGCATGGTGGTCGTACCCGGCGTCGAGGGCGAGCTCGGCGTCCTGCCGCAGCACGAGCCACTGGTTTCGCTGGTCGCCATCGGCGAGGCGCGTGTCCAGCTGCCCGATGGTACCTGGGAACGTTTCGCCACCGGCATCGGCTATGTCCAGGTGCTGTTCGACAAGGTGCTGCTGGTCGTCGACCAGGCCGAGCAGGCGGGCCGCATCGACGTGGCGCGAGCCGAAGCCGCCCGCAAGCGCGCCGAAGACCGGCTGGCGCTGCGCGGCGACCCTGGCGCCCACGCCGAAGTCGACTTCTATAAGGCAGAACAGGCCCTGAGACGGGCCGAGAACCGGCTCAAGGTCGCGGCTCGCCTATGATGTCGGCCGGGCGGCCGCGGCCCACGGCACACGAGATCGGGGACACCGGCGTGAACGGACCCGAAGAAGAAAGGCGTTCGCTGCTCGTGCGCGGCGGCCGCCGGCTCGCCGGCGAGGTCGTGCTGGCCGGCGCCAAGAACTCCGTGCTCAAGCTGATGGCGGCAAGCCTGCTGGCCGACGAGCCGTCCACGATCCGCCGCGTGCCGCGCATCTCCGACGTCTTCACCATGGTCGAGATGCTGCGCGCCCTGGGTGCCGAGGTGACCTTCGACGACGGCGAGCTGCGCATCGATCCCTCGGGACAGCTGAACGATCGCGCCCCCTACGAGCTCGTGCGGCGCATGCGGGCCAGCATCATCGTCATGGGCCCGATGGTCGCGCGCCTCGGCCGGGCCACGATCGCCATGCCCGGCGGCTGCAACATCGGTCCGCGGCGCATCGACTTTCACATCCGCGGCCTGCAGAAGCTCGGCGCCGCCATCGAGATCGAGCACGGCTTCATCGAGGTCACCTGCGACGGGCTGCGAGGGGCGGTGGTGCCGCTCGACTACCCCAGCGTCGGAGCGACCGAGAACCTCCTCATGGCGGCCACCGCGGCACGCGGCACGACGGTCATCGAAAACGCCGCCCGCGAGCCCGAGATCGTCGACCTGGCCAAGTTCCTCATGTCGATGGGCGCTCGCATAGAGGGCGCCGGCTCGAGCTCGATCGCGATCGAAGGCGGACACACGCTGCACGGTGCCATCCACGAAGTCATCGCCGACCGGATCGAAGCCGGCACCTACCTGCTCGCGGGCGTCGTGACGGGCGGCGACGTGAGTGTCTCGGGGCTGAATCCGCCGTGTCTCGAGCTGTTCCTGAACAAGCTGCGGGCGATGGGTGTGCAGGTCGACGAGGGCGACCGCACGATCCGTGCCCGGGCGCTCGGCCCGCTGCAGCCCGTCGACGTCTCCACGCTGCCGCACCCGGGTTTTGCCACCGATCTGCAGGCCCAGTTCATGGTGGCCCTGTCGGCGGCCGAAGGCACCTCCATCGTCACCGAGAACGTCTTCGAGAATCGCTTCGCCGTGGTCGACGAGCTCAACCGCCTCGGCGCCGGTATCACCACGAGTGGCCACCACGCCGTGGTCTCGGGCCCGCGGCAGCTTACCGGCAGCGTGGTCGAAGCGCCCGATCTGCGCGGCGGCGCCGCGCTGGCCATCGCCGGTCTCGTGGCCGAGGGCACGACCGAGGTGCGCGGTCTGCACCATATCGACCGCGGCTACGAGGCCTTCGACGCCAGGCTCGCCGCCCTGGGGGCCGACGTCGAGCGTGTCGCGGGCAACCGATAGGCGGCCGGCTCCGCCGGCCGCTGAGACGGTCGCCGACCCGGGCCGGCGAGCCCGACATGCGGCAAGCTCGGCCGTACGGTACAATTGTCGGCGCTGCCGTCCTCGTAGTGGGATGACCCACATGCCGCTCATCCACGTCAGTTTACGGAGCCGCCCCTAGTGCCGCAGTACACCCGGTACACCGTGACGCCTCGCAGACCAGCCGCGCCCGCCTGGGTGCGCGTCCTCAAGTGGACGGTGCTCGTGATCGTGGTGGCGGCCGCCACCACGCTCGGCATGGGCGTCGGCTACCTGCAGAGCACGCTCGCTCAGGTCGCCAGCACCAAGGGCGACAAGGTGACCGTCAAGAAGGTCAAGAAGGTGCTTACCGTCACCCGCACCGCGCACGAACCGGTGAACATCCTGGTGCTGGGCAGCGATCGGCGCAAAGGCATCGCCGGCGACAAGGGCCGTTCCGACAGCATCATGCTGATCCGCATCGACCCGCGCACCAAGAGCATCTCGATGCTGTCGATTCCGCGTGACCTGCGCGTCGAGATCCCCGGCTGGGGCACCGACCGCATCAACGCGGCCTACTCCGACGGCGGCGCCGCTCTCTCGGTCAGCACGTTCAAGACGCTCACCGGATTGCCGGTGAATCACTTCATCGATATCAACTTCATCGGCTTCATCGACATCGTCGACTACCTTGGCGGCGTGTACATCGACGTCGACCGCCAGTACTACAACAACACCGCGGTCACCGGCTACTCGTCCATCGACCTCCCGGCCGGCTATCAGAAGCTGTCCGGGCGCAATGCGCTGAGCTTCGTGCGCTTCCGCCACGACCAGCTCGCCGACTGGGGCCGGATCGTGCGCCAGCAGCTGTTCCTGCGCGAGCTCAAGCGGCAGGCCCTGCGCTGGCACAACGTGCTCAAGCTCCCCAAGCTGATCAACATCATCACCCGCAACACCGTCTCCGACATCTCGTCGATCAAGGCGTTTCTGTCGCTCACGGAGCTGGTGCTCGGGGTGAACACCTCGCACATCTATCAGACGCATCTGGTCGGCAGCCCGGTCGTGGTGGGGGGCGCCGACGAGCTGCAGACGTCGTCGACCGAGGTCGCCGCGGTGGTCTCGCAGTTCACTCACCCAGAGAAGCCGCCCGTGCAGAAAGCGGCGGCCGAAGCGCAGCCCAAGAGCTCGTTCACGGTGACCGTCACCAACGGCGGCGCGACCGCCGGCAGCGCCTCCGCCGCCGCCGGCCAGCTCACCGTTCAGGGGTACAAGACGCAGGTCGCCGGCGACGCCCTGAAGGGCGACAGCAAGGCGACGCTCATCTATGCGACCGAAGGCTTTGTCGGCAACGCTCGTGCGATCGCGACCATGCTGCCGCCGAGCAGAGTGGTCACGGTGCCGCGCGCGCCCGGCGTCGAATCGGGTGTCACCGTCGTTCTGGGACCGGCGTTCACCGGGCAGCTGGTGCTGCCGAAAGTAACGACGAGTAGTGGTCCGACGATCCTCGCCAAGGCCTCCTACGACGCCGCCCAGTGGCGACAGCTCGACCGCAGGACCAAGCTCCGCCTGCGCATGCCCAAAGCCTGGGCGTCGGGCTATTCGTATGACTGGACCATGTCGCGTGCCTACACGATCCCCACCGGCCACGGCAAAGCCGCCGCGGCGGTCGTCGTCGGCACCACGACGAGCGGCGGCTACTGGCAGATCGAAGAGATGGGCTGGACCGATCCGCCGGCGATCGCCTCGCCCGACGCGACGAAGACCGTGAAGGGCACCCGGTATCTGCTGTTCTACAACGGGACCCAGCTGCACATGGTGGCCTGGAAGGCCGGGAAGACCCTGTGCTGGGTCTCCAATACGCTCGACAACGAGATCGCCAGCCAGACGATGATGGCGCTCGCCACGTCGTTCGTCCGCGTGAAGTGACTCGCGTGCGCGCGGTGCTGCGGCGCCTCGATCCGTGGGCCGCCCTGCTGCTCGGCGTCCTTGTCACCCTCGGCGTCATCATCCTGCTCGCCACGCCTGGGCCCTGGCACAAGGTCGTGCCGGCGGTGGCCACCCGCCCGCCGCTCGCCCCGTCGGCGCCGCCGCGCGACATCGCCGTTTTCGTGAACGGCCCGGGACTCGAAGGCTGCGCCGGGGTCGTCTGGCTGCATATCGACTACGACCAGGCGCGCTTCACGGCGGTCGTCGTCGCGCCGTCGCTGACGTGCCTTCTGCCGGGCGCCGGGTTTCAGTCCCTGTCTGAGATCGTCGATGAGGCTGGTCCGCGGCTCGGCGCGAAGGCGCTGAGCGCGCGGCTGGGCGTCACGTTCGACTCGTGGATCAGGGTCGACCCGCTGGCCGTGCGCGCCGCCATGCCCGGCTTCGTCGACGTGGCGAGCGGGCTCATCCACCCGCGCCCGGTGCCGCTCGCCGGCGTGTGGAGCTTGCGCCAGTCGACCAACGAGGCGCTGTCGCGTCAGGTGCGCTATCTGCGGCTCTGGCTCAGGGACGGCAGCGCCGGCAAGCTGAATCTGGTCGGTTTCGTGAACTACATCATCGGCTCGAACGACATCGACACCACTCTGAAGCTTCAGGCCGTCTCGGCTATCGGCGCGGCCCTGAACAGCGCCGATGCCGGCGATTTCGTCACGAGCTCCTTGCCGGTGGTGGCCGAGCGTCGCGGCCGCTACGCGCGCTGGCTGCCCGCACCCGGCGCACTGCTTGCCCTGCGCCAGTCGTTTGCCTTCGACGCGGCCTCGCCGGTCTACCCGGCCACGGTCGACGACCGGCTCGCGGGGCGCGCGGTGCTCGTCCTGACCTCGCCGCTGGGTCGCTGGACCACGCGCTACCGGACGGCATTCGAAGCCCAGTTACGGCGCTACGGCGTGCGCGGCGTGCGCGTCGAGCTGCGGGCCTGCGCGCGGCCGGCCGCGGCAAGCCGGGCACTGACCGGCAAGCGCGCCCGGGCGCCCCTCGGGGTCGTTGTCGCCGTCGGGCGGTCCGCTGCCGGCACGGTGCCGGCGGTCCGCACCAAGGCGGTGCTGAGCGCTGCCCTGGCCGGCGTGCGCGTGGCCGCGCTGCCGACCGTCGTGTCGGAGGTGCCCGGCGACGCCGCCACAAACGACGCGATCGTGGCGCAGGCGGCGGCAGCCGGGTTGCCGCTGTCGCCCGTTGCCGCCGCTCTCGCCGCACCTGCCGCCGTCGGTCCGACGCCGGTGGCCAGCGCCAGCCCGACTGCCGCCGCCAGCGCCAGCCGGGTACCCGTCGCCGCCGGCAGTCCGACCGCGGGGGCGTCCGGCAGCCCGACCGCGGGGGTGTCCGGCAGCCCGACACCGGTGGCCAGCGGCAGTCCGAAGTCCGCTGCCTCGACCCGCGGCGGTCTTTCGGCGGCTCTCGTGGCGGCCTGGGCCCGTCTCGACGCGGCGACCTTCGTGCGTGCCGTACAGCCCGCTTTCTTCGCGCCCCGGCTGGCCGCCACCAGGCTCGGCGTGAGCTTCTACGAACGGACGCTTACCAGGGTCGGGGTCGTCGGCGGCGACGCGGCCGCCCGCGCGCGTCTGATGGCAAGGCTCGACGTGTTCGGCTACCGGGCGCTGAGCGCGCCGGCCGGTTCGCTCTCAGCGGGCGCGCTGCCTATCGTCTACTACCGCGCCGGGGACCGGCGTCTCGCGCTGGCCGTCGCTGGCGACCTTGGACTGCGCACGACCCAGGTGCTGCCGACGGTCGGCGGAGCAGAGGGAGTGACCGTGGTCATGCCTCTCTGAGTGGGCTCCTCGGTGCGGGGGCGGGGGTGCGGCGGGGGGGAGTTACCCGCCGGGGTCTCCAGAACCAAAAAGAGCGAGCGCCCCATGAAATGGGGCNNTCGAACCGCGATATCGGAAAAGAAAGACCTTACGCGTGGCGCCTGCGCAAGACGAGGCCGCCGCCCATGAGAGCCAGACCGAAGGCGAAGATCACGACGGTAGAGCCGCCGGTGAACATGAGCCCGCCGGTCTGGACGCTCGGATCGGGCAGACTGGCGAGGTAGTCCTGGAGGACACCTTCGACATCTGTGTACTGCTGCAGCGTCGGATCACCCTTGAGGTACGACAGGGCAGCCCTGACCTGGGCGGCCGTGTAGTTGCCGTCGACATGGCCGTCCTGTGCGTCCTTGATGATAGCCGTGGTGCTGCTCGACGCTGCCTGTGCGACCGAGGCCACCATAAGCATCGCCACCACCACCAAGACTGCGATGGTCACTACCTTCATCTTCATGGAAACCCCTCCATCTGCGGTCCGAGTTGCTGGACTTCTCTCCAACGAACAGGTTTATACCACGACGGTCAGACGAATTCCACGTGCGACCGGTCGCTCACGGTCCTGCTGTTGAACGTATAATGCCCCCTGTGGAGCACGATCTCGCAGTGACCAGAGCCGACCCGCGGCGTGCCGTCTTGCCTCGTAGTGCCTCCCCGCTCGCTCGTCTTGCGTTGGGCGCCCTGCGCTGCTTGCCCGTCGCGACCGTCCTTGCCGCCGTCGTTGCGCTGTCGTTTCGTTCCGGTGGCTACATCTTTTCCCACACGGCGGCCGTAGTATTCATCCTCGTCCCGTTGGCCGCGGTCTGGGTGTGGCTCTCGCCTCGTCGCCTCGCGCTCGGCCTGCCCGCCATAGTGGCCCTTGCCGCGTTCGCCGCGTTTACCGTCTGGACCGGGTTGTCGATCGCCTGGTCGGTCGGCCCCGACCTCTCGTGGCTGGCCTTCGATGTGACCGCGCTCTACCTGCTCGTCGCGGTGGTCGTGACCGCCTCGCCGGCCGGGCCGTCGCAGCTGCGTCTTGCCGGGTACGGCTTCGTCGTGGCGATGGTGCCGGTGGCCGTCTACGCCTTCCTCGGAAAAGTGTTGCCGGACGTGGTGACGCACGCCCATCTTTATGCGCGGCTGAGCGCGCCGCTCGGCTACTGGAATGTGCTTGCCGTCATGCTCGTCATGGCGATCGTGCCCGCTCTCGAGGGTGCCTCGCGGCGCTCCCTGCCCTTCGTCTTCAGGGGCGTCTGCGCGGGCGCGCTCGCCCTCTTTGCCTTCACCCTGTTCTTCTCTTTCTCGCGCGGCGGCAGCTTGGCCCTGGCGCTGGCGCTCGTGGTCTACTTCGTGCTCACCAACGAACGGCTGCAGGGAGCCCTCAGCCTCGTGGTGACCGCCGTGCCTGTCGCCGTGGCGCTCTATCACGGACGCCACCTCGACACGCTCTTCAATGCCACCACGAACGACGCGCTGCGCACAGCCCAGGGACATCTGTTCGGTCGCTGGGCGCTGGCCGCGATCTGCGTGGCGGTCGTCGCCCAGATGATCGCCGCGCTGGCGGGACGTCGCGTCTCGCTCCCGGGGCGTTCGCGGCAGGTCGCCGGCGCCGTCGCCCTGGTCGCCGCCCTGACCGTCGTGGCCGTGGGCGGCCTTGCCTTCGCTTCGCGCTACGGCGGGGTGACCGGCATGGTGCACAAGGTCGCCCACCAGTTCACCTCGTCCGACAGCAGCGCCAACCCGCGCACGAGCGGTGCCAGCCGGCTGCTCGCGCTCGGCAGCAACGGTCGCATCCCCATGGCCCGCGAAGGCTTGAAGGGCTTTCGGCAGCACCCGCTGGCCGGCAGCGGCGCCGGTACTTTCCGGTTCACGAACTACCTCTACCGGCTCAACGCGTCGTTCGTCGTCAAGCATGCCCACAACCAGTGGATCAACGTGCTGAGCGAGCTCGGTCTGGTCGGGCTGGCGCTGTTCGCTCTGGCCGTGGGCGGGCTGGTGTTCGCCGCGCTGCGGCCCGTGGGGCGTGCCGCGCGCGATCTCGATCGTGGTCTGCTGGCCGCTCTGCAGGCGGCGATCGTCGCGTTCGTCTTCCACATCACGATCGACTGGGACTGGGACATGGCCGCCGCCGCGGTGGCGTTCCTGCTGCTCACAGGGGTCTGCGCGGCGTTCGTCCGCCATCAGCGCGTCGCCGCGCGCGCCGGCGGCGCGCTGCGCGCCGCCGCTGCGGCGCCGGCGGCGTCCGGCGACGACTCGCGAGCGGCGTCCGGCGACGATTCGCAAGCGGCGCCGCATGACGACTCGCAAGCGGCACCGGGCGACGATTCGCAGGAGGTGTCCCGCGACGACTCGCAAGTGGTGTCCGGCGGCCGGTCGGCCGCGTCCTGGGCCGCCTCTCGCGAGCCCCGGAGTCCGCGCTTCGGCCTCGCCTCTCGCGCGCTGGCCACGGGGCTGCTGCTGCTGTTCGCCCTGAGCTGGCTTGCGCCCTACCTGTCGGACCGCGCGCTCACGAGGTCCATCGTCCTGGCCAGTGACAGCCACCTTGCGGCGGCGGTCGCGCAGGCGCGCCGCGCGCACCGGCTCGATCCGCTCGCGGTCGACCCCCTGTTCACGCTGGCGCTGGTCGAGCAGCAGCAGGGTCGCGGCTCCGCGGCGCAGGCGACCCTCGAGCAAGCGGTCCGCCTGCAGCCCCGGAACTACGCCACCTACTACGAGCTCGGCCTCATGCAGCTGAACGTCCTGGGACTCAGACGTCAGGCGGCGGCGTCGTTCCGGCGCGCTCTCTCGCTCAACCCCTACGACGAGAACTCGAGCTACGAGCTCGGCGCCGCGTCGGCTCCGGCCGCCACGCCGTAGCCGGTCGCGGCGCCGTGCCGGCGGCGGGCGGCCCGACCAGGCGCGGCCGCGCCCCTTGGTGGTAGACTAGGCGCCCGCGAGCGGGAGTCAGGGAGGTAGGGATCGTGCCGCAAACGCAACGCAGCGTCGGGGTCGTCGGGGTCGGGTACGTGGGCCTCGTGACGGCCGTCTGCATCGCCCATCTCGGCCACCAGGTCGTCTGCCTCGACGTCGACGAGGCCAAGATCGAGGCGCTGCGTGCCGGGCGCATACCGATCTACGAGCCCGGCCTCGACGAGCTCATCGCCGGCGCCCGCGATCACCTGTCGTTTACGACCTCCTACGACGAGCTCTGTGCGAGCTGTCGCATTCTCTTCGTTGCCGTCGACACTCCGCCGTCGCCGTCGGGCGACGCCGACATGTCGCGCGTCGACCGGGTGGTGCGCGATGTGGGCTCTCGCGGCGGCGAGCGGCTGCTCGTCATGAAGAGCACGGTGCCGGTGGGCACCGGCGAACGCATCACCGCCGAGCTCGAGGCTGCCGGGGTCACGGGGATCGGCTATGTGTCCAATCCCGAGTTCCTGCGCGAGGGCGCCGCGGTCGACGACGTGCTGCACCCCGACCGCATCGTGATCGGTGCCTACCACGGGCCCGACGGCGACGAGGTGCAGCGGCTCTTCGCCGCGATCGAGACGACCGTCGTGCGCACGACCGTGCCCACGGCCGAGATGATCAAGTACGCCTCTAATGCCTTCCTGGCCACCAAGATCTCCTTCATCAACGAGATCGCCAATGTCTGCGAGGCCGTCGGCGCCGACGTGCGTTCGGTGGCCGACGGCATGGGCCTCGACCACCGCATCGGACCGTACTTCCTGCAGGCCGGCATCGGCTACGGCGGCTCCTGCTTTCCCAAGGACGTGCAGGCGCTCAAGCAGCTCGCCGGCAACACGGGCTATCACTTTCAGCTGCTGAACGCCGTCATCGAGGTCAACCACCTGCAGAAGCGCCGCGTGGTCGGCAAGCTCCAGGAGCGCGTAGGCCGGCTGCGGGGCAAGCGTGTCGCGCTGCTGGGCCTCACCTTCAAGCCGCACACCGACGATCTGCGCGAGGCGGCCTCGATCGTGCTCGCCGGTCGCCTGCACGCCGAAGGCGCCCTGGTCTCGGCCTACGACCCGATGGTGCCGCCCGGCTCGCATGCCGACCTGTTCCCGAACGTCCAGATCGTCACCAGCGCCCTCGAAGCCCTCGACGGCGCCGATGCGGCGATCGTCGTGACCGAATGGCCCGAATTCATCGAGCTCGACTGGAACGTCGTGCGCGAGCGCATGCACGGCAGGCACGTGATCGACGGTCGCAACGCGCTCGACGCCGGACGCCTGGCCGCGGCCGGTCTGTCGTACGACGGCATCGGCACGGTCGACGATCACGCCGCGGCCGTCGAGCCGGAGCCGCTCGCCTCAAACGAGGCGAGGTAGGCCGGCCCGTGTCCGGCGCCTCTCCGTGCGCTCAGGCCGTCGTTCTGGTCGGTGGCGAGGGCACCCGGCTGCGGCCCATCACCTCGCGCCTGCCCAAGCCGGTCGTGCCGCTGGTCGGCCGGCCGTTCGTGGGCTACATCCTCGAGAACCTCGCGCGCCACGGTGTAAGGCGGGCCGTGTTCTCGGCCGGGTACCTGGCCGGCGCGCTGCGCGAGGCCATCGGCGACGGCAGCCGCTACGGTCTCGAGGTGCGCTACGTCGTCGAAGACCGGCCGCTTGGCACGGCCGGCGCCATCAAGAACGTCCAGGACGAGCTCGATGACGGCTGCCTGTATGCCGTGAAC
>PMKK01000051.1 GCA_003157715.1 Actinomycetota bacterium
GTTCGAATCCCGTCCCTCACCCCACGCACCTCCTCGCCGACAACGCCTGCGGGTGTGGCGGAAATGGTAGACGCGCTAGACTTAGGATCTGGTGGGCTTGCCCGTGGAGGTTCAAGTCCTCTCACCCGCACCATGTGTGTTCAGTCCCATGAGCCCGAGGCCCGAACGGGGTTCGCCGGGCGTGGAGCAAGGGCAATAACCGAACAAACGGAGACTCCAAGGTGAAGACAGAGGTCAAGCCGGTTGCAGAGAACGAGGTCGAGCTCGCGGTCGAGGTACCGCTCGACGATGTCGAGGCCAAGCTCGAGCGCACCATCTCCCGCCTCGCTCGCGAGACGACCATTCCCGGCTTTCGCAAGGGTAAGGTCCCGCGCCAGATCGTCGTCAGCCGGCTCGGCGAAGAGTACGTTCTGAACCAGACCCTGAACGACTTTCTGCCCGAGTGGTACGAGAGCGCGGTCGACGAGGCCGATCTCGACCCGGTCTCAGTGCCCGAGATCGACTTCGACTTCAGCGCCTTCACCGGCAAGGAGCCGTTCGCCTTCACCGCCAAGGTCCAGGTGCGTCCCGAGCCGGTGCTCGGCCAGTACACCGGCCTCGAAGTCGAAAAGGACGAGGTCGAGATCACCGAGGGCCAGATCGACGCCCAGCTCGCCCTGCTGCAGGAGCGCTTCGCCAGCCTCAAGCCGGTCGAAGGTCGCGCCGCGGTCAAGGGTGACTTCGTGCAGATCGATTTTGTCGGTACGGTCGACGACGAGCCGCTCGACGGCGCCCACGCCGAGGACTACATGCTCGAGGTCGGTGAGGGCAATCTCATTCCCGGCTTCGAAGAGCACCTGGTGGGCCTCGAAGCTGGTTCCACGACGAGCTTCGAAGTCGAGTTTCCCGGCGACTACCACGCCGAGGAGCTGCAGGGCAAGCCGGTGACGTTCGCGGTCACCATGAAGGAGATCAAAGAGAAGATCGTGCCGGCTCTAGACGACGACTTCGCCACGCAGGCCAGCGAGTTCGAGACGCTGGCCGAACTGCGCGACGACCTGCGCGCCCGCATGACGACGGCGCGCGAGACGGCCGTCGAGCGTGAGTACCGCAACCGGGTGGTCGAGGCGGCCGTCGCCAACGCGACCGTGACGGTGCCGCCGGCGATGATCGAGCGTCAGGCTCACGAGCTCTACCACGAGCTCGAGTCGGCGGTCGGCGAGCGTGGCCTCGAGATGCCTCAGTATCTCGAGGCGGTCGGCAAGACCAAAGAGCAGACCGAGGCCGAACTGCAGCCGCGGGCCGAGGCCGAGGTCAAGCGTGGCCTGGTACTGGCCGCCATCCGCGATGCCGAGCAGGTCACGGCGAGCGACGACGACTTGCGAGAGCGTATCAAGCAGGACGCCGAGATGCTGCAGCGCGACCCCGATCAGCTCGTGATCGACGTCTACGCCTCCGGAAGGCAAAACCTGCTGCGCGACGAATTGGTCATCGCCAAGACGATCGACTTTCTCGTCGAGCACGCCACCGCGGTGAGCCCCAGGCCCGCCGACGACGCCGCCGAGACGGCGGGCGAAGAGCCGGCCGGCAAAGCCGCCGAGAGCGGTAAGTCAGGCGAGGCGGGGAAGGTTGGGAAGAGCGCGAAAGCGGCAGAGTCTGCAAAGGCCGACGAGGCCGGCGAGGCCGACAACAAGTAGCTGCGATGCCTCGGTGAAGGCGAAAGGCCGGGCACCGAAAGGAGACGATCCGATAGTGAGTCCACTTGTCCCGATGGTGATCGAGCAGACGAGCCGTGGCGAACGTGCCTTCGACATTTACTCGCGGTTGCTCTCTGAACGCGTCATCTTCCTCGGCACGTCCATCAACGACGACATCGCCAATCTCGTGGTGGCGCAGCTCATCCACCTCGAGTCCGACGACCCCGACAAAGACATCAGCATCTACATCAACAGTCCAGGCGGCTCGGTGTACTCGGGCCTCGCCATCTACGACACCATGCAGTTCATCAAGCCCGATGTGTCGACCATCTGCGTCGGTATCGGCATGAGCATGGGTGCGATCATCCTCGCGGGCGGAGCTCCCGGCAAGCGGTTCGCCCTGCCGAACGCCAAGATCCTCATCCATCAGCTCCTCGGCGGCTTCGAAGGCCAGGCAGCCGACATCGAGATCCATGCACGCGAGGTCATCCAGGTGCGTCAGCGCCTCGACGAGATCCTCGCGCAGCACACCGGGCAGACTGTCGAGAAAGTCTCACACGACACCGACCGCGACTACTTCATGACCGCTCAAGAGGCCAAGGAGTACGGCATTATCGACGACGTCATCTCGCATCGATAGGAGGTTCTCTAGTGGCAGGACCTATCGACAGCAACGACCAGTTGCTTTGCAGCTTCTGCGGCAAGTCGCAGCGCCAGGTCAAGAAGCTCATCGCCGGCCCGGGCGTGTACATCTGTGACGAGTGTATCGATCTCTGTAACGAGATCATCGACGAAGAGCTGGCCGTGCCGGCCACGCTCGACCTCGACACGCTTCCTAAGCCGCGCGACATCCACGCCATCCTGAACGACTACGTGGTCGGCCAGGACGAGGCCAAGCGCATCCTCTCCGTGGCGGTCTACAACCACTACAAGCGCATCCAGGCGATGAGCGCCACCGACGGCGAGGTAGAGCTGCAGAAGTCGAACATCCTGCTCCTCGGGCCGACCGGCTGCGGCAAGACGCTGCTGGCCCAGACGCTCGCCCGCATCTTGAACGTGCCCTTCGCCATCGCCGACGCCACGGCGCTGACCGAGGCGGGGTACGTCGGCGAGGACGTCGAGAAC
>PMKK01000307.1 GCA_003157715.1 Actinomycetota bacterium
CATGATCACCCACGAACAAGACGTCGCCGCGCACGCCGACAGACGGCTCGTGTTAAGCGGCGGCCGACTGCACGACGAATCCGCGATGGAGGGATCGCTATGAGACAACCAGAACCGCACGGGCCGCGGCGGGTAAGAGTCGGGTCCGGCATCGCCGGCGCCGTCCTGGCGGTGGCGCTCGTGGCGACCACGGCGCTGGGCGCCGCTGCCTGCGGGAGCTCCAGCAAGGCCAGCTCGACTGCGACCCGCAGCTCGAGTCAGGCGGTCCAGACCATGGTCACCGTGAAGCGCGGCAACCTCCTTGCGACCCTGACCGGAAAGCTGACTCTCACCGTGGCCGCCGGCAAGGCGACCGGCTCCGCCACGTTTACCGGAGACGGTGCTTCTCAAGTGGCCGCCGGCCAGACGGTCACGCTCGTCTTCATGGGACAGGGCGGTGGCGGACAGGGCTCCGCCCAGGGGTCCGCGCGTCCGAGCGCGGCCCCCTCCGCCCAGGGCCAGGGGACCGGTTCGGGCTCGGTCCCGAGCGGCGGGGCACCGAGCGGCGGCCCGAGCTCGATGCCGGGCACCGGGACGCAAGGCGCCGCGCCGGGCGGGTTCTCCGGCAAGACCGCCAAGGGCACCGTGAGCTCGGTGCAGCACTCGAGCGACAGTTCGGCGACGGTGCAGATCACCATCGCCAAGCTCCCCACCGGGGTCACGGCAAAGTCCGTCGGCATGGCCACCATAGACGCCGGTGTGCTCGCCAGGAACGTGCTCATCATCTCCACGGCGGCGATCAAGGGCAGCGGCGGCAACGCCACCGTCCGGGTGGTCGCCGGCGGCCAGACGACCACCAAGAAAGTGGTCGTCGGCAAGCAGAATCAGACCGAGTCCGAGATCGTCTCCGGTCTGAGCGCCGGCGACAACGTGGTCTACGAGCGCACCATGGGTGGCTTCTCGGGCGCCGCGGGCGGTCAGCCGCAAGGCCAGGCGCCGGCCTCGCAAGGCGGTTCGCAGTCAACCGGCGGCGGGACGTGAGAGGCGCCGATTCCGGCTTGCCGTCCGTCAAGCCGCCAGTCCCTCGACGCAAAGGAGATACAAGCCCATGAAACGAGGGAAACGACGCTGGTGGTGGCTCCTGGTGAGTGTGGTCGTAGTGGGCGCCGGGGTCGCTGCCGGCGTGCTGCTGCTGGGCTCGAAGAAGGCAGAGGCCGTCCGCTACCTGACGGCAAAAGCGACCACCGGATCGATCGCCAAGACGGTGGAAGCCGACTTTACGCTGAGCAACGCTCGCGATTCGACGACGATCGCGCTCGGCAGTTCGAGCAGTTCGGCGAGCTCGAGCTCCACCGATAGCTCGACCAGCACCACATCGACCACGTCGACGACGAGCAGCACGACCTCGTCCGCTACCACCCAGACCAGCGTCGTGACCGGTATCGCCCTCGCTGCCGGCGCGACGCCGCACACCCTGCAGCGTCTGCTCAACGTCTCTGGCAAAGGCGTCTTTGCGTTCGTGAGCGCCACGCCGCTGTACGAGAACCTCTCCACCAGCCTCACGACGGGCAAGGACAAGGTCAACGTCGAGGCGCTGCAGCGTGCCCTGACGGCGGACGGGTACTACAGCGGCACGATCGACGGCGACTTTGGCGCGACCACCAAGACCGCGCTCGAGGACTGGCAGTCAGACGAGGGCCTGAGCGAGACCGGTGTCATCACGACCTCGCGGTTCGTCTGGGTGCCCAAGGGCGCGGTGATCGAGTCGTGGAGTGTCGGTCTGGGCAGCAGCGCGAGTGCCGGGACCTCGCTGGCGACCGTGGACTTTCCGCGCCCGCTCGAGGCGACCGCCTCGGTCAGTCAGGCCGACATCGCGAAGCTCAAGGTGGGCCAGAAGGCGCAGCTCACGGTCAGCAGTACGACGAGTGTGTCGCTGACCGGCGCGATCACGTCGATCGCCAGCGAGCCGGCCTCCTCGTCGACCTCGACCTCGACCGCCAGCTCGTCGAGCACCGTCGACTACACCGTCACCTTCCAGGTCACTAACGTCCCCGCATCGATCAAGCCGGGCATGACCGGTACGCTCACGGTCACGATCGCCAAGCGCAGCAACGTGCTCGTCGTGCCGACGAGCGCCATCACCGGCAGCTCGTACGTGCGCGTGATGAGCAACGGCAAGCCCGTCTATCGTCACGTCACTACCGGCATGGCCACCTCGGCCTACACGCAGATCCTGAGCGGCCTGGCGGCCGGCGAGGTAGTCATGACCGGGACGTACTCGCCGACCACGACGGCGAGCGCCACGTCGAAAGCTTCCAACAGCGTGCTCAACAGCCTGAGCGGCGGCGGTGCGGCGGGCGGCGGCGCTGGGGCGGGCGGTGCGCCTCCGAGTGGCGGCGGCCAATGATCGTCGCCCTCGAGTCTCTGCGCATGGCGTTTTCGAGCCTGCGCGCCAACCCGCTGCGGGCGGTGTTGACCATCCTTGGGATCGTCATCGGCGTGGCCGCGGTGGTCGCGCTGACCTCGATCGGCAGCGGCTCGACAAAGTCGGTCGAAAGCCGGTTCAACTCCTTCGGCACCGACACGATCACGGTGGAGACCAGCAGCTTCTCGTCGAATGCCACGGCGCTATCGGCCAGCGACCTGGCGGCCATCAAAGCGACGCCGGGGGTCAAGAGCACGGTCTATACGGTCGACACCAGCGCCACCGTGACGCTCGGCTCGACGAGCGCCATGGCGACTGTCAGCGGCACGTTTTCGGGGATCGCTACGATCGACCACCTGACGGTGCAGTCCGGCACCTTCTTCAGCCAGTTCGATTCGGCCCAGAGCCTGCCGGTCGCGGTGCTCGGATCGACCGTGGCGAGCGACCTCGATGTGAGCGCGCTGCGAGCCGTGGGCAAGACGATCAACGTCGGCGGCGTGCAGTTCCGGGTGATCGGCGTGCTGGCCTCGCAAGGCGGCATCAGCTTCGGCTCGGTCGACTCGA
>PMKK01000299.1 GCA_003157715.1 Actinomycetota bacterium
ATGCCCGAGCTCGAAGAGGGCATCATGCGGGTCCTGGCGGGCCCCGAAAAGAAGGGCCGCCTGCTGTCTGACAAGGAACGCACGATCACCGCCTACCACGAGATGGGCCACGCCCTGGTGGGCCACTTCCTGGCCCACACAGACCCGGTGCACAAGATCTCGATCGTCTCCCGCGGGGCGGCCCTGGGCTACACCATCTCGCTGCCGGCCGAAGACAAGTTTCTGACCACCATGGCCGAGCTAAACGACACCCTGGCGATGACCCTCGGCGGCCGCGCCGCCGAGGAGATCCAGTTCGGCGAGATCACGACCGGCGCCGCCAACGACCTAGAGAAGGCCACCGAGACCGCCAAGCAGATGATCATGCGCTGGGGCATGAGCGAAAAGCTCGGCGCCCGCACCCTGGGACACAACCAGGCGATGCCGTTTCTGGGGCGCGACTTCTCGCAGGAGCCCGACTACTCAGAAGAGGTGGCGCGCGCCATCGACGACGAGATCCGGCGCATCATCGAAGAGGCCCACGACCGGGCCCGCTCCGTGCTGGCCGCCCACCGCGAGCAGCTCGACGCGGTGGCCAAGATCCTGGTCGAGCGCGAGACCATCGAGCGCGGCGAGTTCGAGGCCCTGCTCGACGGCACTCCCGCCGCCGAGGTCTTCCGCGAAAAGGACGAGCGCGCCCGCCAGCGCAGCCAGGCCGAGGCCGAGGCCGAGAGTGAGCAGCGCGCCTCGACGCCGCGTCAGCCGCGGGTGGGACCCCCGCTGCCGGCCGACTCGCCTTCCTGAGGCAGGCGGCGCTCCTGTCGCAAGCCGGTCGCCGGGCGACGTCTTCCGGCGGTCCGGTCCGGCCGCTGTCCTGGGCGGCCCGGTCAGCGCTCGCGCGAGGCCCGGCTGGGGCTGGGGGCCATCGACCACGTGCCCAGCGAGACCGCGCCCACGAAACACAGCAGCAGCCCGACCGCGACCCATTCGAGCCAGTGCCGCCGGGCCACGACGGAGACGATGTCGACCGCGCAGGCGGCAAAGGCCAGATAAGTGATCTTCTGCGGCAGGTCGGGGTGCCAGACCGGAGCCCAGCCGATGAACCAGACGGCGGTCGCCAGCGCGATGAACAGCACGGTGGCCCACAGCGCGTGAGCCGTGTAGTCGTTTTCGGAGAAGATGCCGGTCATCACCAGTGCCCCGGCGGCCACCAGCCCGCTGATCTGGCCGACGAGGACCAGCAGCTTCAGGGCGATGTGCTGGCCGCGGGCCCAGGCCCGCAGGCCGACGAAGAAGGCGGCCAGCACCGCGCCGACGGCGATCATGTCGAGCCGAAAGTAGATGGAGCCACGGGGGCTGAGCAGCGTGTTGCCGAGGTCGCTGATCCAGTTGGCGGCCGGGCTGAAAGCCCAGGGATAGAAGGAGTAGGCGACGATCGCCAGAGTGACCGAGACGACGATCGCCACCAGGCCGGCGATCGTTGCCAGCGGGGGCCTTCTCTTGAGCGTGGTGTCCACCCCCTCATACAAGCCGCCGCCTGTGCGCTGGTCGCACATGCGGGTGGCCACGGTGCGTTCTCGGCCTCGCTGCGTCCCCGGACTCGCCAGACGGTACCTACCCCGACCGTCGGGGTCAACTGTGCCGGAGGGCTGCTGGGCTCGGCTTACCGGGTTAAGGGTTGTTAAGCGGCCGTCGGTGGAGACGCCGTCTCAAGACGCCGTGGCGGCCGCGAGCGTCGCGGGACGTTCAGCGAAGACCGGTAAGCAGCAGCGCGGGCCGCCGGGTTGCCGTAGGATATCGCCATACGTGTCCTGCCCTGTCTGTGTCGGAGCCCTCGAAGGAGGCGGATCGCCGTCGTGACCGTTGTCATCCTGTTCGTCTATGTCGTGATCGTCATCGCGGTGTTCTACCTCATCTCGGTGCGGCCTCAGCGCCGCCGCCGCCAGGCTCAGCGGGAGCTCCTCTCGACCGTCAAGAAGGGCAACGAGATCGTCACGCTCGACGGCATGTGCGGCACTGTGCGACAGGTGCGCGACAACTTCGTCGTGGTCGAGATCGCGGAGCGCAAGCAGGTGCGTCTTCTCAAGTCGTCCATCTCGGCCGTGGTCGCGAAGGGCCGGGCCGCGAAGCGCTGATCACCTGCCGCGGCGCGACAGCCAGGTCTCCTGGCTCACGAGGCCGTCGCGAAACGCCAGGACCCGGTTGCGGCCGGCGCGCTTGGCCGCGTACATGGCCCAGTCCGCCTTGTCTAAGAGTTCGTCCTTGGCGGCGGCGTCGTCGGGGCAGGTAGTGACTCCGATGCTTACGGTGAGGGGCCGACCGCCCAGGCTGCTCGAAGCCTCGATGTCGGCGCGGATGCGTTCGGCCACGACCAGGGCGCCGGCGCTGTCGGTGTCGACCAGCGCGAGCACGAACTCCTCGCCGCCGTAGCGGGCGGCCAGGTCGATCCGTCGGCTGCAGGCCTCGGTGATACGCGCGATGCGGCCGAGAGCGGCATCGCCGGCCTTGTGGCCGTAGGCGTCGTTGTAGCGCTTGAACTCGTCGCAGTCGAAGAACAGCAGGCTCACCTTTTCGCCGCGCCGGCGGGCGCGATCGAGCTCCTCCTCCAGCCTTTCGTGCAGGTAGCGGTGGTTGTAGAGCCCGGTCAGGCCGTCGGTGATCGCCTCGACCTCCGCGCGGCTGTAACGGATCGCGGCCGCCTGGAGCATGGCCGCCAGGGTGTGAGAGCGGTCTGTCTGCAGTCCCTGGGCCCCCGCCTCCAGAGCGGGCGCGTCGACGGTCACGGCCGCCACGACCGCGCCGTCGGGGCCGCGGACCGGCGCCGTGCCGGTGACCCAGACGCCGAAGTCGTCGGCGTTGAGGACGTTAGCCGCGGGCGTGTCGCCGGCCAGCACCGCGCCCAGCTCGTCCTGCGCCAGCCATTGGTCGCCGAGATGCGAGACGTCGCTTTCGGACTCACCGGTGTCCAGCACGGTGATGCACTGGTCGCCCACGGTGGCAAAGGTCGTGACGAAGCGCACCGGCGGGTGGTCGTCGCGAAACTCGCGCAGGGCAGCGACCATCTCCCGATACTCCGCGCGGGCCTCGTCGGCACGACTGCGCAGCACCGAGTGGCCGGCGGGGTCGACCAGCCGCGCCGCGTCGACGGCGAGCGCATCGACGCCCGCCCGCCGCCGCCGCAGGCGCCGCAGGGCGCGCAGGAAGGCGTCTACCATCTCGGGATCGAACTGGGCGCCGGAACAGCGGCGCAGCTCGGCCAGGCACTGGCGGTAGTCCAGGGCGCGCCGGTAAGGCCGCTCGCAGGACATGGCGTCGTAGCAATCGACCACGCACATCGCGCGCGCCACCAGCGGAATGGCGGTGCCGGCCAGACCGTCGGGGTAGCCGCCCCCGTCGAAGCGCTCGTGATGGTGGCGCACGCCGGCCACCAGGTCGTCGTCGAACAGCGGGCGTACGATCTCGGCGCTGATGCCGGGGTGCTG
>PMKK01000144.1 GCA_003157715.1 Actinomycetota bacterium
AGGCCATGCAAGAGCAGAGAGTCACAGCGAGCGGCCGCACCTATCCACTCGATCTGCCGTTCCACGTCTTTGCCACCCAAAATCCCATCGAGCACGAGGGCACCTATCCTCTGCCCGAAGCGCAGCTCGACCGGTTCATGATGCGTCTCAGCCTGGGCTACCCGGCGGCCGACGCCGAAGCAGCGGTCCTGCGGGACCAGACCTCACGCGATCCCTTCGCCGAGCTCGACGCGGTCGTAGACGCAGCCCAGGTGCTCGACATGCAACGGGCGGTCGGCCGGGTCAAGGTCGTGCCCGCGCTGCACCGGTACGTCGTGGCGATACTCACCGCCACCCGCGGCGCGCGCGACATCTACCTCGGCGCCAGCCCGCGCGCCGGCATCGCCCTGGTGCGCGCCGCCAAGGCGCTGGCCGTGCTTCGCGGGCGCGATTTCGTGGTACCACAGGACATCAAGGACCTCTCCGGCCGAGTGCTGAGTCACCGCATCATCCTGTCGTCCGACGCCAGAGTCCATGGCCAGAGCGAAGTCGCGGTGATCGCCAGACTCCTCGAAGGGATCCCCGTACCGGGAGCCTAGACGATCGTCCGTCTCACCAGCCGGGGCCTCACTCTCCTGGGCGTGGCGGCCGTCACGTACCTGGCGGCCCGGCTCGTCGGCACGTGGGAGCTGTACCTGGTCTCGGTCGGCTTTCTCGCCGCGCTGCTCGTGTCGTGGCTGCTGGTGACCGTGACCAGCCGCAAGCTCACGGCGACTCGTACGCTGAGCCCCGCCGAACCGACCTCGGGTGACGACCTCGTCATCACCTTTCGGGTGACCAACGGCTCCCAGCTCCCCGGACTCCAGGTCACCCTGCCGCACGCCGCCGGCGACCTCGGGGCACGTGACGAGACGATCGAGCTCGCCAGCCTCGGATCGCTTCAGCAGCGCGCCGCGAGAAGCACGCCGCAGCCGGCCCGCCGCGGAGTCCATCACCTGCCGGCGCTCNNGCCCTCTTTGCCGACCTGGGCGTGCGTCGTGGCCTGGGGCGGCGCGGCGTCGTGCGGGGCGCGTCCGAGTTTCGCGGCGTCCGGCCGCACAACCCCGGTGAACCACTGAGCCGCATCGACTGGAAGTCCACCGCCAAGACCGGCAACCTGATGTTGCGCGAGATGGACGACCCGGCGAGCGGCGACCTTACCGTGCTGCTCGACGCGACCGCTTCACAGGTCGCCGGCGACGCGCCGCGGACCAACTTCGAGCTCGCCGTCCAGGCCGCCGGCTCGGTAGCCGACTTCGTCCTCGGAGCCGGCCGGAGCGTCACGCTGCTGCCGCACGACGGCCGCCAGCGCTCGACGCGCCTGGCGCCCGGCCTCGACGGCCACCGTAAGCTGCTCGACGTACTGGCCCAGGCGACGCCCACGGCCAGGGCGCCGCTGGCCGCCTCGCTGCAGAGCTTGCGCTCGCGCGGCGGCCGTCTAGCAAGCACGCAGATCCTGGCCCTGGTGGCCCTGTCGCTCGACCGCGAGCTGGCGCGCATCCTGATCGCGCTGCGGCGGGAGGGCCTGCAGGTGTCGGTCGTCCTGGTCGACGCCGGCTCATTCGACGCCGAGGCCCCCGGCGCGCGCTCCGCCGGCGCGCGTCCCGCCGACGCGCCTTCCGCCGGGCGTGCGATCGCTGCGCGGACCTCCGGCGCGCCTTCCGCCGGCGACCCGGCGCTGCTGATCTCGCTCGCCGCCGCGGGCGTGCTCTGCCTCACGGTCAGGCGCGACGACGACCTGCGCGCCGCCCTGTCGTTCACCCCGGCGGAGCGCGGCCTCGCGACAGGACCCTCATGAAGCTCTCGGGCAGGCTGCTCTACTTCGGCTGTTTCGCCGCGCTGGCCGTCGTCGCCGCGCTCAGCCTCGCACGCGTCGGGCGGCCCTCGATCGCGCTGCTGCTGGTCGTCTCGGCACTCGCCGCGACGCTGGCCGGCTCCGCCGGACTCATCGACCGGCGCGCCTGGCCGGCCGCCCTCGTCCTGCTGCCGGTCGGCGCCTACCTGCTGGCGCGCGCGCAGACGCCTCTGCCGGCCGGCTCCCGCGGACTCGGCGGCCAGTACGGCTTCTACCTCGGTCAGCTGCGCACCGGCGCCCACGACTACGCCGCACGAACGTTCCCGTTCCGGCTGGCCGGCGCCGACCAGCTCAAGCTCCTTCTGGCGCTGACCGTCTACGGCGCCACCGGACTTGCCTCGTTCGTCGCGCTCAGCCTGCGCCGGCCGCTGCCGGCCATCGTCGTCTTTCTGGTGGTGCTGGGCTTCAGTCTGACGGTCGACGGCGCGGGCAGCGTACTGGTGCTGCCGCTCGCCTTTCTCTTGTTGACCGGTTGCCTGCTCTCGCTCTCGCGAGCGCTCGAACGCGGACGAGGAGCGCCTTCGGGCGTCGCGGCCGGGGCCGGCGTGGCCGTGCTCGCGGCACTGCTCGCTCTGCTGCTGCTGGGAGTCACTCCCGTGGCGGCAAGCAAGCCGTGGCAGGACTGGAGCGCCTGGGGTCTCCTCGGCCACAGCCCGTCGCGCCTCACCTTCGACTGGATGCTGAACTTCCCGAGCCTGCTTGACCCCAGGACCAACGCTCCGGTCATGCGAGTCGACTCGCCCGCCGCTTCTTACTGGCGAGCCAACGCGCTCGACACCTTCACCGGCGACGCCTGGCGCGGCAGCGCTTCCCGCGGCCGACCGGCCACTGATGGTGAGACGGGACCTGGCAGCAGCTACGACATCCCGGCCGGCGGTCGCGCGCCCGCCGGCATCAGGGTCGCCGAGACTTTCAAGGTGCAGTCCCTCTACACGAGCTTTCTCTTTACCGGAGGCGCACCCAGCGTGGTCGTCCTCGGCAGTCATGAGCCTCTCACCGTAAGCAGCGCGGGGGCGCTGCGTCTCCCGCGGCCCATCGGACCACGGTTCACCTACGCGCTCACCGCCGTCATCCCCCATCTCAAACCCGCCGACCTTGTCGCCCGCGGTCGCGACTACCCAGCCGGCGTCCTGTCCGACGTCGCGCTGCCCTTCGCGGGGGCGGCCGGCGACTTCGCCTCGCGGCAGCAGTGGCGTGCCGCGATGAGCGACAGCGCCGCCGATCGCGAGTGGCTCGGGCTCTACCAGCTGAATCAGAAGATCGTGGGAACGGCGACCGACCCCTACCAGATCACACTGCGCATCGAGCAGTACCTGCGCTCCCGCTACACCTACTCGCTCACCCCGCCCGCCACGCGCTCCGCCTCGCCGTACGCGGCCTTCCTGTTCGACACGAACGTCGGCTACTGCCAGCACTTCGCCGGCGCCATGGCCGTCCTCGAGCGCTTCAACGGCATACCGGCCCGCGTGGCGGTCGGCTTCGCCACCGGCACGCTGGTCGCCAGGGACACGTTCGTCGTCAGCCGCAACGACGCCCACGCCTGGGTCGAGGTCTACTTTCCCGGCGCCGGTTGGGTGCCCTTCGACCCCACGCCCGGCGACCACCTTCCCGGCGCCGGTCCGTCGTCGACGAGCGCCGGCTTCGTCAATCCCTACCCCCACGACGCCGCCGCCGGCACGCCGGCCGCGGCCGGCACCGCGCCACCCAAGCTGCAGAAGCTTCCCGACCCCGGGACCGCCAGGGCAAGCGGAGCCGCCGGAAGTACGACCGTGCCCTCTGGGCCGCCGCGCTGGCTGGTCTGGGCTCTGGTGGCCGCCGTCGCCCTGCCGGCCTGGCCGTTCGTCCGCGGCGCCGTGCGGCGCCGCGGCCTGCGCAGGGGAAGCTCCGACCGTCGCCTGCGAGCCGCGCTGTCGCTGGTCTACGCCGAGCTTGGCGACTACGGCATCGTGGTGCCGCGCTCGCAGACCCTCGACGAGACCTCAGGGCTCCTCAGAGAGCGACTCGGCCTCGACGCGACCGCGCTGACCGCGCGGCTCGACGCCGTCCTGTTTGGAGGCCGCGCCGCCGACGAGCGCGATCTCGCCGACCTCGCGCGGCTGCGCGCCGACCTGCGCCGCCGGCTGCGAACGCAGAAGGGATGGCTGCGCGCCGTCCTGGCCGGCTACGGATTGCGGCTCGCGGCGCGCTGAACGAGCTGGGCTAGGCGACGGGTGGACGGTAGAAATCCTCCAGCCTGGCGGCGTCCGCGGGTGAGATCGAGCCCTTCGCTTTGACAACGGGAGCGCTGTCGATGAACGAGCTGCCGTGGGGCACGACGACGCGGTCGCCCGGCAGTTCCACCGTGTCGGCGGGAATCACCAGATCGTGAGCCAGAAAGCGCCCGACGACCAGGTACTCCGCCGCGGATTCGCCGTCACCGACGACGCTCTTGATCTTCCCCAGCTTCGTGCCGCCCCGAGAAAAGACCCCGAGACCCACCAGGTCCTGTCGCACTGCGGACGGTGCCATGACCGGCCCCTTTCTGTTCGCGCGGCGCGACCTGCCGTCGTACCCGCGTCGGCCGCGATGCGGCCAGGTCGCGCTGAGGCCCAAAGGACCTCACGACACGAGCATAGGAGCCGGTGGAGTGGCGCGCATCGGCCGCCGGCAGGGTCTTTGTGATCGGCCGACCGGCTCCCTGGCGCCTCGGCCATCTGGCCGAGGCGAATCGCGGGTCGCCGGCGAGGTCGTGCCGACGCGCTTCGCGCCCGCGGGCATGGCCCCCGACTCTTCGCCCCGCACGACGCCGCGCTAGCCGGCCTTCCTGTGGATCGCCGGCCAGAAGGCCGGGTCCTCGCCGCCCATCACCCAGATGGCCACGCCCGCGATCGGCGGCCGCCGGCCGGCGGCGAAGGCGATCTTGCGAGCGATCGAGACGGGATCTTCGTAGTACACCGTGTGCGAGACACCGCCCGCCACGTAGTGGAAGCAGGGTTCGCCCGACGCGGAGCGCAACACCGTGGGCCGGTAGGTCGCAAGCAGCGCCTGAGCGCCCGACCACAGGAGGTAGCGCGGCGCGCCCTGGCCCCAGTCGAAACCGTAGAACGGCACGCCGAGGTAGATCTTGGCGGGACTCACCTGAGACTCCGCGTAAGCGAGGACGCGGCTCACCCAGGCCGGCGCGGAGAGCGGCCCCGGCCCGGTGAACGAGCCGTGCTGACCAAACGTCAGGACCTTGAACTCATCGACCGCCGCTCCGAGGGCGCGATAGCCCTCGGCGGCTCGAGCGCCGGCCTCGGTGCCCGTCGGGTAGTCGCTGGTCTTGTCGTAGACGGCGATGCTGAGGCGTTTGGCGGCAGCGTGGAGCCGGACCGCGAGAAGCCGGACGAAGGCCGTGAACGAGGCGCGATCGCCGGCCCGCAGCGACTCCCAGTCGAGGTCGATGCCGTCGTATCGGTGCGTCTCGCACAGAGCGACCAGCCGAGCGACGTGCCGGGCGCGGGTGGCCTGGGTGGCGAGGATAGCCTCGGCGATGGCCGGATCGAAGGCCGAGTAGTCGTTGAGGCGATTCGTGACCGTAGCAAAGACCCGCAGGTGATCGGCATGCGCCTCGCCGACGAAGGCCGGATCGACCGACTCCGGCACGAGCGAGCCGTCGGGCCGCGCATGCCACCCGTCGAGGTCGACCTCGTTCAAGGCGTGGGCGGCGCTCGCCGCGCGCAGCGAACGGCGATCGCCGCGGCTCCAGGCGGCCACCGCGAGGGGCAGTCGCGGCGAGGCCGTCGCCGACGGCGAGGCGGTGACCGACGGCGAGGCCGTGGAGCCCGGCGAGCCGGCGGCAGGCGAACCGGTGGCCGATGGCCTGAGACCGGCCGCGCCGGAGGCCGACGGCGGCAGCGTTCGAGCGTGGTGTGTGGCGAAGTGCGTCCCGGCCAGCGCCACGGCGCTCACCGCGACGGTCAGGGCGGCAATGAACGCGGCCCGCCGCAGGGTGCGGCGCCGGCTGCGGTAGATACGCCGCGAGCCGTCTCCCGACCGGCTTCGCCCGCGCGCCACGTCAGGGTCGGACGCGCGCCGAGCGCATCACGGGCGGTCGCTGCTGGTGGCGAGGACCACGAGCACGTAGCCCGCGGTGAGCACGACGAGCACGATCCCAAACAGCGCGAGGTGGTGCGCGGCGAGCGCGCGCGCCGCGACGAAGCCGAGCGCCACGTAGAGAACGGTCACCGCCCAGCCCTGCCAGGAGACCGGCCGCGCGCCCCAGCCGATCCGCTTCTGGCCAAACCACACCGGCGGCATCTCGCCTTCAGTTCTCGATCGTGACGAGCGTGCCGATCGGCGTGTAGGGCCAGACCTTGGCGGCGGCGGCCAGCGGCAGCTCGACGCAGCCGAGGCTCTGCGGCGTGCCGAACGAAGCGCGATTGAACGAGTGCAGCGCGTCGCCGCCGTGGAAGTAGCTGATCCAGCGAATGCCGGGATCGTTGTAGTGAGAGCCGTCGGGGTTGGTGCCGCTCATCGTGCCGACCGGTATGTGTTCGAAGACCGGGTAGGTGCCGAGCTGCGTGGGAGCCGACGGCACGCCGGTGTTGCCCGGCGAGCTCAGAATGACGTGCCCGTTGTGCCACAGATTGAGCGACTGCGGCAGGTCGCGATGGACGTAGACGTAGTTGTAGCCGACGGTGCGGCGCTTGCCGGCGACGGCGTCGCCGATCAGTGCGCGCCAGACCCGCGGCCCCGTCAGACCGTCGACCGTGAGTCCGTGCGTGTCCTCGAACATCATCACGGCGCCGCGCGTGATCTCGTTGGGCCGCCCGACGCTCCACAGGCCGCGCAGCTCGCTGGGCGTGTTCGCATAACGCCAGCTGAAGCGTCCCGCGGGCGGCGCGACCGCGGCCGCGAGCTGGCCGGCGAGCGTCGGCGCCGTGTCGGCGCTCGCCTGCCAGCCGAGCGGCAGGTAGCCGAGCTCGGCGAGCAGTTGCTGCAGCCGCAGCGTCGAGCCCTGAGGGACCTGCCAATGAAGCGTGCGCGCCAGCGTGGCCCCGGTCTGGCCGGCCAGATGGACGCCCAGCGGCAGCCGAAGGCTCACCTCGACACCGAGTCCGTAGCCGAGTCCGGTCGGCTGAAAAGCCAGCGTGTGGGCATCGAGCAGCCGCCAGTGGCCGGGGGTGGCCGGAGAGAGCCGCGGCCGGGCGGCGCCGAGCACGTCCTGGACGGTCTGCGAGAAAGTCAGCGTGAGCTGCCCGCCGGGAGAGAGTTTCGCCGTGGACGCTGGTGCGGCGAGAAGCTGCGGATAGGGACGCGCCGGAAACCAGCTCACCTGCACCGGCTTCGACAGACGCTCCCATGAGCGGGCGGCGGCCGCGACGCCGACCTGGCCGGCACTGTGCGAGCCACCGGCGACAAGGCCCACTCCCACGACCGTCTGAGGGGTGGCGAGCGAGCGCGCCGGCGCTCCCCCGAACGAGACCTGGTCGACCGGCGCGTCGAAGACGACCGTCACGGGTGCTCCGGTCTTCACCTGCAACCAGCGTCCGCGCAGATGGACGCTGGGAGTCACGATCGCGAAGCTGCGCCGCGCGCTGTGACCGACAAGCCAGCCCGCCCAGCCGGGCCGCCGTACCGTCAGCTCTACCGTCAGCCGCTCGCCCGCGGCAAGCTTGACCTGCGGCCACACCGCACCGTGGCGCAGCTCCACGGGCACGGCGCGCCCCGACTCGGAGCGCACGGTCACGCCGGCCACGTGCCCGGCAAACCCGGGCAGCTTGACGCGCCCCAGCGCATCGGCAGAGGAGGCAAGGCGCGGGGCGGGCCAGGCAAGCAGTGCGACTCCCGCCAGGGCGCCGCACACAACCACGACTCCCACTACCACCGTGATCACCCAGAAGCGTGCTCGCATATGCCGGCCGACCTCCCGCACGCCCTTGACACGAAGACGCGCGATCTTTGACGCAGGGACAGAAATCCGCAGCCAGAGGGGACGAACCTCGCGGCGCCCTCTCTGGAGGAGATTGTACCCCGCCCGTACCCCGCCCGCCGCGGGATCACCCGGTCGAGGGCGCCTGGCCGCCCGAAGGCGGCTGGCCGCCCGCGCCCTGCGTCCCCTTGCTCAGTGCCGTGGCGATGGCGCTCTCCTGAGCGCTCGTGATGGTGCCCTTCGAGACGAGCGTGGCAAGCGCCGACGAGAACATGGCGCCCTGCTTCTGAGACTGCGCCCCGGGCGATGGCGACGCGCTTCCCGAAGGCCGGTTACCGGTCATCGAGCTCGCGACGGCACTCGCCACGGCCCTCTCCTGAGCGCTCGTGATGGTGCCCTTGGTCACGAGCGCGGCGAGCCGGCTGGTGACCATGCTCGTGGGGTCGCCCCCGCCCTGGCCCGGCTTGCCCGAGGCTCGCCCGGTGGGCGTAGCGACCGCCTTCGTAGAGCCGCACCCGGCCAGGGCCAGCCCCGTCGCGACGACCCCCAGCGCGAGCAACGCGATGGCGGCCCTGACGGTGATCGACGTGCGTAGCGTCACGGTGACTCCTTTGGTAGTCGCCCCGCGTGCGCCGGGGGCCGCCAAGCGGCCCCCGGCGCACGCGCGCCTGGCTGACGGAAACGGTCGCCGCGCCTCAAGCGATGGCCCGCTCGACGAGCGGCTCCGCGAAGAGCGGAACGTCTTCGCTGCACCGCCCGTCGCTGCCCGCGACCACGCCGGCGTCCAGCCACAGACGGCGCGAGGCGCGAGCCGCCATCTGCGTGTCGTGGGTGACCATGACGATCGTCTGGGCGTGATCTCGCCAGAGCTCCTCGAGCAGCCCCATGATGTCGTCGCGCGTGCGCTCATCGAGGTTGCCGGTCGGCTCGTCGGCCAGGATCACGCGCGGCGAGCGCACCAGCGCGCGGGCGACGGCGACGCGCTGCTGCTCGCCGCCCGACAACTCGGCGGGAGCGTGGCGGGCACGATCGGCGAGACCGACGCCGGCGAGCGCCGCCCGCGCTCGCTCGACGCGCTCGGCGGCCGGCACCCTCAGCGGCACCAGCGCGGTCTCGACGTTCTCTTGGGCGGTCAGGGTGGGGATCAGATTGAAGGCCTGAAAGATGAAGCCGAACGCCTCGGCCCGCAGACGGCTGAGCTGTGTCTCTCGCATGGTGGCGAGGTCACGGCCGTCGAACCACACCGACCCCGAGCTGGGACGGTCGAGCGCGCCCAGCATCTGCAGGAGAGTGCTCTTGCCCGACCCGGTCGAGCCCTGGATGGCCAGGAACTCGCCGGCGGCGATCGACAGGTCGACGCCGTTCAGGGCCGCGACCTTCTTCTTGGCCCCGTGGTAGCGCTTCGAGACGCCTTTCAGTTCATAGAGCATGGCGGGAGATCCTTTCGTTTGCGGTTGTCAGTCGACCCGGCAGAGGGCGTCGGCGGGGCTCAGCGCCGCCGCGCGCCAGCCTCCGAGGGCCCCGGCGATCAAGGCACCACCGATAGCGAGGGCGATGGCCACGAGCAGCAGCCGGGGACTGATCGCGGCGTGCAGGTATACGGTGACCGTGTTGGCCACGCTCTGGACCGCTCCCGCGGCCCCGCCGGGAGAACCGGCCTGGCTTGCCGTGCCGGTGGTGCCGGCGACCGTCGCCTGAAGGCTCGGCGAGAGCCGGCCGACGAGCTTCGTGGCGCCGAACGCCAGGACGATGCCGGCAAGGCCGCCGGCGATCCCCGTGACGAAGGCCTCGCCGAGGACCTGAGAGACGACGCGCCGGCTGCGCCAGCCGAGCGCCTTGAGCGTGCCGAACTCGCGCACACGCCGGCCCACGCCCGACAGCGTCAGCAGGCTGGCCACGGCCACCGCGGAGATCAGCGCCGCCACTTCGAGCCACTTGCCGAGCGAGCTCGACAGCTTCGAAGCGCTGCTGAGCGAGCCGCTGACCTGGTTTGCCAGGTCCTGAGCGGTCGTTACCGTAGCGCCCGAGACGGTCTTCTTGATCTCGGCCTTGACGGTCGCGATCTGGGTGGCGCTGGTGGCCTTGACGTAGATCTCGTTGACCTTGCCCGTCTCACCGGAGATGGTCTGCGCCATGAGCAGGGGCATGTAGACGTCGACCGACGAGGTCGCCGACTTGCGGATGCCGATCACCTTGAACGAGACGCCCGAGATCTTCATGGTGTCGCCGACGACGATGCTGTTCTGCTTGGCGTAGGCGGCATCGATCACGACGACTTTGGCGCTGGTCTCGCTCGAGGTGAACGTGCGACCGCTCGTCAGGGTGGTCGAGCTGAGCGGCCCGATCGTCTGGTCGCTCACGTCGATGCCGGCGATCGTGAAGCTGCTGATCTTGATGGGCGACTGGCTGGGCGTGGCCGAGCCGCTGCTCGAGGTGGACGGCTGCGCGCTGGTGCTCTTGCTGGCGCTGGAGCTGGTGGAGCCCGAGACCTTGGCGAAGTGACCGCTGACGTGCATCGACGACAGCGTGAGGCCGCCGACCGCGGAGCTCACGCCGCTCAGCGACTTGACCGCGGTGACCTTGGTAGTGCTGAGCAGCGCCAGCCCCATGGTGCTCGTCACGCGGTCGCGGGCGAAGCTCTGGCCCTGCTTCTTCGTGCTTCCGGGGTTCATGGCGAACTGCTGCGCGCCGCCCGAGCCGCTCTTGGCGCTCTGGGTGACGCTGATATCGGTGCCCACGCCGTAGAGCGAATGCAGCACCTGGTTCTGAGCGGAACGCACGCCGCCCGCGCTCGCCGAGACGGTCACCACCAGGCAGATGCCCAGCGCCAGACCGAGCGCCGTCAGCACCGCCTGGCGATGCCTGTGGCGCAATTCGCGAAAGAGGTAGTTCAGAAACAAGGTCGATCCTCCAATGACTCGCTTGCAGAGATGTCTTGAGGCACCCTAGCTGCCGCGTTTGAAGCGACCATGTGAGTCGATTGTGCGTCTCCTGAGACATCCTGAGCGTCAGCTGAGAACGGCCGGCCGGACGTCGCGAATGGGGGCTTCAGGCAGATCGCGGCCCAGGACGCCGCGCCGGTCCGGCCCGCGCCACGTGCGCTCGAAGCTTGAAGCAGGCCCACCGGCACCCTATGCTGCCCGGTGTTCCGAAACGCGAAGGGGATGAAGACGACGTCCGAGACACCACAGCGCCACGCCGGCTCAGAAGGACGCTCGCGAGCGCGAGAGCGCACGAGGCCGCCGCGCCGCCGCCACCTGCTGCTCAAGACGCTGCTCACCGTGATCGTGCTGGCGGCGCTCGCGGGCGGCGCGGGCGCGGCGTACCTCTTTCACACGGGGGCCGAGGGCGGCCCGGTGACCGTGACCATCCCGGCGGGCTCCGGTCTGAGCGGCATCGCCGACGTCCTCGCCCGGCAGCGGGTCGTGCCGCACGCCCTGGCGTTCGTCATCCGTGCCCGGCTCGACGGCCGCGGTTCACGGTTCAAAGCGGGCACCTACACGCTGCGGGTGAACGAACCGTACTCGAAGCTGGCGAGCGCGCTGGTCGCCGGTGTCGCCGCGCGCACCATCAGGATCACCATCCCCGAAGGCTATACGCTGGCCCAGACGGCGACCCTGCTGCACGCCAGGATCCCCGGCTTCTCAGCGGCGCGGTACCTCGACCTGACCCAGCGTCACCCGGTGACCGTGGACGTGGCCGGCTACAAGCGCGGTGACTCGCTGCAGGGGCTGCTCTTCCCCGCCACCTACGAGGTGTTTCCCACCGTCACTCCGCTCCGCTTCATCACCCTGCAGATCGCGGCCTTCAAGGCCAACCTCGCCGAGGTGCCGATGCGGCGCGCGACCAAGGCGAACCTCACGCCGTACGACGTCGTCACGATCGCTTCGCTCATCGAGCGCGAGGCGCGCGCCGCGAACGATCGTGCCCGGATCGCCGCCGTCGTGTGGAACAGGCTCCGGCTCGGCATGAAGCTGCAG
>PMKK01000204.1 GCA_003157715.1 Actinomycetota bacterium
TGTTGTCGGCGACCACCGTCGAGCGGCCCCTGAGACATGTTGAAAACGTGTGGAGCATGGTTCACGAATTCGTCATCTTGCAGGCATTCTCTTGTGCACAAACCCTTGACGACAAAATGAGGTAGAACCACGCTCGTAGCATATGAGCCGGTCGCGTCGAGTGTCAAACAGTCTGCCGCCCTCGCGCCGCAGCCGCGGGCCTGCGGCGCGGCCGCATGGCGCGGCCGGGTGGCGCGGCCACGGCACGACCGGGCGCCGCGGCCGCGCGAGTACCGCGAGGCTTGTGCGCGGCATCTCACAGCGCGGGACTCGCAGTCGCGCCCGGCGTAGTCGTCGGCGTAGTCGACGGCGTGCTTCCCAGCGCGCCGCCCTGCACGGCCGGCGCCGGCAACTGGGGAGCGCCGAGCGGCCGGTCGGGGACCGAGACGTCCACGAACGTGCAGGCGATGTGGCGTGCCCGGTAGCGAGCGAGCACCGCCTTCAGCGACACGACCTTGGCCGGCAGGCCGCCGGTGTCGCCGAACTCGATCGTGGTCCCACCGGTGACGTAGACGCGGATGCTGGTGTCGGTCGCCCGCGCGCCCAAGACGTCGCGGCGCATGGCGACCGGCAAGGCGGCGAGCACGATCAGCGCCTGGCGGGCGTGAGGGTCGGTCACGGTGGTACCGACGGTCGCCGGCGTGCTCGAGACGACCACCGGCAGATGGCGCGCGCCGCGCGGCAGGCGAACGTTCGCGGGGGGCCGCGGCAGCGTCGTGTCGGAGGTCCGCGGCGGGGCCGTCGACGACGACTGCCCCGCCGACAGACCGGTTGCGGTGGCGACCGGCGTGCCGCTCGCCGTCGGTGAGCTGCTCGCGACCGGCGAGCCGCTCTTCGTCGTCGCGCCGTTCCCGCCTGACGAGGAGCCGCTCGCGGGCGAGGTCGTAGACGACGGCGTGCTCCTGGCGGCGGAGGTGCTCGCCTGGGCGAGCACCCGTCCCCCGCTCGACACGACATACCAGCGGCCGGCGGAACGCAGGAGGGCGGCCGGCACATACTCGGTCATACGCACCCGCAGCGTGTCGGGAAAATCGCGGTCGATGACGACCCGGTCGACGTACGGAAACCCGGCCAGGGCGGCCCGTACGCGCGCCGTCGAGACCATGAACAGGTTGACTCCCAGGAAGCGCCGTCGCAGGACGGCGCCCAGGACCCTGGTGTGCGCCGGTCGCTCGCCGGCCACGACGACGTGGCGCACCTGGAAGGTGCCCGACTCACGGCCCCAGGTGTAGACGCCCAGGGGCACCACGACGATCAGGAAGGCCAGCGCGACCGTGGTGAGCGCGCGGCGCCGACGCCGGCCTGTCGTGCTCATCGCTCGCGGCCGGTATCCCCGGGTGTCGCTTCGTCCCCGAGGGCGGCGAGCAGACGTTCGCCGACGCGCAGGATGTCGCCGGCGCCGATCGTGAGCACGAGGTCGCCCGGGCGCACCCTCGCCCGCAGATACCGCACCGCGTCGCCCAGGCGCGGCAGGTAGAGGACCGGACCACCGGGACGCTCGAGCAGGTAGGCGTCGACGACGAGCTTGCCCGTGACGCCGGGCTCGGGCTCCTCGCGGGCCGGGAAGATGTCGGTGACGATGGCCTCGTCGGCCATGGTCAGCGCCCGTCCGAACTCGCGCTGCAGGTAGCGCGTACGCGAGAACAGATGCGGCTGGAAGACCGCGATGACCCGCCGGTAGGAGCCGCTGCGCGCTGCCTTGAGCGTGGCCGCGACCTCGGTCGGGTGGTGTGCGTAGTCGTCGATCACGACCACACCGCCGTGGCGGCCGATCTCCTGGTAGCGCCGCGCCGCGCCGCTGAACGTGGCGAGGTGAGGCGCGGCCTCGTCGAAGCTCACGCCGGCGTGCGCCAGAGCGGCGAGCGCGGCCAGTGCGTTCAACACGTTGTGTTCACCGGGCACGCGCAACGTGACGTGCCCGAGACGCTCGCCGTCGCGAGTCACCACGAAGTCGCTGCCCTGATCGTCGGCGCGCTCGATCTCGGCGGTGAGATCGGCGGCGCCGCGCGCCGGACTCCCGGCGCCGGTCGCCGCGGAAGCGGCGCTCACGGGCTCGCCGGCGCCGGCGAGTCCGTACCAGGTGATCTCGGCCTGGGTCTCGCCGGCCAGAAAGTCGGCTCCCGCGCCGCGCGCGACGACCAGCCGGCCGCCGGCCGGCAGCAGCGCCACGAAGCGGCGAAACACGTCGTGCACGTCGGCCAGGCAGCGATAGTTGGCGTGGTGGTCGAGCTCGNNCTCGTCGGCCTCGGCGACGAGCCATTCGCCGTCGCCGACGCCGGCGTTGGAGCCCACGTCGTTCAGGTCGCCGCCCACGAGAAAGGTGGGCCGGCGCTCGCAGCGCAGCAGCACATGGGTGATCATCGACGAGGTCGTGGTCTTGCCGTGCGTGCCGGCCACCGCCACGCCGCGGCGCGTCGCCATGATGCGCGCCAGCATCTCGGCGCGCTGCAGCACCGGCAAGCCGCGGCGGCGCGCCTCCTGCAGCTCAGGGTTGCCCGGCGGGATGGCCGAGGAGATCACCACGAGCGCCGCGTCGCCGACCTGAGCCGCGTCGTGACCGATACAGACCGGCACGCCGTACTCCTCGAGATGCCGCGTGTAGCGCGAGACCTTGAGATCGGAGCCCGTGACCGTCACCCCGAGCCTGGCCAGCACGGCGGCGATACCGCTCATGCCGGCGCCGCCGACACCGATCAGATGCACCGGCGAAGGGATGCCTGTCTCCTGCTTCACGCTCGACTCCTCGTTTGCCTCTGGACCTGTCGTGCCGTCCGTCACGCCGCCCGCCTCACGCGCCGCGGGCGAGCAGCGCCTCGACCTCGTCGGCCACGCGCCGCGTGGCATCGGGACGCCCGGCCGCCTTGCTGGCCGCCGCCATGCGCGCCAGGCGCTGCCGGTCGCCGAGCAGCTCGCCGACCAGACGCGCGAGCAGCCGCCCGTCGAGCTCGGCGTCGGGCACCGCCACAGCCGCGCCGACGGCGGCCATCCAGGCGGCGTTCTTGCTCTGATGGTCGGCGGTAGCCTGCGGGTAGGGCACGAGGATGGCGGGGCGCCCCAGGGCGGCGATCTCGGCCACCGACCCACCGGCCCGGCCGACGATGAGATCGGCCGCCGCCATACCGTAGGCCAGATCCTCAGTGTAGGGCAGCAGCTTGTAGTGCTCAACGTCGGGCTCGCGAGCCGCCAGCGCGGCCTTCGTCTCGTCGAAGTTGCGCGGACCGCACACGTGCACGAGCTGAAAGTCGAGCGGGCCGGAGCCGAAGGCCTCGAGACAGGCGTGGTTCAGGCTGCGCGCCCCCTGGCTGCCGCCGAAGACCAGCACCACCGGCAGCGCCTCGCTCAGACCAAAGGCGGCCCGGCCCGAGGCCGCGTCGGCGGCCAGCTGCGCACCCGACAGCGGCCGGCCGGTGAGCACGAACTTCGGCGGCCGGCGACCCTCGATCGGAAAGCTCAGACAGACGCGCGCGACGAGCCGCGCGAGCAGCCGGTTGGTGATCCCCAGGTGAGCGTCGCTCTCGATGGCCAGGGCCGACACGCCGCGCAGGGCGGCGACCGCCACGACGGGGCCG
>PMKK01000138.1 GCA_003157715.1 Actinomycetota bacterium
CGACGGCCGGCGGCGCTCGTCGCGCTGATCGTCGTGCAGCTCTTTCAGGCGGTCGGCGCCCTGGGCGGCGGGGCCGCCCTCGTGGCATCTCCCAAGGGCGGCATCATCAAGCTGCCGTTGAGCGACCTCGACGGCTCGCCGTTCAAGGATTTTCTCATCCCCGGGATCATCCTCTTCGTCGTGCTCGGCATTGGTCCCCTGGTAACCGCCTGGGTGCTCGTCCGCCGGCCCGAAGCCGCGGTCTTCGAGCGCGCCAATCCGTTCCGTCACCAGTACTGGGGCTGGACGCTGTCCGGCGTGATCGGCGTGGGGCTCGTCATCTGGATCGCGGTCGAAACATCGATCGTGCCGTACAGCCTCCTGCAGCCGCTCTACGCCGGCGTCGGGATCGTCATCGTCGCGCTCACACTGCTGCCGTCCGTGCGCACCTACTACCGCCGATAGGGCGGGACTCACCCGGAGGCGAGTCTGCCGGCACGGTCTCGAGCTCCGCCGAGACGGTCTCGCGACCTGGCGCCTCCTTGCCCGCGCAGCCGTGACCACACCGTCCCCCGGCGTCCTGAGGGGGCACGTGTAGACTGGCGTTGGTCCATGGACGCGCTGGCGACATGAAGCTCACCCTCAACCGCACCCGTTCACTTCAGACGGCAGGCGTCGTCGCGGCGGTGCTCATCGCCGTCGCGTTCCTCGTCTGGGGATCACGCATGGGCCACGCCGTCGAAAGCGGCGCCGGCACCCTGTGGTCGTCGAACGCCGGCAGCATCGTCGTCTGGAGTAACGGCGCGGGCTCCCTGACCGCCACTCTCACCAGGGCCGGAGTCGCGACGGACAGCTCGCTGGGCGTCGGCAGCACCGCCCGTCTGGTCAGCGGCGGGGGGCGACCGATCGTCCTGGTGACCGACACCGGAGGTGGACACCGTCTGCTACGCTACGAGCCCGCCACCCGCACCTGGGTGACGGTCGCCGCCTCACTCGACCCCGCCGACATGACGACTGCCGTGGTCGCCGGCGATCTCGTCTACCTGCCGATGGGTCAGGGTCGCCACGCGGCGGTCATGGCCGTCGACCTGAACAGCGGACGCACGGCGGCCCGCCTGCGGCTCCCCACGCTGGTGCCCGACCCGCGCGCGTTGCTGACCCTGTCCGGCCCGGCGCCCGGCGCCCGCGCCGCGAGCCGCGGCCACGTGACCGCGCTGCTTACGGCCCGCGGCCGCGTGCTGGCCGTGAGCGCTACACCCTTCGCCGCCGCCGTGACCGACCTCGCGACACACGCGAGCGTCTCGCTTGGCGGCTACACGCAGATCCTCGCGGCAACGGTAGGTGGTGATGGCATCGTCTACGTCCTCGCCGGAAGCAGCGACCCCGCGTTCACCCTGCGCTTTCTGCGGGTCGACCCGCGCACGATGCGCCTCGTGTCGGTCTGGGACACCGGGGTCGCCGCCACCGACGAGCCCGTGTCGGCGCTGCCCACCCGGTTCGGCGCCGTCTTCTATGCACCCGGAGTGCCGCGCTCGCTCGACGCCTACTCAGGGACCAACGTCTGGCTGGTCGACCGCAGCGGCGCGCGCGAGAACTCGGCCGTGTCGTCCAACATCGGCGTGCGCATGGGGCCGGGGCGCGGCGACAGCGTGCTGATCTACGGCAGCCCGGCCGGCGCGGTGATCTCGCGGCTGGGGACCGACAACGGCTCCCTGGACCGCCACCTCACGCGGCTCGACGCACCGGCGGGCACTACGGTGGTGCTCGCCGCCGACTAAGGCCGGGGGACCTCGTGCCGGCCGGCGGCGGGCTCATGCGGCTCCAGGGCGACCTGGCGCGGTTCGACCGCGGTCCGGCGCGACCGCGACGCGATCCGGCGCGGCTGCGAACCGGTCCGGTGCGGCTGCGAACCGGTCCGGCGCGGCTCCCGGGCGCGCAGCCGCCAGGCAAAGCCCGCCAGGCGCTCCTCGTCGACCGGGTCGCCGTCGTTGTAGACGAACAGGAGCGGAAAGTCCGCCCCGCGGCGCAGCTGCGCCTCGCTGACCAGCGCCGGTCCGCAGCCGCGCGGGGAGACCACGACGACGCCGTCGATGGGCTGCGTGGCCCAGGTGAGCAGGGCGCCGCCGATCGTGGGGATCGTCTCGCCGAACGGATAGCCGTCGAACAGCGGCTCGCTCGCCTTCCACACGTCGCCGACGTCGTGCCAGAACATCCAGGGCTCGTGGGGTCGCGCGGCGCCCAGCAGCCGCTTGACCACGTAGCGCATGAACTTGAGCGTCGCCACGCGCTTTGAGCCAAGGCGCGTGGTCAGGCCGTGCTCGCGCGCGTCGCGCAGGGCGAGCAGCTCGAAGATCTCGCCGAAGGGCTCGAAGATGATGCGCAGACCCTGGTCGGCCAGCTTGCGCTGCAGATCGTCGTTCCCCCATTCATCGACCCGCAGGTAGATGTCGCCGCAGAGAAAGACGGTGCGTGGGTCGTTCTCGGCGCCACCGCCGGCGCCACCGCCGGCGCCACCGCCACACTCGAGCGCCGCGAACTCGGCGGCAGCCGAGGCGATCAGCACCTCGCAGCGCGACAGCAGCGCCCGGGCATGGTTTAAGCCCTTCACCTTGCCGGTCAGGCGCGGCACGGCGAGCAATGCCTCGAGACGATCGGCGTAGGCGTGATAGAGCGCCTCGGAGGCGCCGCGGCGTGGCTCGGTGGCGTAGTGGTAGAAGCGCATCATGTTGAGCAGGTCGGCGGCGGCCGAGGCGATCCAGATAGCCGAGGTCAGCGACCAGTCCTCGAACAGCAGGGTGAAGTCGGCCACCTCGACGGCACCGGCGTAGCCGTGACGCTCGAGCTGGATCTGCTGGGCCACCGGAAACAGGTTCGGCCGGCAGGCCTGGAAGCCGCGCCCGATGCTGACGAAGACCACGCCGTCGGCGCCCAGCGTGTCCACGGCGCCGTCCAGATACTCGGCCAGCGTGCCCCAGATGAGCTGGTAGGGCAGGCACTCCTTGCCCGAACAGCCCTGGCGGGCACGGTCGAGGGCGGCCGGCGAGGTG
>PMKK01000023.1:0-32011 GCA_003157715.1 Actinomycetota bacterium
CCCGACTTCTTTCTCGAGTACCGGCTGCGTCAGGTCGTCGGTCTTCTCGAGAGCTCGACCCAGCTCACCGACGCGCTCTACGGCATCCTGTTGTTGCGCGCGCCCATCTCCGACGAGATGAGGGCCATCCTCGAGGAGCCGCGCGTCGATAGCCAGGGCGGCCCGACCACGCCCCCGCGGCCTTAGGGGTGACGCCGACCGGGCACCGCCCGGCGCGGTGGTCGTGGAAGTCCAGCCCCCGGACTCGCGGGGACGTCGTCAGGGCGGGAGACACAAGCCCCCTCTCGAACCGTTGACCCCGCCCGGTGCGGTGACGTAGAAGGACTCCTGAGGGGGGATGGGAGTTGTCCAAGCCCAGCGCCATACAGTTGTTCAAGCACGGTGACATCCCTGGCCTGATCGAGGCGCTCGATGTCGCAAACGTGGCCGACTTGCGCGCCAACGACGCTCGAGTCGCGCTTTCGCTGATCGGGGAACCCGCGATCCCACTCCTGCTGCGCGAGATCAGCAGACCCCCCGGTCTTCCCGGGCGCCGCACGCTTACCAGCTTCAAATGCCACCGCGCGAGGATAGCCATCGCCGGCATCGGTGAGCCCGCCGTACCCTATCTCATGGAAGCCATTCGCCACGGCGACGCGCGCCTGGCGGAAGCCGCCGCGGAGTGCCTCGAGACGATCGAGGAGGGTGGCGTCATCCTCTCCGACAGCGACACGCCGATGAAGCCGATCCCCATCGCCTATCCCGACGACGTGAAGTCGGCCTTTGAGTGCAAGCTCGGTCGCCCTCTAGCCGTCAGAAGCCTGTGGCGCTCAAGGGCGAACGGCGACTGACCCGACTCCATCGCGCCGGTCCCTGCGCCGCCGATCCACCACCTAAGGTCATTCGAGCTCGACGCTCTTCGGCCGCCGGCGGAGCAGGAAGATGACGGCTACGACGACGATCACAGCGGCTGCCACTACGGCGACGATCACGCCGGCAGCGCCGCGGCCGCTCTGCGTCGTGGCTGCCGTCCTGGGCTTGAGGTCGATGTAGCTCATGCGCAGCATGTTGCGCAACGCCGCGCCGTGGCCGCCCGGCGGCACCGAGCTGTAGCCGGTCCACCTGTCGGTGCGGAAGGCCTGGATGTTCGTGTTGTACCAGAGGATCGCATACGGTGAGTCCTTGTACAGGATCTGCTGCATCTGATCGATGATCGCCTTGCGGTCGGCCGGGTTCATGGCTTCTGACTGCTTGATGTACAACGCGTCGTAGGCGGGGTTCGAGTACTCGGAATCGCTGCCGTTGAGCATCTGGCCGGTCGTGAAAGTGCTCAAGATGTAGCCGGGGTCGATGTCGGCGTTCCAGTTCCAGATGTAGAGATCGTCGTTGGTCGCGTAGTTGTCGTCGGTGAAGGCGCCCTCGTCCATGATCTGCACCGTGGTGCCGATGCCGACGGCCTTGAGGTAGGCGCTGATCATCTTGGCCGCGGGGATGTCCGTCGGGTAGTCGGTCAGGGCCGCCAGACGGAACTTGAGCGGTTTGCCGTTGGGCGCCACGCGGATGCCGCCGGAGCCCACCTTGTAGCCCGCGGCGTCGAGTATCTGCCGGGCTTTGGCGGGATCGTAGGTGTACTGCTGAGCGGCCGGCACGGCCCAGCGATAGTACTCCTGGACCGGAGAGAGCAGCGACGAGGCTACGGGCGCCAGGCCGTCCATGGCGGTGGTGACGATGGCCTTCTTGTCGATCGCGTAGTCGATGGCCTGCCGGACGTGCACGTCGAGCAGCAGCGGGTTGCCCTTGCTCTTGGCGTTCTTGTAGGAGTTCATGCCCAGCTCGTGGAAGCCGAGCGCCGGGGCCGCCACCAGGGTCGAGCCGGGCATGTTCTTGAGCGTCCGGTAGAAACCGGGGATGAGCTCGATGGCGGCGTCGAGGTTGCCCACCTTGTAGTCGTCCACGAGGCTGTCCTGCCCCTGGTACATGTCGAACAGGACGACATCGACGGCCGGCTCCTTGCCGAAGCCGTCCTTGTAGTACGGGTTGCGGGTCAGCTTGACGAACTTGCCGTTCTGCACCTCCGCTACCTGGAACGGGCCGCTCGAGACCATCGGCACGTTGCTCCACGTCTGGACCTTGCTGTCGGGCACCTTGCTCCAGATGTGCTCCGGCAGGATCGGCACGTAGAGGGCCGTCAGCACGCCGTTGGGCTTGCTGCAGGTGATGACCACCGTCTGCGCGTCGGTGGCCTGGACCTTGGTGACGTTGGTGAAATACCCGATGTACATGCCGAGCTTCTGGCGCAGGATGCGGTTGTAAGTGTAGGCGACGTCGCTCGCGGTCAGCGGCACGCCGTCGCTCCACTTGACGTTGGGCCGCAGGTGGAAGGTCCACACGCGGCCGCCGTCGGTGATGCCGCCGTTGGCGACCGTCGGCACTGGGTCGGCGAGGTCGGGCGTGGGCTGGTAGTTCTCGTCGTACCAGGTCAGAAAGTTGTAGCCGACACGAAAGCACTCCCACGGGATGGTCATGTACGTCGAGAACGGGTTCATGTTGTCGACGTCGCCCTGAATGCCGATGCGGTAGGTGATCTGGGCGCTCGGCGAGGCGGACGATGCCGGCGAGGCTGCCAGGGCCGTCGCCGGGACCAGCAGCAGCGCGGTGAACGCGACCAGCGCCACCGCGTGCCTGGTCGCGCGACCCAGGCGCGATCTCGATCGCGGCGGCCGGTGTGCTGCCCGCGCGGCCTTGTCGGACTCAGTCACTGTGTTCCCCCTTCTTCGGGCCACGCGGGAATCGCGATGGCGCGTGGACTCAGGTCGGCCGGACGTACCCCACGCCGTCCCTCACGGAGATCTTCGTCCCATAAGGCTCCGAGGCGTGCTGGAGCCACTTCAGGATGTGATCGGCGCGCTCCGGGGACGCCGCCTGCGGGATGCCGCTGCGCGTGAGCCGTTCGCCGTAGCGCAGCCACACGGGGTGGATGGCGATCTCGGCGAGGCGCCCGCCCTCATAGGTGCTTCTCGTGAGCATGGTCTCGAACACCCATTCGTGGGCGAACTCTTCGGCCTCGTAGACGGCAGTGAGGTCGGCGTCGGTGGCGCGTTCCGGGTGCTCGAAAGCGCGCGTCAGCAGACTGCCGACCGCCTGGTGGTGGTAGAGGTCCGCCGACAGCGGCTCCTGCAGGTCGCTCCAGAAGAAGTTGCCCATGCCGTAAAAGACGGGCTTGCCGCGGTAGACCTCGATGGGGCCGAGGTTGTGCGTGCCCGCGGTGACGAAGGCGTCGGCGCCGGCGTCGATGGCGGCGTGAGCCAGGGGCCGCAGACACTCCGGCGGCAGAAGGGGCGCGGCCGGCCACGGCAGCTCGTTGCTGGCTTCGTGCGAGTGCAGCGCCGCGATGAGAAAGTCGGAGTGCTGCTTGCCGAGTCGGATGCTGCGCAGGATCGCGGCGGCGTCCTCGCGGTCGACGTCGTAGGCGTTGCCCGGCTCGGCGCCGGCCACGAAGCGCAGGCCGAAGCGCTTCAGCTCGGCCGGCTCGGCATCGCCTGTCGCCGGGGGCGCGGGCAACGCCGCCAGGGCGGCCGCCACCGGCTCCGGCACGACCCACTTGGTCTGCAGCTTGAGGGCGCTCACGCCGGGGCGGCCGGGGGCGGCGGTCTGCGACGCCAGCGCCTCTGAGACGGGCAGGAACGTCGAAGCGAACGACACGAGGCCGACGCGGCCCCGGGCCGTCTCCAGGTAGCGCGGCGCGCGCGCCAGACCGGCATGCTCGCCGGTACCGGCGTGGACGATGCCGGCGGCGTCGAGGTGCCGGCTGGTCTCGCGCATGCCCTCGATGCCCCAGTCGAGCGCGTGGTTGTTGGCTCGCGACATGATCTGAAAACCGAGATCGGCGAGGTCGCGCGCCACCGCGGGGTGGCCGACCATGGGGTAGTCGGCGTCCCAGGAGTGCGGGTATCCCTTGAAGCGATCGATGTCGAGCAGCGACGTCTCGAGGTTGCCGTAGACGACGTCGCCCTGCCGCAGCAGGCCGATGACGGCGGCGAAGCCCTCGTCGCCGAGGCTCGGTGTCAACCGACGGGTGATGATGCAGTCGCCGACGGCAGACAAGGTGAACCCGTCGGCGACACCCGTCTCGAGCTCCCTCTCGATGGGCCGCTGCCGGTCGAATGCGGCTGGGTCGCGCACGACGGGGTCGGCCNNCGGCCGGCGCGATCGGTCCGGGGGTCGCCCCATGCGCGCCGGGAGTTCCATTCGCGTGCATGGCACGTCCTTTCATGGATGCCGGTCCACTAGCCTTACTATCCTATAGGAGAAGTAAGGGAGTGCGCGCCCGGGCGGTCCACCGCGGGTCGGGGCGGGCGGGAGGGGGCGCTCGCCGACCGAGCGGGCCCCTACGAAAAGAGCGGCGGGCNNCCGCTCGTGGACCTTCAGGGCGCCGTCTTAGAACCGTGAAGACAGTCTCCCACGGCGCTCGCGCGCTTCTTCGAGGACCCTGATGTAGCTGAACAACGGGTCGGAGTCGTTCATGGGGGCGGCGCTCGCGGCGTCTGCTCGCGGCCGACTGCGTCGGCGGCCGGTGATCTCGCTGACAAACTGAACCAATCTGCTCATGCTGGTGCCTGTTCTCCTTGCTCGCCGGACGCCCGTGGTCGGGCGGTCTTGTTCTGTGTCGGTCTTCTGTACCTCGTAGTGCCCGGTCAATGCGGGGCCCAAGCGTAGCGAGTCTTTCCGCGGCATGGACAAAGCGCTAAAAGGGACGAACGAGCCGGAGCGACTGGTGGGCGCTCCGGCGACGCACGCCGTCTTCAGGGGGCCGGTCCAAGGATGTTGCGCGCTGCGATAGTCAGGGTAGCACTACCCGCGACTGTCGAACTCACGAGGGACGGCGTTGAAAGCGATGAACGGCGGGAGCATCACCGCTGCCGGCACAGGCGCCGGCGGCTCTGCCGACGAACTGCCTGCCATCGGCGTGGGGATGCTCGGCTATGCGTTCATGGGCAAGGCCCACTCGCACGCGTATCGCACGATCCCGTACCTGACGCGGCCGGCCCTGGTGCCGCGCCTCGTGTCGCTGGCGGGGCGGTCGCCGGAAAAGGTGGCAGAGGCCGCCGGGCGGTACGGCTTCGCTTCGTACTCGACGGACTGGCGCGATGTCGTGGGCGATGACTCCGTGGGTCTGTTCGACAACTGCGGTCCCAATTCGGTGCACGCCGAGGCGAGCATAGCGGCCGCGGAGCGTGGTAAGCATGTGCTGTGCGAAAAGCCGCTCGGGCGCGACGCCGACGAGAGTTTCGCGGCCTGGCAGCGAGTGGAGAAGGCGCGCGTGAAGCACATGTGCGGCTTCAACTATCGGTTCGTGCCCGCCGTTCGTCTGGCGAAGGAGATCATCGACGCCGGCGACCTGGGTGAGCTGCGTCACTTTCGCGGGCGCTACCTGCAGGAGTCGATGATCGACCCCGCGCGCGCCACGACGTGGCGCCTCAGCAGGGCGTCCGCCGGGTCGGGTGCGCTCGGCGACCTCGGCTCTCACCTTATCGATCTGGGGCGGTACCTGGTCGGCGAGGTGTCCGCGGTCATGGCTGCTACGCGGACGTTCATCCCTGAGCGTCCGGGCGGCAAAGTGGATGTGGACGACGCCTTCGAGGCCGTCGTCGAGTTCGCGAGTGGCGCCGTGGGCACCCTCGAAGCCTCGCGACTCTGCCCCGGCCGCAAGAACGCCCTTACGTGGGAGATCAGCGGCTCCAAAGGCTCGCTTGCGTTCGACCTGGAGCGGCTCAACGAGTTGCAGGTCGCGTGTCGCGATCGGCGCCGCGGGCCCGCGGACGACGGGTTTCGCACCGTCCTGGTGTCAGAGCCGCGGCATCCCTTCTGGGAGTACTGGTGGCCCCCCGGTCACCTGATCGGCTGGGAGCACACCTTCGTCCACGAGATCCACCATCTTCTGACGGCCATCGCCGAAGATCGCTCCGTCGGACCTCACGGCGCCACTTTCGAGGACGGGTACCGGGCGGCGGAGATCTGCGACGCGATCTTGCGGAGCGCCGCTACCGGCACTCGCGAGCAGGTCGGTTACCGGGGCGGCTGATCGCCTCGCCGCCACGGTGCGCCTCCGTGCTCGACGGCGCCTCCGTGCTCGACGGCGCCTCCGTGCTCGACGGCGCCTCCGTGCTCGACGGCGCCTCCGTGCTCGACGGCGCCTTCATATCGGTCGCTGCATGGTGACCGTACGGTCGTCGTGAACTTCCCGCTTCTCGTGTCGCTCTCACCGCGCCATAACGGTTAGGTATTCGCGGCGCCGGGTGCACAAGGACGGCAGGGTCCGTGCATGGTTTGACGACGCGCCGGGGGAGACGCCGACCCCTCGAGCGCACCAACGGCCCCGGATCTGCAATCGGCAGGCAGGGGAAGGACTGACATGGGTGCCAAGAGAGTGGTGTTCTGGTTGGCCGCGGTGGCCGTGGTGGTCGGCGGGGCGATCGCCTTGACCAGCTGCGGAAGCAGCAGCAGCTCATCGTCATCGAAAGCCGGGCCCAAGATCGCATTGCTGCTGCCCGAGAGCAAGACGGCGCGTTACGAGACGCAGGACAAGCCTTTGTTCGAGGCCAAGGTCAAGGAGCTCTGCTCTGACTGTCAGATCCTCTACAGCAACGCCAACCAGGACGCGACGCAACAGCAGTCGCAGGCCGAGGCGGCCCTGGCGAACGGCGCCAAGGTACTCGTTCTCGACCCCGTCGACTCAGCCTCCGCGACCACGATCGTCACAAAGGCCAATCAAGCGAACGTGCCGGTGATCGCCTACGACCGGCCGATCCCGAATGCCGACCTGAAGTACTTCGTGGGCTTCGATACGCGAAAGGTCGGCGTACTTCAGGGCCAGGCGCTGCTCGCTAAGCTCGCGGCGGACGGCGACGCCGGCAAGGCGATCGTGATGATCAACGGCGCGCCCACCGACCCCAACGCCGCGCAGTTCAAGGCGGGCGCCCACAGCGTGCTGAACGGCAAGGTCAAGATCGGCGCCGAGTACGACACTCCCGACTGGAGTCCCGACAAGGCGCAGACCGAGATGGACCAGGCCATCACGAAACTCGGCAAGAACGGCTTCGTGGGCGTCTATGCCGCCAACGACGGCACGGCCGGCGGCGCCATCGCCTCAATGACGGGCGCGGGCATCGACCCGAAGACCAAGCCGACCACCGGCCAGGACGCCGAGCTGCCGGCCATCCAGCGCATTCTCGCCGGGCAGCAGTACATGACCGTCTACAAGGCGATCAAGCCGGAAGCCGGGGACACGGCGATGCTCGCCGTCGCGCTGGCCAAGGGCCAGAGCGTGCCGGCGAGCCTGACGCTGACCAAGATGAACAACGGCACCAACCAGGTCGACGCGCTCATCCTGGCGCCGGTGGCCGTGACCGCGGCGAACGTCAAGACCACCGTGGTCGCCGACGGCTTCTGGACGGCCAAGGACATCTGCACCAGCTCCTACGCAGCGGCCTGCGCGGCCGCCGGCATCCAGTGAACGCAAGCCGTGGCATGAGCGTGTACCGGCCATGAACGCGACGACCGTGGCGCCACCGCTGCTCGCGCTGAAAGGCGTGAGCAAGCGGTTCGGCGCCCTGGAGGCCCTCATCGACGTCGACTTCGAGGTCGACGCCGGCGAGGTCGTCGCGCTCGTCGGCGACAACGGCGCCGGCAAGTCGACGCTGGTCAAGGCGATCGCCGGCGTGCAGCTCTGCGACGAGGGCACGTTCTTCATGCGCGGCGCCGAGGTGAGCATCTCCAGCCCGAAAGACGCTACCGAACTGGGCATCACGACCGTGTATCAGGACCTGGCGCTCTGCGACAACCTCGACATCGTCGCCAACCTCTACCTCGGACACGAGCGGTTCGTCGAAAACGCCATCCGGTTCACCGGCCGCATCGACGAGATCGAGATGGAGAAGAGCTCGCTCAAGCTGCTCGAGTCGCTGTCGGTGACGACGATCACCGACGTTCGGGCGCACGTCGCCTCGCTCTCGNNGGCCGTGGCGATCGCCCGCTCACTACTCGGCGAGCCCAGCGTCGTCCTGCTCGACGAGCCGACGGCGGCACTCGGCGTGGTGCAGACCAAGCAGGTGCTCAACCTCATCCGCACGTTGCGCGAGCGCCAGTTGGGGGTTGTCATCATCAGCCACAACCTGGCGGACGTCTTCGATGTGGCCGACCGGATCATCGTGCTGCGGCTCGGTGGCCGGGTCGCGACGTTCGACGTCAAGGGCGTCAGCGCCGAGGACGTCGTCGCGGCCATCACGGGCGCGGAGTTCGGAGCGGCACCGGGCGAGCCCGAGGTGATGTCGTGAGCGTTCAGGAACAGGACACACAGACATCCCGGGGCGTCGGAGGCACGCTTCGGGCGCTCGGCCGGATGATCGGCGAAGGGCGGGCCGGTTCGCTCCTGGTGATCCTGATGATCGTGGTCATCTGGATCTTCTTCCAGGTCATGAACGCCAACTTCCTGAGCCCGGCCAACCTCACGAACCTGCTGCTTCAGAACGTCGCCGTCGCTACCATGTCGATCGGCATCGTGCTCATCCTGCTGCTGGGCGAGATCGATCTCTCCGTAGGGTCGGTGAGCGGACTCTGCGCCGCGGTGATGGTGGTGCTGATCGTCAACCACAACGTGTCGCCCGTGCTCGCGATGCTGGCCGCGCTGGCGGTGGGCGCGGGGATCGGGTTGTTTACCGGCTTCATGATCACGCGCTTTCGCATCCCCTCCTTCGTCATCACGCTGGCCGGCCTGCTTTTGTGGGAGGGCCTGCAGCTCTACGTACTCGGCGCGTCCGGGACGATCAACCTGCCCAACGACTTCATCACCAAGCTGACGAGCACGTTCTTCACACCCGTCGTCGGCTGGATCATCGCCGTCGTGGCCATCGCCGCCATGTGCGGGCTGGCGTTCTTCGGCCGGGCTCGGCGTCGACACGCGGGACTGCCGGGGGGTTCCATGCGGGGGCAGGTGATCCGCATCGCGCTGGTCGGCGCCGCGATGGTCGCGGCGATCGTCGTCTTCAACAGGGACCGCGGCTTGCCGCTCGCCGTCGTGATCGTCGTCGGGCTGGCCGTCTTCTTCGTTTACATCACCCAGCAGACGCGGTTCGGCCGCCATATCTACGCTGTCGGCGGCAACGACGAGGCGGCCCGGCGCGCGGGTATCCGCATCGATCGGGTGCGCATCATCGTCTTCGTCCTGGGCTCCACGCTGGCCGCCGGGGGCGGCATCCTGGCCGCTTCGCGGCTGCTCGCGGTCAATCAATCCTCGGGCGGCAGCGACCTTCTGCTGATGGCCATCGCCGGTCCCGTGATCGCCGGCACCAGCCTGTTCGGTGGTCGTGGCTCGGTCTGGTCGGCGCTGCTCGGCGCGCTCGTCATCGGCTCTATCGCGAACGGCATGGACCTGCTCTCCCTGTCGTCGTCGGTGAGGTTCATGGTCACCGGCGGCGTTCTGATACTCGCCGTCACGCTCGAGGCGGCCACGCGTCTTCAACGTCAGACCGAGGACTAGGCGCGCGACGAAGTCACGCCTGCCTGAGCGGCGACGGCGAAGTCGATCGACGGCCTAGCAGCGGCCGCATCGGCTCGGCGATCGCCCGCCCGCCAGGGGCTCGGCGATCGCCGAGCCTCGGGCGGCGCAGGCCTCCGGCGGCGCGAGCCTCAGGCCGTGCCGTCCGCTGCGTCGCCGCCGGTCGCCGCCGCGGGTGCGCGTCGCTCGATCCGCAAGTCGTGCGCGCTCAGGACAAGCAGGAGCGTCACGACCAGCGCCGAGCTGAGACACCAGGCGCAAGTGGCGCCGATCACGAACGGCTCCAGGGTCGTCAGGTAGATCGAAAAGACGGTGCCGCAGAGCGCAAGAACGACGAGCGCCCGCGCGGCCGCCTTCGCCGCGGTTCCCGAGGTGAGGCGGCCGATGCCGAGGGCGACCGCGATCAGGGCGTACCCGAACAGCCCGACGTAGGCGATCGGCAACACGCCGAACAGCCGCGCGTAGGGGGACAGCTGCACCGCGTTGCAGTTGCCCACCGGACCGCAGAGCGCCACGGAGCCGGTCGTCTCGATGTATGCCAGATAGCCGGCGATGCAGAGGCCGAGCGCCACGAGCGCCGCGGCCGCTGAGACGCCCCAGTTCCGTCCGGGGGCCCGGGTCGAGCCGACAGACCGCCAGATGCCCGCGGACCGCCGGACGACCCAGGCCACGGCGAGCAGCATGCCGGCCAGCACGATCAGCGCGAGCGTGTTGCCCCAGCGATCGCGGGCAAGGCGGTCAAGCACGCCGTCAGGTCGTTGCGTGGCGGCCAGGAGCTGCGAAGGAGACGATGTCACCAGAGCCCCCGACGCGGTCATCGCCTGAGACAGGCCCGGCACGGCCGGCCAGCCGACGCCGCCTGCCGAGAGGTGCTGGGCCACCAGGATCGGCAACTGCTCGGAGACGTCGATGGTCCCCGACAGAAAGCGATCGCCGATCACGACGGCCGGCACGCCGCGGTCCCGGGCCGGCACGTCGAACCTGGTGACGGCCGCCTGAAACAGTTTCCTGCCGGCCGGGTCGGCCGCGTCTATGCTGAGGATCTGCAGCCGCTTGCCGTACTGGTCCAGGATCGACGGCAGGTAGTTGTGAATGAGGTCGCGGCAGTGTCCGCAGGCGGGCGAGTAGAACAGGACGGCGTGGGCGACGGGGCTACCGGCCGAGGCCGCCGAGGCTGACGCCGCCAAGGCGGATGTCGCTAAGGCTGACGTCGCCAGCGCGCTGCCCGCCAGCAGCAGGCAGGCCGCGAACAGCACCGCCCTGCGCGCGCGCCCGGCGCCGTTTCGTGACCGGTCGGCTGCGCGTGCGTGCGACCGCATGCTCCTGCCTTCCCGGCTAGTGTCCGAAGAACCCGCGCCCGAGCGAGTCGGCGACCTGCCAGAGGGCTACGCTACGCCGGCGGCAAAGATCGCGAGTGTCCTCGTCGCGGACCGAACCGGATGTGGCCCAGATGGCGGTGACGCCGGCCTCGATCAAGGTCCGCGGGCCGTCCGGGCGCGGGAAGAAGCTGTCGCTCGCCGCGACCGCCCCGGCCGGCTCGTGGCCGGCGTCGGTGGCGCGCTTGAGCGCCAGCTCGCAGCAGCCGACGCGGTCCTGCTGGCCCACGCCGTTGCCTATCAGGCTGCCGTCGCGCGTGAGCGTCACGGTGTTCGAGTTGGAGGTGGCGCAGATCGCCCAGGCGAGGATCATGTCGCGTCGCTGTGAGTCGCCCAGCTCGCCGATACGCGCCACCTCGGGAGAACCGAGGTCGGCGATCCAGGTGTAGTTCGGCTGGCGCAGGTAGCCGCCGCGGACCTGGCGCAGCATGGGTGCCGTATCGAGTGAGCCGGCGCCGAGCGCGCCGAGGGCTTCGTTTGCCAGAAAGCGGCACTTGTCGCCCTTTCGCGAGAGCATCTGCACCGCCTCGGGCGCGAACGAGGGGGCCGTCACTGCGTCGAGCACTCGCCGGCCGTCGCTCACCCCGAAGGTGAGCAGCTCGCCGGCCACCTCCTCGGTGAGGGCGAAGTTCACCATCACGAGCCCGCCGAAGATGGCTCGCGGGTCGCCCATGACCATCTTGCGGACCACTTCGACCGGGCTGTCGCCGACGGCCGCTCCGCAGGCGTTGCCGTGCTTGGTGCCGAGGGCGATGCAAGGGACCGTACCGAAGTTGCGTTCGAAGCCGGCGGCGATGTGGGTCATGGTCTGGATCTGACGGCCCACCTCGGCGAGGTTGTTGTAGCTGGGCTCGGTGCCGGCCAGCAGTGTGAGGCGCTCGAGGGCCAGCGGGTCCGCGGTCGCGACGGCCAGCAGGTGGGCCGGCGCCTGCCCGGCGTTCTCGCCGTACTTGAGGGCCCGGGTCGCCTCGGCGACGACTCCGTCGAAGCGCCCGCGCGAATGGTAGCGGGCAGAGGCCAGGCAGTAGTCGGCGACCACCGCTTCGGCCCGCGCGGCCAGAGCCTCGCGAAACTCGGCGGCATCGGGCTCGCCCGCCGCCAGCCAGCGCAACACCTCCGCGCGCTGCTCGGGCAGGCTGACGACGATGCGCCGGCCCTTGGCGGCGGAGCGCAGCATAGTGGGCCCGCCGATGTCGGTCTTGTCGATCACCGACTCGCTGGTCGACCCCGGCCGGCCGACCTCTTCCGTCAGGGGGTAGAGATCGACGCAGACGAGGTCGATGAACGGCACGCCGAGCCGGTCGAGTTCGGCCAGGTCCTCGGGGACGGGGCGAGCGAGCAGGCCGGCGTGGATCTCACGCGACAGTGTGACGACCCGGTGGCCGAGTATGGCGGAGCCGCCGACGAGGGCCGACACATCGGTGGCGGCGATGCCGGCCGCCGCGAGTGCCGCGGCGGTGCCCCCCGAGGCATAGATCCGCCAGCCTCTGCCGGTCAGGGCACGGGCGAAGGCCTCGATGCCGGTCTTGTCGTAGACGGATAGCAACGCGCAAGGTTCCCGCACGGCTGGCTCTCCTTTCCGTGTACTGCCGATGCGCGCCCATTCTGCCATATCGACGCGGATCGTGGCTTGCCGGTCGCCGGGAGGCCGCTCAGACGTCGGTGGCGATCGAGTCGCGGGTTCGGCCCGCCGCGGCAGCGGGCGCCGGGAGCGTCAGTGGGTGCGCGCGCCGCAGTCGAGGGTGAAGAGCACGACGCCGTCGAGGCCCTTGAAGGTGCCCTTGGCGCGGCCGATGCCGAGGTTGCGGAACCGCTTGGTGAGCAGCACGCGACGGTGCGCCGGGCTGTGCCACCAGGCCATGAAGATGGCGTGCGGCGTGGCGCTGGCCTGGTAGCCATAGGCGATGTTCTCGCCCACGGTCCAGCGCGTGCAGCCGGTGGAGGTGTAGCCGAAGCGGATCAGCCGGGCGCCGAGCGACTCGCCGCTGGCGGAGCTGTGGCTGAAGTAGCCGAGGCGCACCATCTGGCGAGAGTGGGCGCGCGCCGCGCGCTCCAGGCTGGGGGTCATCGTGAGCTTGTGCAGGTGGTGCTTGACGCGCACGTGGTTGACCAGCGTCATGAGCTTCTTCTCGGGCTTGGTCAGGGTGACCGCGTGTGCCGCTGCGACCGGACCCACGGCGAGAACGGCGACTCCGACGAGGACGACACTCAGCGAGAGTCGTTTGAACGCTGCTTGCAGGCGTCCTGCCCGGCGCGAGCGCGCCGCGGCCGGGATCGCCTGGTGGAATGCGTACGCCTGCCGATGTGCGGCGCTAAGACTCCTGCGCTGTTCCATGTCGGACCTCCGTGCTGTCGGCGCGTGGCGCGCTTGGTCTTCGGACCGTGACGTGGCGAGGCTCGGCCTCAAGACGAGTCGTGGACGGCTGTCCTGCGGGCCGATCGGCGAGGGGGGTTCTACCGGGGGATCGTCTGGCCGGCGAATGGGGTCTACCGAGTGATCGTCTGGCCGACGAGTGAGAGCAGACCGTGGCGGGAATAGGACGTATGCAAACGGGCCGGGGCCAGCCTCTTACGGTGCATGACCTGCCTCCTTTCGGAAGTCTGGCGGACTTCCTTGGGTGGGCGCCGTCACAAGCGCCGTTCGGGTGTGGTCGGTTCCTCGCGTTGCCTTGCCGGTAAACGTTTGGGACCTTACCGGCCCTTTGCGTGGGCGTCAACCAGCAGAGAGGCGCGTACGAACGCAGTAGGAGGAATCCTGGGTAGAGAAGTGCCGCGGACCGGCCGAGAGCCGAGGCTGCTACCCTATACGGCTACGGCGCTCGCCGTGAGACCCGTCTTTCGCAGCGCCTTCCGGCTCAAGGTGGTTTGCCCCGAGCGCATCCCCGCTCGTGGTCCGCTGGTGGTCGTGGCCAACCATGAAAGCAATGTCGACGGCTTCGTTCTGATCTCGGTCTTCACCGGACGGCGCCTCAGATTCCTCTCGGCGGCTCACCTGTTCGAGAGGCCCGGCGTCGGCTTGTACCTGCGCGCCATAGGCGCCCTGCCGGTCGAGGAGCAGACCGCCAACGTGACCAGCTTCAAGAAGGCACTCGCGATCCTTCGGGAGGGTGGCACGGTGGCCGTCTTTCCGCAGGGAGGGATCGCGCGCGATGAGATCCAGGGCGGCGCGGCGTATCTGGCGCTGAAGGCCAACGCGACGCTTCTGCCGTTGCACATCGCCGGCACGGGCGGAGCGTTCCCGCCCGGCTGCAACTGGCCGTCCCTGACGCCGATCACGGTGCGTGTCGGCAGGCCGGTCGCCGCGGCCGAGATCGCCGGCGCCGGCTCGAGCACCAAGGCAGCGGTGGTCGAGGGTACGAGGCTTGTCGGACGTCTCCTCGCCGAGGCGCGGACGGCCTGACGGCCCGGACGGCCTGACGGTCCGGACAGTCGGGCTTGAGGTGACCGAAGCAGGCGGCCTGCTGCATGTACATCTCTCCGGCGGCCGCGGCGGTCCTCCTTGACGAGCGAGGCTTCTCCACGTACACCCCTTTAACAGGAGCACAAGGGGCGGCCGATGTCGGCACGCGACGGCCGCGATGTGCGGGCAGAAGCGGGGGAGACGAGATGAAGAAGCTGATCAACCTTCCGCAAGACGCGGTGCGCGAGGAGCTCGAAGGCATGGCGGCGGCTCACTCCGACAGGGTGCGCGTACACGTCGGTCCCAGCTACATCGTGCGTGCCGATGCCCCGGTGCGGGGCAAGGTGGCGCTCGTTTCGGGAGGGGGTTCGGGCCATGAGCCCATGCACGGCGGCTTCGTCGGCAGAGGCATGCTCGATGCCGCCTGCCCCGGTGAGGTGTTCAGCTCGCCGACGCCCGATCAGATGCTGGCGGCCACCCAGGCGGTGAACGGCGGCTCGGGCGTGCTNNGATCTGCGGCGCCGCGGCCGAGCTCGGCCGCTCGCTGCCCGAGGTCGCCACCCTCGGCCGCACGGTGAACGCCGGCGCGCGCAGCATGGGAGTGGCCCTCACGTCGGGCACGGTGCCGATGGTCGGCAAACCCACCTTCGAGCTTGGCGACGACGAGATCGAGATCGGCGTCGGCATTCACGGCGAGCCGGGCCGCGAGCGCGCCAAGGCGGCCTCCGCGCGCGACATCGTGGGGGTACTGGCCGGCGCGGTCCTGGACGATCTGCCTCTTAGTCGCGGCGACCGCGTCCTGGCTTTCGTGAACGGCCTGGGCGCCACGCCGCTCATGGAGCTCTACATCGTCTTCAACGAGTTGCACAAGCTGCTGACGGACCGTGGCATCGGCATCGCCCGCAACCTGATCGGCTCCTACATGACCTCGCTCGACATGGCCGGCTGCTCGATCACGCTGCTGCGCCTCGACGAGCAGCTCACCGCGCTCTGGGACGCTCCGGTCCTGACGACGGGCCTGCGGTGGGGGGCATGAGCGAGGCCGTCTCGGCGCCGGCCGTGGTGGCCTGGGTGCGGGCCTTCGCGGCCGCCGTAGCGCGGGAGCGCGAGTACCTGACCGAGCTCGACGCGGCCATCGGCGATGCCGACCACGGCATCAACATGGAACGCGGCACGCAGGCCGTGCTGACCGGGCTCGATGTGGCTGCCGCCGGCGCCGCCGGCCTTGGGCCTCTGCTGAAGTCGATAGGCATGACCCTCGTGTCGAGCGTCGGCGGCGCCGCCGGGCCGCTGTACGGTACCTTGTTTCTGGCCATGGGGACCGCCGCCGGCGAGGCGACCGAGCTATCGCCGGCCGGCTGGGCGGCGGCGCTGGATGCCGGCGTCGCGGGAGTGCGGGCGCGCGGCAAGGCCGAGCTCGGCGACAAGACCATGCTCGACGCCCTCCTGCCGGCGGTCGAGGCGCTGAAGTCGGCCGTCGCCTCGGGGCTGCCGCTGGAAGCCTCACTGCGGCAGTCGGCAGCGGCCGGCCGAGAGGGCATGACGGCCACGGTGGCGCTCGTTGCCCGCAAGGGCCGGGCAAGCTATCTGGGCGAGCGTAGCGCCGGCCACCAGGACCCGGGGGCGACGTCGTCGTGGCTGCTGCTGCAGACTGCCGCCGAGACGCTGGCGGGAGAGAAGCGGCGTGGGGCGGTGCCGTGATCGGACTGGTGCTGGTCTGCCACAGCGCGAAGCTTGCCGAGGGTGTGGCTGAACTCGCCGCGCAGATGTGCCCGAACGAAGTGCGGATCGCGGTCGCCGGCGGTCTCGACCAACCGGGCGAGCCGCTGGGTACCGACGCCGTTCTCGTGGCGCGCGCCATCGGCGAGGCGTGGTCGCCCGACGGCGTGCTGGTCCTGATGGACCTCGGCAGCGCCGTGCTGTCGGCGGAGATGGCGCTCGACCTCCTGCCCCAGGAGCGGCGCGAGCGCGTGCTGTTGAGCGAGGCGCCGTTGGCCGAGGGCGCCGTCGCGGCGGCTGTTTCGGCCGGCCTCGGCGACTCCCTGGAGCAGGTGGCTCGCGAGGCTCGGGGTGCGCTGGCCGCCAAGGCCGCCCATCTCGTGCCGGCCGAGAGCGAGGTGGGCCCAGGTGGCGCGGCGGCCGCAAATGGCGCGGGGCCGGCTACCGTTCAAGAGGGGGCGGCGCCTGTGCCTGTGCCGGGCGGAGCGTCCGCCGGCGGCGCGCTCGCCACGGCGCTGCCGGGGCGCGGTCTGCGAGTCGTGATCGCCAACCGCTTGGGCCTTCACGCGCGCCCGGCCGCCCTGCTGGTGCGCGCGGCGGCCGGGTTCGACGCCGAGGTGACGGTCGCGAACGCCACCACGGGCCGCGGTCCGGTGAGCGCTCGCAGCCTGAACGCCGTGGCCACGCTGGGTCTGCGCCGTGGCCACGAGATGCTGGTCCGCGCCACCGGACCGCAGGGCGACGAGGCTCTGGCTGCCGTTCGAAGGCTGGCCGCCGGCGGCTTCGGCGAACCCGCAACTGCCGCGTTCGCCGAGGTCACCTTCGCGGGTGCCCTGGAGCCATCGAACGCGGCCGGCGCGGGCCGGGCGGCCGGTCCGCAAACGGCCCCCGACGCCCCTGCCTCAGGCGCGGTGTTGCACGGTTTCCCCGTCTCGCCGGGAATCGCCACCGGCGCGGCCCGGCGCCTGCGAGCCGTCTCGCTCGACCTGCCCGACCGTGCCTCGCACGACCCGGCCGCCGACTGGGCCGCGCTGCGGGACGCTCTGGCTGCCGTCGGCCGCGACATCAGCCGGGCACGTGACAGCGTCGCCGCTCGTGGAAGCGGCTATGACGCGGCGATCTTCGACGCCCACCTGCTGTTCCTCGAAGACGAGGCGCTGCTGGGCCCGGCACGGGCCGCGATCTTCGATCAGGGCCGAAACGCCGCGCGTGCCTGGGCCGGCGCGGTGTCGGATGCCGCGGCGGCCTGGGAGGCGCTGGACGACCCCTACCTGCGGGCGCGCGCAGCCGATCTGCGCGGTGTCGGTGACCAGGTCCTGGCTCGCCTGCTCGAAGGGCCTTCGGAGCTCGCCGGTGCGGGATCGGGGGGTTCGGGGGGTTCGACCGGTTTCGGCGGCGCGGGCGGTTCGAATGGCGCGGGCGCCGCGCGGACGGCCGGAACGGACGCGGCTGCCCCGGACGCGGCTGCTCCGGGCATCCTGCTCGCGCCCGACCTGACCCCAGCCCAGGTCGCCGGCCTCGCGCAGTCGGGCGTGATCGGCGTGGCCTGCGCCTTCGGCGGCCCCACGTCGCACGGCGCGATCCTCGCCCGGTCGCTCGGCATTCCCGCCGCCGTGGGCGTGGGCGAGGAGGTGCTGAGCGTGGCCGACGGGACGAGGCTGACCCTCGACGGCGAGGCCGGAACGGTCACGGTCGACCCGCCGCCCGCGGCCTTGCGGGCGGCCGAGGAGCTGCGCGCCCGGCGCGACCTCGATGCGGCCGAGGCTCGGGAGACCGCTCGTCTGCCCGCCCTGGCTCGCGACGGCCGCGTCGTGCTGGTCGAGGCGAACGTAGCGGAGGCGGGCGACGCCGAGGCGGCGCTGGCCGCCGGGGCCGACGGCATCGGTCTGCTGCGCACCGAACTGCTGTTTCTGGCCGCCGACGACCTGCCCGGCGAAGACGAGCAGGAGAGGGCCTACCGGGCGGTGGCCGCGAGCCTGAATGGCCGCCCGCTGGTGGTGCGCACCTTCGATGCCGGTGCCGACAAGCCGCTGCCCTGGCTGCCGCTGGCGGCCGAGCAGAATCCCTTTCTGGGGCTGCGCGGGATCCGCCTGGGGCTGAGCCGTCCTGAGCTGCTCGCCACCCAGTTGCGGGCGATCCTGCGCGTGGCTGCCGACTATCCGGTGCAGATCCTGCTGCCCATGGTGGCCACCGTCGACGAGGTACGGCGGGCGCGCCGGGCGCTCGAGCAGGCAGGGGAGTGCCTGGACCGCGCCGGCGTCGCCTGTGCCTCCGTCTCTGCCGCCCGTGGGGCGGCCGCTACCGGTGTGACCGCCGCCGGCGCAGCCGGCGCGCGGCGCGTCGAACTGGGGATCATGGTGGAAGTGCCGGCGGCCGCCCTGCTTGTCGAGGAGTTCGTCCCTTACGTCGACTTCTTCTCGCTGGGCACGAACGATCTGGCTCAGTACGTCCTGGCCGCCGATCGTGGCAACGCCGCGGTGGCCTCGCTGTCCGACGCGCTGCAGCCGGCCGTCCTGCGGCTGATCGAGCGGGTGGCGCGGGTGGCCGGCGAGCACGACCGGCGGGTGGCGGTGTGCGGCGAGGCGGCCGGCGACCCTCTCGCCATCCCGATCCTGCTGGGTCTGGGCGTGACCGAGCTCTCGATGGACCCGCGCCGGATCGCGGCCGCCAAGCAGGTCGTGCGGGCCACCGAGCTCGGCGCGGCCCGGCTGCTCGCCGGCAGGGCGCTGGCGGCCGAATCGGCCGCCGAGGTACGCCGGTTTGCCGCCGAGGTACGCCGGTTTGCCGCCGAATAGGCGATCAGGCCGCCCCGATCGTGCACGTCGACTACCGCGGCGGACGCGAGAGTGGATGCGCCCCGGGCCGGCGCCGTGACTTGCGTTTGCCGCGCGCAGCGGTGACCATCGCGGTGAGATGAACGTCTACGACCTGATCGTCTGCCTGCTGATCGTCCTGGTGGCCTATCGCGGCTTGCGCCGCGGCCTCATCGGCGAGCTCGTCGGCTTGGCGATGTTCGCTTGCGGCACGCTGCTGGCGCTGCGTCTAGACGCCGCCGTCGGGCGCCGCCTGGTGGCGGTCATTCCGAGCCTCGACGCCACCGAGGGCCGCGTGCTGGCCTTCTTTGCCATCATCGTGGTGATCGGTGTCGTTCTCGGGGCGCTCGGCCGGTGGTCCAGCCGCCTCGTTTCACGCATCCCGGTGGTGGGCGGCATCAATCGCCTGGGCGGACTCGTCGCGGGGGCCGCGCTGGCACTGATCTGCGTCTGGATCGTGACGGCCGCGGTGCAGGTGCTGCCGAAAGGGCTCGCGCCTTTTTCGGCGACCGTGCGTCACTCCGAGACGGCGCATCTACTGCGCAGCCTGGGTCCCGGGGTCGACGCCGACTTGCGCGCTCGTCTCGGGCAGCTCGGCGCCGACCGCGCGGTCGGCGCCGCCCGCGCCGTCGGCGCCGCCCGCGCCGTCGGCGCCTCACGATGAACTCGCCTGGAAAGGACGCCACAGATGAAGGAACTCAGTATCGGCGATGAGGCCCTGACCATTGCCGACGTGGTGGCGGTCGCGCGGCACGCCCGGCAGGTAAGGATCGGCCCGGCGGCGCTCGAGAAACTGGCCGTCGCACGGCGCGTCGTCGAGCAGATCCTGCGCGAGGAGAGGGTCGTCTACGGCGTGACCACCGGCTTCGGCCAGCTCGCCACGACGCGTATCCCGGTCGACCAGGTGCGCCGGCTGCAGCAGAACCTCGTGCGCAGTCACGCGGTCGGCGTCGGCGAACCGCTGCCGCGCGACGTCGTGCGGGGCGCCATGCTGCTGCGCGTGAACACTATCGCCAAAGGCTACTCGGGCGTGCGCGCAGAGGTGCTCGAGACGCTCTGCCGCCTGCTGAACGCCGACCTCGTGCCCTACATCCCTTCGCGAGGCTCGCTGGGCGCGTCGGGCGATCTCGCGCCCTCAGCCCACCTCGTGCTTGCCATGATGGGGGAAGGCGAGTTTCTGGGCAGCGGCGGCGAGCGCGAACCGGCCGGGCCGGTCCTGGCCGAAGCGGGGATCGCGCCGGTCGCCCTCGAGGCCAAAGAGGGCCTGGCCTTGCTGAACGGCACCCAGTTCATGGCNNGCAGCGCCGCCAACGTGCGCGCCGCGTGCGCGGCGAGCGAGATCATTCAGAGCCACCTGAACTGCGACAAGGTGCAGGACGCCTACTCGATCCGCTGCATCCCTCAGGTGCACGGCGCCTGCCGCGACGCCTTCCGCTGGCTGCGCGAGGTCGCCGAGATCGAGATAGAGTCGGTGACCGACAACCCGCTCATCTTTCCGGAGTCGGGCGACGTGATCTCGGCCGGCAACTTCCACGGCGAACCGCTGGCGCTGGCCCTCGACCTGGCCGCCATGAGCCTCGCCGAGATCGGCAGCATCAGCGAGCGCCGCACGTTCCGCATGCTGACTGCCTCGCTGTCGGAGCTGCCGCCGTTTCTTACCTCGGACAGCGGCCTGAACAACGGCTACATGATCGCCCAGTACACGGCGGCCGCCCTGGTGGCCGAGAGCAAGGTCCTCTGCCACCCGGCGAGCGTCGACTCGATCCCCTCGTCGGCCGACCAGGAAGACCACGTGAGCATGGGCATGACGGCGGCGCTCAAGCTGCTACAGGTGGCCCGCAACAGCGGCTCGATCCTCGGCATCGAGGCGCTCTGCGCCGCTCAGGCCATCGACCTTCTGGCGCCGCTCAAGCCCGGCGTCGGCACGCAGGCCGGTCACGACCTGGTGCGTCGCTACGCGCCTCACCTCGAGCAGGACAGGTACCTCTCGCCGGAGATCGAGAGCATTGGCCGGGCGGTGCGCGAGGGACTGTTCGCCGCGCTGCTGCCGGCGACGGCCGTGCAGGCGTCTACCCCGCGGGCCACGTCCGCCGGGAGCGCGCCCAGTCGGCGTCGTCGCGCCAGATGAAGGTCTCGTGCTGAAGGTCCGAGAGTGCCCGCTGGAGCTCCTCGCGGGTGTTCATCACGAACGGTCCATAGCGGGCGATGGGCTCGCCGAGGGGCTTGCCTGATACCAGCAGGAAGCGCGCGGGGCTCTTCCAGGTCTGTATGCGCACCTCGTCGCCGTCGCCGAAGATCATGAGCCGCGGAGCCGTGGCGTGCTGGCCGTCGAGGTCGCCGCGGTAGCCGAAGTCGCAGCCGACGCCGAAGTTCGCCGCGCCGCGGAACACGTACGCGAAGGCGTTGTGGCCGGCCGGTACAGGCTGCACGAACAGCGTCTCGGGGGGCAGCTCGACGTCGAGGTACTCGGGATCGGCGTAGATCTCGGTCACAGGCCCGTTCACGCCGTCGATCGCGCCGGCCACCACGCGCACCCGCGAGCCGTCGGCGCGCGCGACCGTGGGGATGCTCGCATCGGGCACCTCCTGATAGCGCGGCTGCGACATCTTGAGCTTGGCCGGCATGTTGACCCAGAGCTGNNACTGCACGTCGCCGGGGCCGATCGCGCCCGCGTGGCCGAGGGTGTCTTTGTGGTCGACCTCACCGGCCAGCATGTAGGTCACGGTCTCGATGCCGCGGTGCGGGTGGAGCGGGAATCCGGCAAGATAGTCGGCGGGGTCGTCCGATTCGAAGTGATCGAGCAGCAGGAACGGGTCGAGGTAGTCGAGCGACCAGCCGCCGATGGTGCGCCTGAGCTTGACGCCGGCGCCTTCGAGCGTGTCTTGCGGGTCGATGACGGCGGTCACGGCGCGTGCCCGCGGGTCGACGGTGCTCATGGATTCCCCTTTCGTTCTCAGGCTACTTTGCCGGCTTCCTCGAGAGCGGGCTCGGTCGCTCTACCCGACGGCCGGCGCAGCCGCTTGAGCATGCGCAGGTAGGCGCGCGTACTCTTCTGCCGGCTCCAGTACCGCGAAAACCACCAGCACCAGGAGTGGTCGCGCACCCGGGTCAGGCGCAGACGGGCGGCGAACGCCAGCAGCTGCCGGGTCGAGTAGAAACGCCGGTAGGCGCGCAGCACGCCGTCCTGCAGCTCGTGGGGCGCCATCTGCCGGGGCGTGAAGACCACATGCAGGCCGTCGAACAGCTCCCACCGCCTGGTGAAGATGCGCTCCTCGGCATCGAGGTCGGCAAACTGCCGCGTGCCCGGCGCCGGCGTCAGGATGTTGAGCATCACGGTGTCGATGTGGTGAGAGCGGGCGAACTCGACGGTGCGCCGCGTCGTCGCCGGGACGTCGGTGTCGGCGCCCAGCACGAACATGCCGTGACACTGGATGCCGTGCCGGTGCAGGGCGTCGATCGCCTGCGTGATGTCGGCCACCGACTGCGATTTCTCGAAGCGGTCGAGGGTCGCCTGGTCGATCGACTCGAGACCCAGGGCGAGGCGGTGGCAGCCCGAACGCGCCATGAGGTCGAGCAGCTCGGGGTCGCGCGCCACGTCGGTGCGCGCCTGGGCCTGCCAGGGCACCACGAGGTCCTCGTCGATCATCATGCGCAGCAATGTCTTGAGGCGCCGCTTGTCGGCCGCCAGGTTGTCGTCGTAGAAGAAGACGTTGCGCGGGCGCTTGGCCCGCAGCTCGGCGATCACGTTCTCGGGGCTGCGCCAGCGGTAGGCGCGGCCGAACATGGCCGTCACCGAGCAGAAGGTGCAGGCGAACGGGCAGCCCCAGCTCGTCATGATCGGGGTCGTCTTTAAGCGCTCGTGTCCCGCGATCAGCGAGAGGTCGGGCACGGGCAGGTGATCGAGGTTCGTGCAGCGCTCACGCGCGGCGTTGTGGACCGGCCGGCCGCCTTTTGTGAAAGAAAGCCCCGCGATGGTCTCGAGCTCGCGCCGCCCCTGGAGGGCGTCGACCAGCTCGAGGGTGAGCGCCTCGCCGCCTTCGCCGCGGGCCACGAAGTCGGCGTGCTCCAGGGCCTCGTCGGCCATGAAGGTGACGTGCGAGCCGCCGACCACGACGGGCACGCCGCGCTGCCGCAGCGCGTCGGCCATGGCATATCCCGCCGGAGCGGTGGAGGTCGTGGTCGAGATGCCGACCAGATCGGCCGCGGCCAGATCGCGCTCGTCGATCGGGGCGAGCTTGGACGAGTAGATCAGCACGTCGTGGCCGGCGCTCTTCAGAGCCGCTCCGATCAGGGGCAGGCCGAGGCGCGGGTAGAGCGCATACGACCACATATGAAGGCTCGGCGAGGGTGGTTCGACGAGACGTACTCTCATGGGGCTCCCTGATCTGGCCGGCGGTGCTGCTCGGCCGAGCCTACCCAGCGCCGGCGGAGGCTATGTGCGTTGGCCTCGTCCGGCCGGCTCAGGCGGCGGCCTTACCCGCCTCGCCCGACTCGCCGGCGCCACACGGAGGACCTCGCGCCGGGACTCGCCGCTTGGACCTGCCCACTGGTTTCCCGAGGTCGTCATCGGTGGCATACGTGACCCACGCGGTTGCGCTCAAGGGCCGGGGGCCGCGTCGTTCGCGGACCCGCCCGGCCGGATCGTGCCGGACGACAGTGGGGAAGGAGCCGATCTTGCCGGAATTCAGTAACCCCTTCACAGACAGAGCCCCAGGACGCACGCTGACGACCCAGGAGTTGGTCCGGGCCATCCGTTTCGACATCGCCGCCGAGCACGAGGCCACGTACCTCTACATGGCCCACGCCGAGGCGACCGACCACCCGCTGGCCAAGAAAGTGCTGATCGATGTCGCCAACGAGGAGCGCGAGCACATCGGCGAGTTCCAGCGCCTGCTCGACATCCTCACCGGCGACGAGCCCGAGTGGCTGGCCCACGGCGTGGCCGAGGTGAACGAGATGGCTGCCGAGCTCGCCGCGAGCGACGCGGGCGATGGGGCGGCCGCCGGTCCGCCGCCCGAGAGCTGAGGGTTGCTGCCTGGGATCGCCGGGGCTGGATCGTCTGGGCTGAGCGCCGCCGCGACGGTCAGACCGGATCAGTGGCTAGAGGCCGGCCGCGCTCAGGGCGTGTGGGCGTCGCTGGGGCGGTAGGTCTCGACCCGGTTCTTGCCGAGGCGTTTGGCCAGATACAGCGCCTTGTCGGCGGCCGCCACGAGATCGTCCGGCGTGAGTGAGCCGGCGGCCGTGCACGAGACGCCGATGCTGATCGTGAGCGCTTGCGTGCGCAGCGGTGTGACGGCGGCGCGGCCGAGTTCCTCGACGGCCGCCCGCAGCCTCTCTGCGATCGCCGGCGCCCCCTCGGCCCTGAGGTTCTCGAGGCTCCCCCCTTGCACGCTGTCTGGGGGAGCCGGCGCGGGCTCGCCGGCATCCTCCCGCGCCGCGAGGGCCGTGTTGGGCAGCAGGACGGCGAACTCCTCGCCGCCGTAGCGGCAGACGACGTCGACGTCGGTGCGCAGGGTCTCCCGCAACACGCGAGCGATGAACACGAGCGCCTCGTCCCCGGCCTGATGGCCGAACCGGTCGTTGAACTGCTTGAAGTCGTCGACGTCGAGCATGAGAAGAGAGAGGGGAGTGCCGTACCGGCGATAGCGGGCCGTCTCTTCCTGGAGGCGATCGTACAGGTGACGGTAGTTGAAGAGCCCGGTCAGGCCGTCGGTCAGCGCTTCGAGCTGCACGGCCTGGTAGGCGCGGCCGGCGTTCAGGGCCGCGGCCGCGTGTTCGCTGAGGCCGCGGGCCAGTTCGAGCTCATACGAACTGAACTCGCGCTCGCCGGAAGTCTCGATCAGAACGAGCGTGCCGAGAGGCTGAGTGCCGAACACGAGCGGGACGTGCAAGTGAGTGAGCTCGCCGACGGCCAGCATGGCGCTTCTCACGCTCTGCGGCACCGACTCGTCGGCCACCCTTTCGAGGATTATCTCTCGGCGTTCGAGCGCCAGGCGATCGCCTGAGCGCCGGCTCAGCGGAATGGGGATGTTCTCAGGTTCGAGCGCCACCTCGCCGAACGACGTGCGCGGGATCAGCGTGTCGTCGGGCTGGATGAACTCGTAAATGGCGCAGCCGGGTACCTTGAGGGCTTCGGCCGCCGAGCGCGCCATGACCCGCAGGGTCTCGTCGAGCCCGACCGTCGAGGTCAAAGCCCGGCTGACGTCGAGCAGCGATCGCAGTGAGCGGTTCTGCTGGTCGAGCTGGCCGAACAGGTCGGCGTTGTGGATGGCGATCGCGGCAAGGATCGCGACCTGCGCGAAGATTTCTTTCTCGGCGTCCGTGAAGCGGCGGCACGATCTCGTCTCGACCAGGCCCAGCACGCCGATGATGTGGCCGTCGAACTGCAGCGGCGCATCGAGGGTGGACTTCTCGCTCCAGCGGTCCATCTCGCGGGCTTCGGCCGGCGCCAGATCGGGGTCGTCGCGGTGGACTTCGACGATCTGGCCGTCCCGCACGGTCGGCAGAAAGCTCGGACGCACATCGGGGTGAAAGGGCTCGCCGGCCGCCTGTTCGCTGACCAGGTGGTGTGATTCGCAGACCCAGGGTCCGTCGCCGCGGTCGATCTCGAGGTCCCAGAAGGCCAGGTACGTGAGAAGGTCGTTCTCGGCGTCGTAACGGTGGATGTCGCAGGAATAGACGCCGAACGCCTCGCCTACCTGGCGCGCGATGGCGCCCATGACGTCGCCGATCTCGAGCGTCGAGGCGATCGTGGCGCCGATCTCGGCGATGATCGTCTGACCGTCCCTCATGGACCCGTGCCTCCGAGCGCTCCTGCCGTCAGCGATCGGTGCGTCCCGAACGACGTCCTCGAGCCGGCTTGTTGTCTACGTTATCGGTGCACCCGTCGGTGCGCTTGACTGGACGATCGTTTACCTGGAGTTCGTCGTCCACAGGCCGAAAGCCGCGAAAAGTGGCCGATTCGGCGTGGTTTGCCGATGTTTGCGTATACGGGCGCTGTTTTGGGGAGTAATATCAATCATTCGGCCGCTTGGACGCGTCAGGGGTTCACGACGGCCGGGCTTGAGAGCGTGCTCAAGTCCGGCCGGGGCGCCGCCGGCCCGCGAAGACTATCCCGAAGACCTCTGGCCTTTCGTGGCGCGGCCGTGGGCCCTGCGGGGCCAAGGGTACTTCACACAAGGAGCTTGAGAGTGGCAGTGATCGACGTGCCGGCGTCCGGAAAGACGACAGAACTTGCAGACCTGGCCAGCGACGAGATCCGCGAGCTGATCCTCGAGGGTCGCGAGCAGGGCTACCTCTCCGTGGGGCGTATCGTCGAAGCTCTGCGCGATGTCGAGTCGACCCCCGAACAGCTCGAGAACTTCTTCATGGTCCTCAGCGACCAGGGCATCGAGCTCCTCGAGGGCGACGGGTCGGCCGGGGTCGAAGGCCCGCAAGACGAGCCCGAGGCGGCGCCGGCGCTCGACTTGTCGATCAAGACGACGAGCTACGACCCGGTCCGCATGTACCTCAGAGAGATCGGCAAGGTGCCGCTGCTCACCGCCGNNACATGGACGCCAAGCGCAAGCTCACCGAGGCCAACCTCCGCCTGGTCGTCTCGGTCGCCAAGCGCCACGTGGGCCGCGGGCTGCCGTTGCTCGATCTCATCCAGGAAGGCAATCTGGGTCTCATCCGGGCGGTCGAGAAGTTCGACTACCGNNGCCACCTGGTGGATCCGCCAGGCGGTCACGCGCGCCCTGGCCAACCAGGCGCGCACGATCCGCGTGCCGGCTCACATGGTCGAACAGATCAATCGTCTGCTGCGCATTCAGCGCCAGCTTCTCGGCAGCCTGGGGCGCGAGCCCACCGTCGAGGAGATGGCCGTCGAGATGAGCATCGCGCCGGCCAAGGTGCGCGAGATCCTCAAGATCAGCCAGGAGACCGTGAGCCTCGAGGCGCCGGTCGGCGAAGAGGGCGACTCAGAGCTCTCCGATTTCATCGCCGACCAGGACGCCGTCGAGCCCAGCGACGCGCTGGGCCGCACCATGCAGGGCGAACATCTCGACGGCCTTCTGACCACCATGCCCGAGCGTGAGCGCAAGGTCATCGAGCTGCGTTTCGGACTCGGCGGAGAGCAGCCGCGCACGCTCGAGGAGGTCGGACAGCGGTTCGGCGTCACGCGCGAGCGTATCCGCCAGATCGAGGCCAAGACCATGGCGCATCTCAGAAGCTGTCACGACGCCGAGCACTTGCGCGACTTTCTGGATTAGCTCGCGGGAGTAGCTCGCAACAAGCGGTGCCTCGTCGCTTCGCGCGGCGGCGACCGCGATATTTGATAGAGTACGCCGACGCGCCGGTCGCCACGAATCTGCTGGCGGCGGGCGGAAGACGAGCAGGCGACGCGCCGGGCGGCGTGGCGAGACGGCGGGCGTTGCGCCGTGCCTTTGCCGCCACACCGTTGCAACACGGCGCGCGACCGTGCACACTATGTGATCGTGCGTCCGCCCGCACACGCCACCGAGAGAGCAGAAAGGAACACATCGTGCCGAGCTCCAAAGGCAAACCGCGTCCCGACCGCAAGCGGGGCCGTCCGTTCGACCCGACCCGGCGTCGGTATTGTCACTTCTGCAAGGACAAGGTCGTCGAGGTCGATTACAAGGATCTGGTCACTCTGCGACGCTGCATCAGCGAGCGCGGCAAGATCAAGGCGCCGCGAGTCACGGGCACCTGCCGGCGTCATCAGCGCCAGGTGGCGGTCGCCGTCAAGCGCGCCCGCGAGATGGCGCTGCTGCCGTACGCGACGGTGGGTCGAGACCTCGCCGGCGGGGGCCGGGGTCCGCGCCGTTAGGCCGTGACTTAGAACTGGGCACGACCGCCGGCGCCACGACCTCCGCGGCGGCTCTGGCACGTAAAACCGCCTCAGCCGAGGTCGCGCCGCCAGTCCCACTCAGGCGCGATAAGCTGCGTGCCCTCGCTGTCTTCGACCTCACGGCGCCAGGCCACGCGTTCGCCGACGCGCGCACGCAGGCGCCAGCCGATCGGCTTGCTGGCGTCTTCGACCGATTCCTTTATGGCGGCGAGCCGCTCGCAGACCAGCGTCAGGTCGCCTTCGGTGAGCCCGTAGTCGTCGACCATGGCCAGCACGACGTCGAGGTTCGTGGTGATGTCGTGGTAGAGCCCCCAGTCGCGCGAGCACACCTCGGCGAGATGGACGACGTCGATCGACGGCCGGCCTTCGGTCTCGCTTAGCGATACGTCCTTGAGAAGCGCGATGACGTCGTGCACGTCCNNTTGATCTTGCCGATCTGCAGTTTGGCGATCATCGTGTCGACCGGCGAGATGGCGTAGTCGTCGAGGTCGAGACGCTCCTGGACGTCTACGTCGTGGTCCATGCGCATGACGTCCAGGAAGACGTCGACGTGGTCGACGAGAGGGGCGTCACGCGGCGCGCCGGGCGAGCCGGCCTGCGCGAGGGCCTCGGTCTTCACGAACTGGAGCTGCTCCGCCTCTGTGGCCTGCGAGACGTAGCGGTTCTCGGCGTAGCCGAGTCCGGCAAAGATCTGCTGCAGATCGCGGTACTGCGGCGAGAGCCCGACGACGTCGATGTCCGAGTACTCGCGGTCCATGAAGTCGAGATCGCGGCAGTAGCGCCGCACCGCGAGGCCGCCGGTGATGCGCAGCGTGACGCCCTGCTCGCGGGCCGAGTCGACGATCGCCATGGCTTCGGCCATGACGCGGTCGGCGCGTCTCGTCGGGGCGGTCCGCAAGCCGGGTCCCGACTTGAGCACCGCGCCGGGCTCGCCGTCGTCGGCCGGACGCCGCAGGTCTTCGAGCGGATGCATGACGGCATCGATCATCGGGCGGGCCAGGTACACCCGCGGCCAGCGCTTCTCGCCATACTCCTCGAGGAGGTTCTTGCCGAGCAGCTCCCGCACCACGTGACGCGCCGTGGGGTTGGTCACATTCAGCAGCCGCTGAGCGTGCGGGACGGTCAGGCACGGCGTGCGAAACGACTCGTCGGCCAGCTCCAGCGCGTTGCCCTTGAGCTGCGCGTGTAACTGAGCGTGCAGAGCGATGAGGGCGCGAGCCTGCTTTGTGGCGCGTTCGGCCGTCTGGCGCACACCGGTGAGGAAGAAGAGCAGCCACGGCTCCCACTCGGCGTGAGTGCGCACCCGCTGCAAGCGACGGTAGTACTCGTCGCGGTGAGCCTCGAAGTAGGCCGAAAGGTACAGCATCGGTCGCGTGAGGCGCTGACGGTCGATCAGAAACAGCGTGATCAGCAGCCGGCCGAGCCGGCCGTTGCCACCGACGAACGGGTGGAGCGTCTCGAACTGCTCGTGCAGCAGGGCGCACTGCACCAGGTCGGGCAGCGCCCCACGCTCGCGCAGGAAGGCATCCCAGACCTTGAGCGCCTCGAGCATCTCGGGCACCGGTGGGGCGACGAACGTGGCCGTGGCCAGGGTCGCGCCGGGCGGCCCAAGCCAGCTTTCCGAGGTGCGAAACTCGCCGGGCGTGCGAGCGCCGCCGAGCTCGCCGCGCAGGAGCTCTCCGTGCAGCTCGCGTACGAGGTCCAGCGACAGGGGCACGTGGGCGAGGCGCTCGACTCCGTGGCGCAGGGTGGCGATGCAACTGCGCACCTCGCGGAGATGGTCGCGAGGCACGCCGGCGGGCGCCGCGCCGACCTGGTCGAGCAGCAGATCGGAAAGACTCACCTGAGCGCCCTCGATGCGCGAGGAGCAGAGAGCCTCCTGGCGCTTGAAGGATGCGTCGAGCAGTTGCGGGTCGGGAAGCTCGCCGGCGAGGCCGGAGAGCTCGCCCAGAGCAGCGTCGGCGCGCGACAAGGCGAGCACCAGGCGGGCGTCGTAGGTCAGCGCGGGGGGCAGGGGTGCGGGCACGAAGGCCGCGTAGCCTTCGGGGCAGGTGACGACCTGCCCGGCTTGCGGAGCGTGAAAGTCACTGGGGTCGATGATGCTCCCTTCGGGTCGGGTGGCGCCTGCTCAGTGTGACGGGTTTGAAAGTATTTGCCACGAATCTTACAAAAGGCGCAACGGTGCGCAAGTGCCGCGTGCACCGCGAGGCGCCGCCGAGCACGTGGCTGCACGCTGCTGCTCTCGTGGGGGCACCGCGGGTTTGGCCCCCGACCCCTGTGCCGGCGGAAGGCAGGATCCCCCGTCAGGAGCCTGGCGGCTCGACGAAGGCGCCGCGCAGGGTCGCGACCGTGCCCGCGCCGAGCTTGAGACCATGACTGAGGTAGCGCTTCAGCGACCCGAAGCGCGCGCCCATCTCGTTGAAGGCCGCCTCGAGGTACTCCTTCTGAACGCCCAGGACCGGCAGCAGCAGGTCGGGGTCGCCGCCCTTCGCCTTGAACTGGTCGAGAAGTGGCCGCACTGCCGGCAGGAGCTGCTCGTTGGTGAGCAGGTAGTCCCGCAGCACGTCGTCGTAGGAGACGCCGAGCACGCTCAGCATGACGGCCGCCGCCCAGCCCGTGCGGTCCTTGCCGGTGGTGCAGTGAAACAGCGCCGGCCGGTGGTCCTCGTCGGCGAGGTCCGTGAAGAGGCGGTGGTAGGCGGCCACGGCGCTCGGCAGGCTCACGATCTGGCGGTAGCCCTGCTCGAAGAGCGTCAGGGCCTTGCCGGCCCCGAGCATCCGCGCGGCGGCAGCCGGGTCTTCCAGGAGGGCCATGAGCTGTGCGGGGGCGGCGCCGCTCGAGTCGGCGAGCACGTCGACGACGATCTCCCGCGTGCCGACCGGGACCCGGTCGGGCCGGGCCCTGCGTTCGGCCTCGGTGCGCAGGTCGTAGACGAAGCGCACCCCCAGCCTGGTGAACGCCTCCAGGTCGTCGCCCTGCAGCCTGTCGAGCTCGGTGGAGCGAAACAGCAGGCCCCGGCGCACGCGGCCGCCGGCGCGCGTCGGCCACCCCCCGAGGTCGCGAAGGTTGGGCACCGACCTCAGGGCAATACCGGCGCCCGGTGCGGCTGCCGCCGTGGCCATCGCCTTCTCCTTTGTCCGCTGAGGCACCGGCCGGCGCCCTCGACAGCCGGTAGCTACCACGTCCGGTGGCTGGGAGTAACCGTTGGGCCGGCGGCCGCCTCGCGATGGTCCGGCGGCGGCCGGCAAGCCCGAGTGCGCGAAGCGGTCGTGCGACGGTGCCGCGCGCGGATCGGTCCACGTTGCCCGGGGGTTACGATGGACCGTGAAAGACTGCCGTCCACGAGCGAAAGGATCGCATGCCACCTCCCAGATCACTGCCGGCCGCCTGGCACGTGGGCCCTCTCATCCTCGGCGTGCCCTGGTGGATCCTGGCGGCGCTGCTGGTCTACTGGGCGGTGGTCGTCGTGCTGCTCATCTCCGACAACCGCAAGCCGGCCAGCACTCTGCTGTGGCTGTTCACGCTGGTCGTTCTGCCGGGGCTCGGCCTCGTGCTGTTTTTGTTCTTCGGGCGCGACTGGAAGGTGATCACCGCGCGGCGTCACTGGGCCGAAGGCTACATGGCGGCCGTCAGGGCGAAGATGAAGCCCATCTACGACCGCAACGCGGCCGCCGAGGCGAGCTTCGAGGAACGCTACGGCGGCACCTTCGCGACCGACATCTCGGCCGCCATCCGCCGCGAGAACGGCTCGTATCCGCTGCCGGCCGACAGCGTCGAGATCTTCGCCGAGGGCGCCCGGAAGTTCGCCTGCCTCGAACGGGACCTCGCCGCGGCCAGGTCGTTCATCCACATGGAGTACTTCATCTGGGAGCAGGACGAGCTGACCGCGACGATCTCCGAGATCCTGCTCGAACGCATGGCGGCGGGCATCGAGGTCCGCATCCTGTACGACTACATCGGCAGCATCGGCTTCAAGAAGGCGGAGCTCAAAAGGCTCGAAGCGGCCGGCGCCCAGGTAAGCGCCGACGTCAAGGACGTCTTCAAGCTGAACTATCGCAACCATCGCAAGATCGCCGTGATCGACGGCGCCATCGGCTACACCGGCGGCATGAACATGGGGCAGGAGTACATCGACGGCGGCGTGCGGTTCCCGACCTGGCGCGACACCCATCTGCGGCTCACCGGCGAGGCCGTGGCCGAACTGCAGAAACTGTTCGCGCTGCGCTGGTTCGAAGTCGCCCACGAGGACCTGCTGCTCGACCGCTACCTGCCCCCGGCGGCCGACGGCAGCGGCGACGGCGGCGTGCTCACGCAGCTCGTGGC
>PMKK01000023.1:32019-42650 GCA_003157715.1 Actinomycetota bacterium
GATGACCGGCTGGGTCGACAAGAAACTCCCCTTCTGGGCCGCGCAGACCTACTACGAGCCGCTTCTGCGCGCCGGCGGGCGCATCTTCCAGTACACGGGCGGTTTCTTCCATGCCAAGACGATCGCGGTGGACGCGGCGGTCTGCGCCGTCGGCACCATGAACATGGACATCCGCAGCCTGCAGCTCCACAAGGAGATGATGGAATGGATCTACGACGCTGAGATCACCGCTCAGCTCGAGGAGATCTTCGATCACGACCTCGAGCAGTGCCGCGAGATCACGCTCGACGACATTCGCGCCGTCGGGCGGATCACGGGTTTTCGCAACTCGGTGGCGAGGTTGTTCTCGGCACAGATCTGAGAGCGGGGAAGGGGTCGGTCGCGACCGGCGGGACGTTTGAACGGTCGTGCGGGCAGGGAGACTCGGGGAGGTAAACACTTCGCAAAAGGAGAAAACTGATGCAAACGATCAGCGAGTCCATCCGGGCCGACGTGCCGCCCCGGTTCGCGGACCGCGTGTGGAGCGAATTCGTCTATCGGTCACTGGTCAGAGGCCGGCCCAGGAGCGTGGACGACGCCCGCTGGTGGGTCGATGAGAGCGCCGTCGACAGTGGCAGAGTCGAGTTCGCCGGCGAGGGCGCGCGCGGCGTCAAGGTAACGGTCGCCCTGCGGTACGAGCCGCGTGCCGGCGGCGAGTCTGAAGAGACGCGCATGCGCGACCATCTGCGGCGCGACCTCGAGAGCTATCGCACCTTTGCCGTCAGGCGCTGCGCGGAGACGAGCTGCCAGGCGGCCGCCTGAGCCGGCCGCCGCGCGAGGGGCTCAGGCCCGCGGCTTGGGAGCGGCCCGGCAGGGGTACTGTTCACGGCGAGCCGACAGCTCACCGGCAAGTCGACGAAGGAGCGCCCCGCATGATCCAGGTTGGACAGTCCGCACCCGCTTTCACGCTCGAGGGCGTGCTCGACGGCGAGTTCGTCTCGGTGGCCCTTGCCGAGCAGCGCGGCTCCTGGGTCGTGCTGTTCTTCTACCCACTCGACTTCACGTTCGTGTGTCCGACCGAGATCCGCGGCTTCGCCCAGCGGCGCGGCGAGTTCGAAGACCTGGGAGCCAAGGTCTTCGGGGCGAGCGTGGACAGCAAGTATAGCCATCTGGCCTGGTGCGAGCACGAGCTGGGAAAGCTCGGCTTCCCCCTGCTGTCCGACATGACTCGCGAGGTCGCCCGCGAGTATGGCGTGCTGCTGGCCGACGAGGGCCACACGCTGCGCGGGACCTTCATCGTCGATCCCGACGGCGTGCTGCGTTACATGGTCGTGCACGACAACAACGTGGGGCGCAATACCGAAGAGACGCTGCGCGTCCTGCAGGCGCTGCAGACCGGGGAGCTTTGCCCGGTCGACTGGCGACCCGGTGAGGAGACGCTGCCGGCCTGACCGCGCTGCCGGCCTGAATGCGGGCCGCGCGAAGCCCGGCGTTGGGCTGGCGGGGGAGACCGGGTCTCGGGATGGCTACTCGGGTCTCGGGATGGCTACTGGTCGAGGAAGGCGTCGTCGCCCACCAGGGCGCGCACCTTGAGCATGCTGAACACGTCGTCGACGACCGGTGGGATGTTGCGCAGCCGCAGCTGTACGCTCTGCGCTTTGTAGTCGAGGCAGAAGCGCACGAGCAGCCCAGTGCCCGACGAGTCGATGAACGTGACTCCCGCGAAATCGACGACGGCTTCGGCGGCGCCGCGGATGGCATCGCTGATCACCCAGCGGAAGGTCTCGACTGAGTCGAGGTCGATCTCGCCCTCGAGGTAGATGACGGGGATCTCGCCCGGCTCGATTCGCGTGTGCAGCATTACTGGCGTCCCCTCGTCTAGATGGTCCGGTCGAGGACCAGGGTCGTACCCTCGCTCCCGGTGTGCAGGTACACGTGTTCAAGGTTATCAAGAATGATCTTGTAGCCGTACCCCATCGAGGGCTGGTAGACGCCGCCGGCCTTCTCCGTCCAGTTCATGAAGTTCAGTCCCGGACCGCCGTCGGCGACGACGGCTCGCAGGCGGTCGCCGACCAGCCGCAGGCGCATGGTACCGCCGCCGCCGCCGTGAACGAGCATGTTGGTGGTCGCCTCGGAGACGCAAAGCTCCATCCGTCGTCGCGTGTCCGGACCGACGCCGCGCTGTTCGAGCACCTGCGCGACCGCCGCGCGCGCCTGCTTGAGCGAGGCGGAGCCGTCGATCGTGCAGGCAAACAGCTCGTCGCCCTCGGCGGCGAGCGCGGCGATCTCCTCGTCGTCCAGGAACGAGAGCGTGCCCCGAGCCACCGCGGCGGCGAGGTCGTTCAGGATCTCGACGAGGCTGCGCCGGTGGTCGCCGTGGTGGCGGTGCCAGCCGTTCGTATGGATGCTGATGATCTCGCAACGATCGGCTCGCGGGATGAAACAGATCTCGTCGGCTCCGAGCAGCGCGTCGTCGTCGGCGGTGTGGCAGATGAAGCTGCGGGCACGCATGGCCTCGACGGCACGGCGGGCAAGGATCTCCCGCGGCACGTCGGCCGGGTCGCCGACGATCACGGAGAGCGTGCCACGGCGCGCGTCGTAGCGCATGACCTGCAGGGTGGCGGGAGTTTCTCCGGATAGCGTGCTCATCCCACTCTGTATCGACCGATCCTAGCAATCCTCGATGGGCACGACGCGGCCGAGCAGCAGAGTGGCGTCGTCGGTCGGCGGCGTTCCGGCCCGGAAATCGGCGACCGCCTGCCATGCCGCCTCGAGTCGCGTCGCGGCCGACGCATCCGGCGAGGCGGCCAGCGCCGCGGCGAGTCGAGGCGTGCCGAAGAGCGCGCGACTGCCGTCGCGGGCCTCGGTTAGACCGTCGGTGAACAGCGCGAAGGTGTCGCCCGGCTCGAGTATGAGCCGGTCCTCGGGAAACTCGAGATCGGCGCGCACGCCGAGCATGCTGCCCTGCGAGGCGAACTCGCGCTGGCCGCCGGGGCCGAAGACGAGCAGCGGGTTGTGGCCGCCGTTGGCCACCACGAGCTCGCGGTCGGACGGCGAGTAGATGGCGTACGCGAGCGTGAGAAACGACGGCGCCGTCTGCCCCGCGAGGTCTCGCGTCAGCGCGTCGTTTACTTCGGAGAGGACCTCGCTGGGACGGTGCCCGCCCTGGGCGGCCGACTGGATCAGGCTGCGCGCCATGGTCATGATCAGGGCGGCCGAAAGTCCCTTGCCCATGACGTCGCCGCAGATGAGGCCCAGGCGGCCGTCGGGCAGCGCGACGAAGTCGAAGTAGTCGCCGCCCATCTCGGTCATGAACTCGATACGGTGGGCCAGTTCGAGCCCCGGCACGTCGGGAGCGCGGCGCGGCAGAAGGTCGGCCTGGATGCCGCGGGCGCGTTCGATCTCGGCGTTCACGCGCCGCTGGGCGTCGCGCAACTCGTCCTGGGAGCGCACGGCCGAGGCGAGCTCGTCGCGAAACGACGCCACCTCGCTCGAGAACGTGGCGCGATCGCGCATGCGGCCGGCGTAGACGTCGTAGGAGTACCAGATCAGAAACAGCGGCGGCACGCCGAGCACGAGGCCGGGCACGCCCAGCCACAGGTACAGACAGGCAAGCAGCAGGCTGAGGGTCGCGCCGGTCATGTAGCTCGGCAGGCCCCACTGGTAGTTCTCGCGCCAGATGCGCCACGGCCCGGCGCCACTCGCCAGAGCGACGACCCCGGCCAGCAGCACGGTGTTGACGACGAAGTCCACGCCGGTCGCCGCAAAGGCGGGCAGCACTGTCTGGACGAAGGCGGGTGATGCGGGCAGGAACGCCAGGTAGACGAGGCCGGCGATGAAGGTCGACACGGCGTAGTTGCCGACGTTGAAAGCGACCTTCTGCGGATCTCGCGTGACCGTCAGGGTCGCCAGGCCCGATCCTATGGCCACCACGATGGCCGGCCACAGGCCGAACACGATGAGCGCCGCCAGGACGGGAACGAACGACAGCGTCACGTGACCGATCACCGGCAGGCGGACCTCGCGCAGGTCGGTGACCGTGGACAGGGCGATGAAGGCGATCAGGCCGCCGGCCTCGAGTTGATGGTGCATGCCGATGGCAACGTACGAACAAACGGCGGCCGCTGCCAGAGTGAGACCTACATAGGCAAAGACGGCCGCGCGCGGGCGCGCGGCCGTCGGTGGCCTGGCTGCGTGTGTTTGGCTCTGCGTCACTGCCCGTCGATCACGACCGACCATGCGTACTTGCTCCAGGCGTACTTGCTCCAGGCGTACTTGGACCAGGCGTACTTGGACCAAGCGTACTTGCTCCAGGCGTACTTGCTCCACGCGTACTTGGACCAGGCGTACTTCTGCCACTGCAGGAGAACGTCGGGCGGCAACACCGTGCTGCCGGTACCGAGTTTAGCCGAAGGATCGTAGCCGCTGGTCGAAACGGTGTCCGCAAGCGCCGCCGCGACGTTGAGCTCGCCGGCTCCCTGAGCGTAGGTGCTGGCGCCGGCGATCGGGTCGGCGCTGTCCATGAGGCGGAGCTTCACCTGGCCGGGGGTGAGCTTGGGGTTCTGCTGGATCATGAGCACGGCCGCGCCCGCGACCACCGGAGCCGAGGCGCTGGTGCCCGACATGACGGTGTAGGTGGCGGGCAGCCAGCTCGGCGCGCCGGCGATGTAGCTCGAGACGGCGAGGCGAGACTGCGGGTAGTTCAGGTCGACCCAGCTCCAGGGTGCGCGAAGCGAGACGAGGTGATTGCCGGGGGCGACGAGGTCGGGCTTGGCGAACTCATCGTAGATGGTCGGACCGACCGAGCTGTAGGAGCAGACCGTATCGTCGCTCGTGTCCGCGGTCTGCTGCGTATCGGCCGCGCCGACCGTGATGGCATAAGGGTCGTTGCCGGGCGACAGGATGCCGCCCTTGCCGAAGTCGCCCTCGTTGCCGGCGGCGCAGACGACCACGATGCCGGCCTTCCAGGCGGCGTCGACCGCGCGATCGACCGGATCGTAAGCGGCGGGGCTTTCGACTTCGCCCTCGACCGAGATGTTCATGACCCGGATGTTGTACTGCGAGCGGTGCACGATCGCCCACGCGATGGCGGCGACCAGCGACGAAGCCCGGCCCTGGCCGTGGCTGTCGAGGACCTTGAGCGAGACGATGTTGGCGGCGGGAGCCACGCCGCGGTACTGCACGGTGGCCTTGCCGCCCTGGTCTGCCGGCAGCGACATGGCGCCGTTGCCGGCGATCAGGCCGTCGACGAAGGTGCCGTGGCCGCCGTCGTCGTACATGTGCCGGCGGTTGTTCACGAAGTCGATCCAGCCGACGACGCGTGACTGGCCGTTGCTGGCGTCGAGGTCGGCGACGTCGGCGGTGCCGCTGTCGAGGACCGCGACGCCGATGCCGCGACCATCGAGGCCGCCGGCGGTCGGGGGCGTGATGCTGCCGAGCCCGATGCTCGCGTTGGTGACGTCGAGGCTGGTCGTGTAGTCAGTGCCGAACGTAGGCACGTCGGCGGCGATGTAGTCGACATACGGGAGCGCTTCGAGGGTGGCGAGCGACGACGAGGAGACGTCGGCCGAAACAGCGCCGATCAGCGCCAGCGAGTCGTCCATCGTCGCGGGATTGATCTCGGCGGTCAGGTCGTCGAGGTGGCCCGGGGTCGCGTAGACGATCACCGGGACCGTCGTGCCGCTGTTGCCGGCGTCGAGCTCGGTGACGATGCTCGGGTCGACCTGCACGCTGGTCTGGTCGGCCCATGCCGTTCCGCCGAAAGCGAGCACGACGGCAAGCAGCACCGCCGCCCCTATGAGAAACATTCTAGCCTTCATTGCACCCCTCCATGACGTACTGACGACGGGACGTCGGCTGTGCCCGATCGCCAGGTCTACTGCCGACGAAAAGGGTGGCCGCAGGCCAAGGCGGGGAGAGGAGGGTGCTGTGAGCCGTCGCGGCTCTCAATTCCGGCAACCGAGCTATCTTGATCACCTCAAGACCTCTGGCTTTGCGTCCCTGCCTCGCGGCAGGTTTGCCCTTGTCCATCAGTCTATCGACACGTAGTGGGCTTCCTGAATAGTCCGCGCGCCATAATGCGTTGCCCGCTCGGCAACGATTCTCGCCGCGGCGACCAAACGTGGTGACCGGCAGGGAATGGTTGGTATGATGCCACGAGGCTCGAGGAATCTTGCCGAAGGGGGTCGCGAAACGTGAGTACTACTGAGGGTCTCTACACTGCCGTTCAACGGCGCACGATCAATCAGATCCTGAAGCTGGCGACAAGCGACGACAAGGCCAAGATCGTCAAGGCTTTCAACCTCGCCGAGAAGCTCACGCCAGACAACCACAAGTCCGAGATCCTGTTCGTGCGCGACAAGATCATCGACGATCATCCCGCGCTGAATATCGCGCGCCACGTGGTCGGGCAACTGAGCCCGCGTTCGCGCGACCGTTTCATCGAGTGCTTCGTCATCAACACCATGCTCCGGGGCTCGGCCAAACGCACGGCGTTTCGCGAACGCGAGGGCCTGCCCACGCCGTTTACCATCCTCGTCAGCCCGACCATGCGCTGCAATCTCACGTGCGAGGGCTGCTTTGCCGGCGAGTACTCGCGCGAGAGCGACATGGATGTGGCGACGCTGCAGCGCATCGTCGATCAGGCCAACGAGATGGGTGTGTACCTCATCACCATTCTCGGCGGCGAGCCCTTCTTTCGTGAGGATCTGCTCGACTTCTACGCCGCCAATCCCGACGTGTACTTCCACGTCTATACCAACGGCACGCTGCTCGACGAGCCGACCCTCGACCGCCTGGCGGTTCTCGGCAACGTCGCCCCGATGCTCAGCATCGAGGGTCCGCGCGAGCAGACCGACGCACGACGCGGTGCCGGCATGTTCGACCAGATCATGGCCGCCATGGACGGGCTGCGAGAGCGCGGCATGGTATTCGGCTATTCGGCTACCGTGACGCGCCACAACTGGCAGCTGCTGGTGAGCGACGAGTTCACCGATGAGATGGTCGCCAAAGGAGCCATGATCTGCTGGAACTTCCTCTACATGCCGGTCGGTGTCGACCCCGACATGAGTCTCATGCTCACACCCGCCGAGCGCAACGAGTTCCGGCTCGGCATCGAACGCGTGCGCAACTCCAAAGCGCTGTTTCCGGTCGATTTCTGGGGTGACGCGCCGTACGTCGACGGCTGCATCGCCGGAAAGCACTACATCCACATCAACAACGAGGGCTGGGTCGAGCCCTGCATCTTCACGCATTTCGCCACCGACAACGTGCACGACGTCTCGCTCAAAGAGGCGTTCTCGTCGCCCTTCTTCCAGGAGATCCGCCGGCGTCAGCCCTTCAACCACAACCTCCTCATGCCGTGCATGCTGATCGACAATCCGCACCACTCGCGCGAGATCATCGCCAAGACGGGCGCTCACCCGACCCACGAGGGCGCCGAGACGCTGATCACGCGGCTCCAGTCCGACCTCGACGAGTACGCGGCCGAAGTCGACCGCGTTTACCAGCCGGTCTGGTCGTGCAGGGGCAAGGCGAAGGACCCGGCCGCGCACGAGTGACCGTGACCGTCCGCACTCGCCGGGGTGGGACGACGCAACAAGCCTGAGACGCGAAGGGCGGGCGGCACGGCCGCCCGCCTCTCGCCGTCGTTGTTGGCGGCGTCCGGCAGGGGTGCGATGGGCGCTGTCGCCGAGCGCCGCGCGCGCCTGACGGCGCCGGTCTCGCGAACGCCGTGGCGACGCTATGGCAGGAAGCTCGTCGCGCCGCCCGAAGTAGGCCCCAAGCAGGCCCGAAGCAGGCCACTCGTAAAGGTTCGGGGCGCTTGTGACGACGATGAGCGCACGAGCCCCCCCCCAGGGAGTGCCCATGAGCGTCTTTAGCGTCTTGCCGCCACGACTCGTTTTGCCAGCAACCCACAGCCCGGCATGTGCCGGAGCTCGTCTTCGTGCGGGCACGTGGCGGCGCGCAACGTCGACGTCCAGCGCGCCGGCCGGGCCGGCCGCGGGTACCGCGGCCACGCTCCTGGCTTCGGCCGCGCTCCTGGTCGCGCTGGCGCTCCTGGTCGCGGCGGGGTTCGCGCTGCTCGCGACGCCGGCCGGCGCGGCTCCCCTGACCAGCGGCTTCATAGTGCCGGTCCCGAGCTCGGCGACCGGGTCTCTCGCGGCTGCGCTCGCCACTACGCCGAACGCTCCGGCGGCCACCGGCAGTGCGCTGCGCGAGCGCTTCAGCCACTCGCTGCGCGCGACGGTCGCGCCCGACGGCAGACCGGCGACGAGAGCCGATACGGGGTCGCGGTTCGACATGATCGGCATCCTCTTTCGCACGACGCCGGCAGGTGTGCGCACGGTCGAGTTCCGCCTGCGCACAAGTCTCGATGGGACGTCCTGGACTCCCTGGTTCACGCTCAAGGCCGATGCCCAGAGCGGTCCCGCCGGAAGCGTGTGCGGCAGGGCCGACCTGGTGACCGAGCCGGTCTGGGTAGGCGCCGCTCGGTTCGTCGACTACGAAGTGGCCACGACCGGCGCCGGCGCGGCGCCCGTGAGCGATGTGCGGCTCGCTTGTGTCGAGTCTGAAGCGACCACGGCCGTTGCGGCGGCACCGGTCACGGCGCCGGCGCGGTCCGGCGCGGCGACGATTTCGAGCAGGCTGGCCGCGCCGATCAAGCCGCCGATCGTCAGTCGCGCCCAATGGGGCGCGAACGAGGCCTACCGTACAGGCTCGCCGTCCTACGGTGTCGTGCGCTGCGCGTTCGTTCACCATACCGTCAACGCCAACACCTACACGCGCGCTCAAGCACCCGCCCTCGTGCGCGGCATCTATTACTACCATACGCAGGTCAACGGCTGGTGGGACATCGGCTACAACTTTCTGATCGATCGCTTCGGCACGATCTACGAGGGTCGCTACGGCGGCGTCACCAAGGCGGTGCAGGGCGCTCAGGTGCTCGGCTTCAACAGCTGGAGCACCGGTGTGGCGCTGATCGGCACTTTCGAGACGGTGGCACCGTCCGCGGCGGCGGTCTCTTCGCTGGAGCGGCTGCTGTCCTGGAAGCTCGACCTGTCGCATCTGAACCCGCGCGGCACGGCGCGCATCCGCTGTTCGACCGCCGAGATGTACAAGGTCGGTCAGTGGGTAACGGTGCCGGTGATCCTCGGCCATCGGCAGGTGAACTACACCGAATGCCCGGGCAACGTGCTGTTCGGCATGCTGCCCGCCATCCGCAAGACGGTGGCCGCCCTCGGCGACCCCAAGATCTTCACGCCGACCGTGAGTCCGGCCGTCTTCAGCCCCAACGGCGACGGCGTGCGTGACACCGCCACGCTGAAGGCCGTCCTGTCGGGCTCTGACCACTGGGCGATCACCGTGAGCGATGCCTCGGGCACCGTGGTAGCCGACTTCTCGGGGACGGGTTCGACCGCTAGCGTGGCCTGGGACGGTCGCGACAACGCCGGGCGGCGGCTTCCCGACGGCAGGTACTCGGCGAGTTTCACCGCGACGAGCGCCAACGGGACCGCTCGGCCGGCGAGCGTCGCGCTGCGGATCGACACGGTGCGGCCGGTCATCAGCGGCCTCACGCTCAGTCCGGCCGTCATCAGCCCGAACGGCGATCATCTGGCCGACACCGCTCGTCTGGCGTTCAGCGTGAACGAGACGAGCAAGCTGAGCTTCACCGTGCTCAACGCGAAGGGCGTCACGGTGCGCACCATGACGGTCGCCGCCGCGGTCGCGCCGGGGACGCGGCGGCTTGTCTGGGACGGCAGAGTGAGCTCGGCCGGCGGGCTTGCGGCGGCGGCCGACGGCGCCTACAGCGTGGTCGTGCGCGCCGCGGACGCGGCCGGCAACGCGGGCACCGCGCGCTGCGCCGTGACGGTCGACGACACTCTCGGCCACGCGGCCGCGACGCCGGCCTGGCTGTCGCCCAACGGCGACGGCGTGCGCGACGCGACGGTAGTGTCGTTTCGCACTACGCGCGGCGCCAAGATCGGCTTGGTTTTCGCCGCCCCGAACGGCACGACGGTACGCCGGGTCGCGCTCGGCAGCCTGGCCGCCGGCCGGCATAGCTGGTCGTGGAACGGTGCGAACGCGGCCGGCACCAAGGTCGCGGACGGCCGCTACACCTGCACGCTCACGGCGGTGAACGCTGCCGGTACGGTGGCCGTGCCGGTGAGGGCCTATGTCGACACTGCTCCCCCCGTCGCGGCATGGGGCTCGGGCTTCGTGAAGGTCAAGCTCGGCAAGCAGCTCAAAGCCGTCTACAGCCTCGCCGACAACGAGAGCCCGACGGTCGCCGTCACCATCGTGGCGAGGTCGTCGTCGGGTGCCCAGGTGGCGTCGGTGTCGCGGCCCGCGGCAGCGGTCGGGGCCGGCCAGAAATGGGCCTTCAAACCGAAGGCACGCGGCCGCTATACGGTGCTGCTTCGTGCCGTCGACCGCGCCGGCAACCGCCAGGCGGTCGTGGCTCGCCTTGTCGTGACGGTGACGTAGCGCTCGCGGGCCGGGCCGCGGCGTCCCCGCGGACCGGGTTCCGCAACGACGTCGGTCTGAGGCGGCGGCGCACGGAGCTCGAAGTCGGTCTCACCCGATCCTGTTTGACCTCGCGTGACGGGACACCGTGTCTAGGCCGTCGGTCGACTTCGTCGTCGCCGCTCAGG
>PMKK01000029.1 GCA_003157715.1 Actinomycetota bacterium
GGGCGCGGACCAGCCGGCGGGCCACCTCGTCGCAGTCGCGCAGGTCGTCGGGCACGCCGGCGGAGCGTTCGTCGAGCACGGCGGCCGCGCCGGCCACGCGGGCGGTGGCGTCGGCCAGCTCGCGCCGGGCGCCCGCGGCGGCCTTGTCGGCCGCGTCGCGCGCCACTTCGTAAGCCCGGCGCAGCTCGGCCACCTGCGCGCGCTTGTCGAGGACATCGGCCTCGCCGGGCAGGTCGCCTTGTCGCAAGGCCGGGGCGGGGTGATCGGTGGCGCCGCACACAGGACAGGCTGCGCCGGGCTCGAGCGAGGCGGCCAGCACGGCCGCCTGGCCGGCCGCCCACCCCGTTTCGAGGTCGGCGAGCTCGCCGGCCGCGCGGTCGACGGCCGCCTGGGCGGCCTTGAGCGCGGCGCGTCCGGCCTTGGCGGCCTGCGTGTCGGCGCGGGCGGCGGCCTTGAGCGCCGCCTCGGCGGCGCCGAAGGCCGCCGCCGCCTGAGCAAGCGCTCTGGCCTTGTCGACCATGGCCGCAAGTTCGCGCACGTGGTCTGCCAGCGCGACCCGTTGCGCGGCCCGCGCGGTCTCGGCGCCGAGCGCCGCCTCGGCTTCGCGGCGGGCGGCCCGCGCCCTGTCGAGCGCCTCTTCGGCCATCTCGAGCTCGAGCAGCCGCGGCGTGAGATCGTTGCGGCGGTCGTGCACCCGGCGGTCGTAGCCGGCCAGGGGCTCGGCCTTGCGCGCGAGGGCGATGGCGGTCCGCACGGCGGCGATCTCGGGGGCGCCGGCGGCGAGTTCGTCGGCGGCCGTTTGCGCGGCGGCGAGCTCGTCGAGCGCGGCGGCGATCGTCTGGGCCGCGTTCAGCGCGGCCAGGGCGCTCTGTTCGGCGGCGGCGGCCAGGGCCGCCGCCGCCTCGGCCTCGGCGACCTGCTCGACGAGCCGTCCGAGCCGCTCGCCGACCTCGTCGGGCTCGGTCGCGCCGACAGTGGAAAGCAGCCCGGCCCGCCTGTCCACGGCCTGCCGCAGCTCGCGTTCGATGGCCTGGGCGTCGTCTTTGAGGGCGTCCTGCAGTTCGCGATAGCGCTCGGTGCGAAACAGCCGCTGGAGGATCTCCTCGCGTTCCTTGCCGCTCGATTGCAGCAGCTCCTGAAACTTGCCCTGAGGCAGCATGACGACCTGGCGAAACTGCACGCTGCGAAAGCCGAGGATCTGCTCGATCCGTTGGGTGACGTCGGTCGGCTTATGGGCCAGCGGCCGGCCTTCGTCGCCGGGCGCCGCGGTCGTCGCGGCCGGGCTCGCGTCGCCGGGCGCCGCGGCCGCCGCGGCCGCCGTGGTCGTCGCGGTCGTCGTGGTCGTCGCGGGCGGGCCTTCGGCGCCGGCCTCGCGGGCCTCGGTCGAGGTCGTCGGCAGATCGCTGCGGTCCCAGAGGTGAGCGGTCGCGTTTTCGGTGGTGAGACCGTCGCCGCGCAGCTTGGGCCGCTGCTGCCAGGGGCTGCGCTGCACGCGATAGCGCTTGTCGCCGACCGAAAAGTCGAGCGTGACCTCGGTGCGCAGCGCCGGGTCGGCGTGGTCTGAGCGCATGTCGCGCGCCTCGCGCTCGGCGCCGCTGGTGTCGCCGTACAGGGCGAAGGCCATGGCGTCGAGGATGGTCGTCTTGCCGGCGCCGGTGGGGCCGTGAATGAGAAAGAAGCCGAAGCGTCCGAGCGCCGCGAAGTCGAGGACCTGGCGGCCGCCGTAGGGGCCGAAAGCCTGCATGACCAGGACTTGCGGTCTCACGAATCTCCTCTCACATCTCGCGCAAGGGCGGCCACATCTCGCGCAAGGGCGGCCACGTTTCGCCCAAGGGCGGCCACGTTTCGCGCAGGGACGGTCACATCTCGCGCAAGGACGGTCACGTCTCGCGCCGCCGCCGCTCGAGGCGGTCGATCACGGCGTCGAACGCCGCGCGTTCGCCGGCCGACAGCCGGTCGTCGGTGACGAACTCGAAGAAGGCGGCGAAGTGCTGGCTTTCGGACCTGGTGGCCAGGTCTGCCGGCCGTGCCGGCCGGTCGTCGAGCTTGAGGCTCGGGCGCTCGAGGTGCAGGCAGTTGGGATAGGCCTGCTGCAGCTGGGCCATGGCGTTGAGCAGGGCGCCCTTGTCGGTGAGGCGCGCGCAGAGGTAGTCGGCGCGGCCTTCGTCGGCCGGAGCGGCGTCGAGCAGCTCGCGCAGCGTGCCTTCGATGACGCGCACGCGGCGGCGCGGCCGCAGCTCGACCTCTTCGACCGTGACGCGGGCGGCGTTTGGGGCGCTGGAGACGGCGAGGGGCGCGGCCGGAGGATCGTCGGCAAGGCCGCCCGCGGCCGCCTCGCCGGCGTCGCGCGGGGTCGCGTCGCCAGTCCCGTCCGCGGCCGCCTCGCCGGCGTCGCGCGGGGTCGCGCTGCCCGTCTCGCCCGCGGCCGCCCCGGCGAGCGCCGCCTGCAACACGCCGCTGCCGGGCGCGCCGATCTCGACGATGCTCACCGACTTGCGCTGGGCGACCTCTTTGAACGAGTAGGTGAGCAGGGAGCCGGCATAGCGGATGGCCTCGGCGCCGGCGCGCTGCGGCAGGTGGAGGTGGCCGAGGGCGACGTAGTCGAAGCCCTCGAAGACCGTCGCGGGTACCGTGCCGGCGCCGCCCACAGTAAGGGGGCGCTCGGAGTCGCTTGTGCCGGCGCCGGCGACGAAGGCATGCCCGACGAAGAGGCTGCGGGCGCCGGCCGGAGTGAGGTCGCGAGCGCGCGCGGTGAGCGCGCGCATGGCCTGCTCATGGCTCTGTATGGCGGGCTCGGCGAAGGCGGCGCGGACGTCGATGGGATCGGCGTAGGGCACGGCCTGAACCAACAACGGGCCGTCGTCGTCGGCGAACGGCACGGTGAGGGAGCCGCCGGCCGGCAGGGGACCGGCGATGTGCAAGCCTTCGGCCGCGAGGAGCTGAGAGCCGAACCCGAGGCGTGACGGGCTGTCGTGGTTGCCGGCGATCATGACCACCGGCACGCCGAGACCACGCACGATACGGCCGAGCACGTCGTTCAGCAGCTCGACCGCCTCGGTGGGCGGTACGCCGCGGTCGTAGACGTCGCCGGCGATGATCACGGCGGCCGGCCGCACGTCGGCGACGAGGTCGACGAACTGGTCGAGGACGTGCTGCTGGTCCTCGGTCAGATGGACTGTGTGAAACAGTCGGCCGAGATGCCAGTCGGCGGTATGGATGAATCTCATGCGCGCACCCTCATAAGAAACCCTAGCACAGCGCGAAGACGGAGCGCCCCTGACCGGAAAGCGCGGTGCTTCTCCGCACGGCCCCAAGTCGATAAGCTGGCGGCGACACACGCCGGCGTTCCGAGCCCTTCGCACGCACGTCGGCTGGTCCAGGAGGCCCGCCTCGTCGAGCGCGGGCCCAGGGGTCGACGAAAGGGGTCTTCATGAAACGCGGAGTGTTCTCCTTCCCGCTCCTCCTGCTGGCGTGCGCCGCGGCGTTCATCGTCGCGCTGCCGGCGTCGGCGGCGGCGGCCCCACCGCCGGGCAGCACCGCCGCCTTCGACGCGGCGATGCACAAGCTGGTCACCGTCAAGCACTATCCGCAGAGCGTCGAGAGCTACCTCGACAGCCTGGGCAACACCTCGGTCGGGTTCCGGCTGGCCGGCACGCCGGCCGACGACGCCGCGGCCGACTACATCGAGTCACGGTTCAAGGCCATGGGCCTGGCCAACGTCAGGCAGGAGGCGGTGCCCGTCGACGCCTGGGACATGCAGGGCGCCTGGGTCCGCGTGAACGGACGGACCATGACCGCCTCGACCTTCGACGGCGTGCCGGGGACCAACGGCAATCTGAGCGGTGAGCTCGTCTACGTGGGCGAGGGCACGCTGGCCGACTACACCGCCAAGGACGTCACCGGGAAGATCGTCGTCGTCGACATCGAGCTCGACGACTTCTGGCTCAACTTCCCGGGCGCCCTGGCAGGCCTGCACGGCGCCAAGGGCGTCATCGCCACGTACGGCAAGAACACGTTCCCCTGGTATGCGATGCCCAACTCGCTCGGCGCCAACGACGGCGAGTACAGCGCGACCTACCCGCCGATGGTCTACATCTCCAGGTCCGACGGCGCCTGGCTCAAGTCGCAACTGACGGCCGGCACGGTCTCCGGCATCATGCGCAGCGACGTCACGGTCACCATGCACGACTTCAGCCACCCCGACCAGGGCGGCCTGGGGTACAACGTGGTCGGCGAGATCCCGGGGACCAGCCCCAACGCCAAGGCGATCCTCCTGGTGGCCCACCACGACGCGCACTTCCGCGCCGGTCTCGACGACACGGGCGGCCTTTCCAACCTGCTCACCATTGCCAGGGCGATGAAGATGAGCGGCTACCAGCCGCGCCGCACGATCATCTTCCTGGCCACCACCGGTGAGGAGTTCGGCTACACCGACTGCTGGTTCGACTGGTGCGCCGGCGCCTGGTGGGCGGCCACCGTCACCCATGCCCAGGGCGGCAGCGGCGACACCTGGACCGGACCCAGCGGCAAGCTGGCGCTCATGATCAACCTCGAGTTGATGGCACGTAAGGGCGCCAAGCTCAACCTGAGTTCGTCTACCGCGCTCGCGCCGTGGTTCGCGGCGGTCGCCAAGGCGTCGCCCAAGCTGCTGCCGAACGGCTTCACCATGGAGACGCCGATCAGCTCGTGGGAAGACGGCTGGACGTTCACCGCGGCGGGCGTGCCATCCCTCGTGATGGAGGCCGGCGGCAAGAACTACGATCAGATCTACCACACGAACGTCGAGGTCAAGGGTCTGGTCGACTACGGCTACCTCGGCAAGATCGGTGAGGTCGTCTACCGGCTGACGCGCAACGCGGACACGGGGCTGCTGCCCTACCGTCTCGGCGCGCAGGCGACCGACCTGGCCACCGTGGTCTCGGGCCCCGAGCTCAAGGCCGCCGGCGCCGACACGGCGACGGTCGACGCGACGGTCAAGGCGGTCAAGGACTACCGCGCGGCCACGGCCGCCTACGAGGCGCGCAAGGCCAAGATCCCCGCGGCGCACAGGACGGCCGTCAACGCCGCTCTGTTCACGGTCGAGGACTCCTGGAACACGCATCTCACCGGTCTCGACATCTGGGACAGCCAGAGTTATCCGTTCCAGCAGACGCTCTGGGACGTCGAGGCCATGCGGGCGGCCGTCGCGCACCTCCAGGCGAACCCGGTCCAAAAGGACGACGCACTCGAAGACCTGAGCAACGTGGGCATGACCTACGACGGTCTGACGTTCGGCTCGCAGGTCTACCAGGAGGAGCTGCTCCACCATCTGCCCGACTACGGGCTGATCACGTGGGGCGGGCAGGTCGACCGGCCGTGGGCGGTCAACGTCCTTCCGGTGGTCGACAAGGTGAACGCCGCCCAGTACGCGGGCGCCATCACCGATCTGCAGGCGACGATCGCGACCGAGCTCGCCGGCGGGCACCTGGCCGGCGCGACGACGGGCGGCTACGACTTCGACGGCCTGAACGCCCGGCTGTCCGCCATGTCGGCGACGCTCAACGGCCTGACCGCGACCGTGAAGACGCTCAAGTAAAGGCGGCCATGCTGCCCGGCAGGTGACGGGGCGGGGCCGGGGCCGAACAGGCCCCGGCCCCGCCATAACGACAAGGAGGCCCGGACATGAACGGCAGGACGGCCGCGGGCGGTGCGTGCGTCGTCGCCCACTTCGACGAGATCCCCTCGCATCCTCAGCCCGACACGAGCGCCGACTGGAAACCGGTCAGGCACTTCTTCGAGCTGGGTTCGTTCGGGGCGAGCCTCTACGTGGGCCATGCCGACGGCGAGGTGCTGACCAGCGAGCACACCGAGACCGACGAGGCCGGCACGCACCACGAGGAGCTGTTCTACGTCGCGCAGGGACGGGCTACGTTCGTGGTGGCCGGCGAGGAGGTCGACGCGCCGGCGGGCACCTTTGTCTACGTGCGCGACCCCGACGTGCGTCGCGGGGCCGTGGCCCGCGAGCCCGGTACGGTCGTCTTCGTGGCCGGCGGCACGCCCGGCGTGGCCTACGAGGTCTCGCCCTGGGAGCGCGACGAGTTCGACCCGCCGTCCGAGTGAAGCGTCGCCGGCGATGCCGTCGACGCGGTCGATGATACCGCTCGCGTGACGGACTGGTCGGTCAGACGCCCCGTCCGGCCTCGCTAGTCGACGACCTCGCCTTCGGCCGGCGCGTCGCCTGAGTCGTCGTCGGCCGAAGGCGGCTTGGTCGTGAACTGGGCCATCAGGCGGGCGATCTCGTCGTCCAGGGCATTGAGCTCGTCCTGGGCGGCGCGCGCCCGGCGCACCGGCTCGTCGAGCTCGGGGTGCGTCACGCTGCCCTGCTCGGCCAGGTAGAGCGTGACCTGGGCGAGTTGGGTCTCGGACGTCGTCAGCTCGCGCTTGAGGCCGCGGCGCTTGAGCTGCGCCTGGGCGACCTTCTTGGCCAGCGCCGCATTGAACGTGACCGCGTTGACCGCGTTGCTTGCCGTGTCCTTGCCCGCCATGTCGTCCTCCCTGCCGTGGACTCCCCTGGACCGTGACTGAGCGGCATCGTATCACCGCTTCAACGGGTGCCGCGCGACGCCTCATGTGCCGCGAACCGCGCGGCACGACGCGGCGTCGCGGCCGCGACCGGCCCCGACGCGCGACGGGCGACGCTGCTTCAGAAGACCCCGCCGCGCGACTTCTTGAGTCGCCTCAGGAATGGCTTGGTCAGGTAGCTTGCCTCGTCGAACAGGCAGACCTGCTCGAACAGCGGCCTGGTCATCGTGAAAGCCAGCACGTCGGCCGGCAGCCACTGGCGCATGGCGATGTCGGTCGCGCCGATCTGCGCCTGGGGCACGCTCAGGTCGGCGAAGTTCACGAGCTGGCCGCAGCCCGACGAGAAGCCGCCGATGGTGGCCGGCGGGTCGGCGGGGTCGTTGCGATACTGCGCGCCGAGCACCAGCGCCGCGAGCTGGTCGGGCTTGACCCAGAAGGTGACGGTCTTCAGGTGGTCGTAGAGACTCGCCTTGAGCGGTCCGATCAGCACGTGCCCCCGCGCCGGCGCGAGGTTCACCCGGGCGTCGACCCAGCGGCCCATGAGCTCCTCGGACTCTTTGAGCCCCTCGTCGATGGCGAGAAAGTGGATGAAGCCGGCGCGGTCGGCGCGCTGCACGCCGCACAGCGAGCCGCCGGCGCCGCCGCAGCCGTAGTTGTCGCTGGTCAGGTGGACGGTCTTGCCCGCCTGCCAGTCGCGAAAGTGCGAAAAGACGCACTCGCCGTGCTTGGCGTCGGGTCTGGGCTCGACGAGCGGCGCGAAGGCCGCCGGGTCGGGCGCGTCATAGAGGCCCGTCAGGGGGATGGTGATGTTCAGCGTGTCGAGGAGGAACGAGGGGTCGGGCTGCACGAGTGCCTCCTTGGGTTCCGGGTTGGCGAGTCCGCGCTCACGGTAGCAGATTCGCGGGGCGGTTAGACCCCGATCAGCTAGTGTCCTGGGCCAGAGATCCGCTCGCGGCAGGCTAGACGCCGATCAGGTGGGGGATGAGCGAGCCGAGCAGGTACCCCCCGGCCGCCGAGGCCGCGCCGATCACGACCACCTCGAGCACGCTGCGCCAGAGGCTCGTGTCGGCGAGGCGGCCCTTGACCAGGCCGATCACCAGCAGCGCGACGATCGTGAGGACGACCGACACGGCGAACGCCGGCCGCACCGCCAGGAAGAGGTAGGGCCCGAGCGGCACGAGCGAGGCGAGCAGGTACGAGGCGCCCATGGCGAGCGAGTCCTTGAGGGCGCTGCCCTCGGGCTCGCTCGACAGGCCGAGCTCCTTTTCGACCATCGTGTTCAGCCACGAGTGGTGGCTGCTCGTGACCTTGTCGGCGACCAGGCCGGCGTCGTCGTGCGACAGTCCCTCGTGCTCGAACAGGAGCTCGATCTCGAGCTTCTCGATGTCGGGAATGGCGGCGATCTCCTCTTCTTCATCCCTGATCGCCGCCTGCTGGACCTGCGCCTCGGACTTGCCCGACAGGTACTCGCCGGCGCCCATCGACAGGGCACCGGCGAACGCCTCGGCCGCGCCGGCGATCACCACGATCTTGCTGTTCGCGGTGCCGCCGGCCACGCCGGACACGACGCCCAGCGGCACCAGCAGGCCGTCGAGGCTGCCGAACATGAACTGGCGGATGCGGCTTCGGGCCGCGATCCGTTCCCGTTCGGCGAACAGCTGCGCCGCGTCGAACGTGCGCCGCTTCTGCTCGAGCTCGCGCGCCCGTTCGGGCGTAAGCAAAGGAGCGTCCATGGCGCGATGCTACGGCGTGCGGGCGCCGGCGTGAAGCGTAGTGTCGCGGCCCTTCGGCGTACAGTCACGGCCGGGCGGCACCTTCCGCCTTCCGGCGGCGGCCGTTTCGGCTGCCCGTGCTGGGGCAATCACTCGTACGCAAGGATCGATTCAGGCGGGCGCGTGCCCGGCAGGCGCTCGCGAGGGGAAGTCGCGCATGGCTCAGATCGAGGTCTACTCCAAGCAGTGGTGTCCCTACTGCCTCAAGGCAAAGGCGCTGCTGCATTCCAAGAATGTCGACTACGACGAGATCGACGTGACCTCGGACGAGCAGCGGCAGGCCGAGATGGTCGAGCGCTCGGGCATGCGCAGCGTGCCGCAGATCTTCCTCGACGGCGAAGCGGTGGGCGGCTACGACGACCTCGCCCGCCTGAACGCCACGGGCGAGCTCGACCGGCGGCTCGGACGCGGCGCAGAGGCGCCGCTGCGCGACGTCTACGACGTCGCGGTAATCGGCGCCGGGCCCGCCGGGCTCACCGCCGCCATGTACGCGGCCCGCAAGAACCTCTCGACGATCGTCATCGCCATGGACGTCGGCGGTCAGGTCGGCTTGACGCGCGAGGTCGCCAACTACCCCGGCTTCGACTCCGTCACCGGGCCCGACCTCGCCGACCGCTACCACGAGCAGGCCGCCAAGTACGACATCACCGAGCTGATCGGCGAGCGCGTCACCGGCCTGGGCCTCGACGGCCGCTGCAAGGTCATCGGGCTCGAAAGCGGCCGTAACGTGCGCGCTTCGACCGTGATCATGGCCACCGGCGTGCAGAAGCGCCGTCTCAACGTACCCGGCGAGTCTCGGCTGACCGGCCGCGGGGTGGTCTACTGCTCGACCTGCGACGGGCCGCTGTTCAAGGGATCGACGATCGCCGTGGTCGGCGCCGGCAACTCGGGGCTCGAGGCGGCCATCGAGATGGACGGCGTGGCCGCCCGGGTCTACCTCGTGTCGATCGGCGACTGGACCGGCGACGCCATCCTGCAGGACAAGGTCTCGGCGGCCAAACGGGTCGAATCGCTGCGCTTCCACGAGGTGGTCGAGATCCACGGCGACGACAAGGTCGAGGCCGTGACGCTGCGCGACGTGCGCTCGGGCGAGACCAAGCGGATCGAGCTCGACGGCGTGTTTATCGAGGTCGGCCTCTATCCCAACAGCGAGTTCGCCCTGGATCTGCTCGAGACCAACGTGGTCGGCGAGATCGAGGTCGACAAGAGCGGCGCCACCGGCGTGCGCGGCGTGTTCGCGGCCGGCGACGTGACCGACAACCACGACAAACAGATCGTGGTCGCCGCCGGCGAGGGCGCCCGGGCCGCGCTGGCCGCCTTCGAGTACCTGGTCAAGCAGCAGTAGGGGCCGGTCGCGCGGGCGGCAGCCGGGTGGTTCCGTCGGGCCCGCGCGCTACAATCGGTTCGTGGGTTCCGTCCGCCTTTCCAAGTCGCGCGTCATGGCCTGGCGCCAGTGTCCCAAACGACTCTGGCTCGAGGTCAGGCGTCCCGAGCTCGTCCGCTACCCGCCTTCCACGCAGCGGCGCTTCGCCATGGGCCACGAGGTCGGCGCCGTGGCCCGCGATCTGCTCCCCGGCGGCGAGCTCATCGACCCGCCCACGCTGGGCCAGGCCCTGCGCGACACCGCGCGCCTGCTCGGCCGGCGCGGCGACCTCACCCTGTTCGAAGCCACCTTCAGCCACGGCGGCGTGCTGATCCGCGCCGACCTGCTGACCCGCCGTGCCGGCCGGGCGCGCATGGTCGAAGTCAAGTCGGCCACGCAGGTCAAGCCTTACCACGTGGCCGACATCGCCGTGCAGACGTGGGTCGCGCGCGGCGCCGGACTGGCGCTCGACCAGGTGGCCCTGGCCTGCATCGACCGCGACTTCGTCTACGGCGGCGACGGCGACTATCACGGGCTGCTGCGCGAGACCGACGTCACGGCCCAGGTCGACGAGCTCGCCACGCAGGTGCCCGAGTGGCTCGCCGGCTGCGCCGCGACGCTCGCCGGCGAGATGCCCGACCAGGGCGTCTGGGCCGGGTGCACCGACCCCTTCTCGTGCCCGTTCATCGAGCTCTGCTCAGAGGGCCTGCCTGAGTACCCGGTCGCGCTGCTGCCAAACGGCCAGACTGTCGCCGCCGAGCTGCGCGCCGCCGGTTACGACGACCTGTGTCTCGTGCCCGAGACCTGGCCCTTCAACGCGCTGCATAGGCGCGTCTGGCGGGCCAGCCGCAGCGGCGCGGCCGATCGCGTGCCGGGCGCGGCCGATCACCTGGCGGCTCTGCCCTACCCGCGCTTCTATCTCGACTTCGAGACCATCCAGTTCGCCGTGCCCGTGTGGGCCGGCACGCGGCCCTGGGAGCAGCTTCCCTTCCAGTGGTCGTGCCATATCGAGCGCTCTCCCGGCGAGCTCGAGCATCGCGAGTTCCTCGACACGAGCGGCGAGGCGCCCATGCGCTCCTGCGCCGACACCCTGCTTGCCGCGCTGGGCGAGCCGGGCCCGGTGTTCGTCTACAGCGGTTTCGAACGGGGCGTGCTGGCGGGCCTGGCGGCGCGGTTCCCCGACCTCGCGGAGCCTCTCGACGCCCTCTCCGGGCGTCTGGTCGACCTGCTACCGGTCACGCGCGACACCTGGTATCACCCGGCTATGAAGGGTTCGTGGTCGATCAAGGACGTGCTGCCCACGGTCGCCCCCGAGCTCGACTACGCGGACCTCGGCGAGGTCCACGACGGCACCGCCGCGCAGACCGCCTTCGCCGAGGCCGTCGACCCCGAGACCCCTGCCGAGCGCGCCGACGAGCTCGCCCACGGCCTGCTGGCCTACTGCGCCCAGGACACCCTGGCGCTCGTGCGGCTGCGCCGCTTCCTGTCCGGCGAGTAGAATGGCCCGGCGCGGCGCTCGCTGGTCGACCGCCCGCTCGCCGGTCAGTCGCCCGTTCGCGAGTCGACCGCTCGCTTGCCGGTCAGCCGCCGTCCAGTGTCGTCCACCTTTTCATCTGCCCTTCGTCCACCGTCGTAAGGAGTACACATGAAGGTCGTCGCGATCAGCTCGAGCCCGCGGCGGGAGGGCAACACCGCCATCCTGCTCAGACACGTCCTTGCCGAGCTCGATGCCGCCGGCATCGAGACCGAGCTCGTCCAGCTCGCCGGAAAGTCGCTTTCGGGCTGCACCGGCTGCCTCAAGTGCGCCACGGCGCTCGACAACCATTGCCACGGCGTCAAAGACGACGGCGTCAACGAGTGCATCGACAAGATGCTGGCCGCCGACGGCATTCTGCTCGGCACGCCGGTCTACTTCGGCGACGCCAACGCCAGCATGCGCGCCCTCATCGAACGCAGCGGCTATGCCACCCGCAAGAACGGCAACCCGCTGGCCCGCAAGGTCGGGGCCGCCGTGATCGCCGTGCGCCGGGGCGGCGCCATGCAGGCCTTCGATTCGGTGAACCATTTCTTCCAGATCTCGGCCATGGTAGTGGTCGGCTCGAGCTACTGGAACTTCGGTATCGGCGCCGAGAAGGGCGCCGTCGAAAGCGACGCCGAGGGGCTGCGGACCATGCACGATCTGGGCAGCAACATGGCCTGGGTGCTGGGCAAGCTCAACGCCTGACAGACCCGGCGGAAGGCTGTCAGCGCGGCCGGGTGGCGGCGGCGCGCGGTGGCAAGTGGCGCTAAACGGATGGCAAGTGGCGCGGGGCGCGCGCGCAGGAACACGCCCCGCACCACTTGCCACCCTGCGCGGCCGGCTCCAGCTACTCAGGGGCGCCGGCCTCGGGGTGGGCCGGTTTCTCGGGGGCGGACCGGTTTCGCCGCTCCGGTTTCGCCGCTTGACCACCGCCGCCGAAACACCCCGTTCCGGGGGGCTTTGCCTGAACCGGCGCTGCGTAAACCGTCACGTTTCGCGGAGTCCGCGCGCCCTTCTTGACAGTCGCCCGGACGCTGATAGATTGCGGGCCCGTCCGCAGGACGGGCCGGACTTCGGGAGGTATCGCGGTGGACAGGCAATGCACGAGACACAGCACCGCGAGCCGACGGCGATCGCCCGGCCGCGAGCACTTCGCGTGCCGGCGGCCGTCGCCCAGCGGGGATCGGCCGTCGCCCAGCGGGGATCGGCCGTCGCCCAGCGGGGATCGGCCGTCGCGTAGCCGGGTGCGGCCGTGAGCTCCGGGGCTCGTTTGCCCGGGCGCGTCATCCTCACGGACTGCCGTCTGGTCGACGGGGCCGGCAACCCCTGGGTCGCCGCCGACGTGCTGATAGAGGGCGATCAGGTGGCGGCCATCGGCCCCGCCGGGTCGCTGTCGCGACGCGGCCGGCCGGTGCCGATCGTAGTCGACGTCGGGGGGCGCTACGTCACGCCCGGCTTCGTCGATCCACACACCCACTCCGACCTCACGGTGCTCAGCAACCCCGGCGCCGAGTCGGCGATCTACCAGGGCGTCACCACGCACGTCGTGGGCAACTGCGGCATGTCGGCGGCGCCGGTCGACGACCGCCGGCTGGGCGACTTCGTGACCATGTGGGAGAGCTACTTCGACTGCGGCCCCGTGACCTGGCGCACGTTCGCCGAGTACCTCGACGCCGTCGAGACGAGCGGCTGCGCCATCAACGTCGCCGCTCTCGTCGGCCATGGCGCCCTGCGGATCGCCACCATGGGTTTCGACGAGCGCGCGGCCGGCGTTCGCGAGCTGGCTGCCATGAAACGGCTCCTGGCGGCGAGCATGGCGGCCGGCGCCTTCGGGCTCTCGACCGGGCTCGTCTACCCGCCGGGCTGCTATGCCTCGACCGACGAGCTGATCGAGCTGGCCCGCGTCGTTGCGACCTACAACGGCATCTACACCACGCACGTGCGCGGCGAGCGCGAGACGATCGTCGAGGCGGTCACCGAGGCCGTGCGCATAGGTGCCGAGAGCGGCCTGCCGGTCGAGGTCTCCCACAACGCGCCCAAGTGGGGCGGACCGCCGGCCGCTGCCAACCTCGCCGTGATCGAGCAGGCGCGTGCCGACGGCCGCGACGTCACGCTCGACAACGACACGCACACCGACCTCGCGCCGCGCCTCTCGCTGGCTCTGCCGCAGCCGCTTCACAGCCTCGCGATCGACGAGCTCGTCGCGGTGCTGTCCGATCCCGTGCGGCGCGCCGAGCTGGCCCGCCAGGTCACCGCCGACGAACGCCCCGGGCCGGGCTACTCAGGGCTGCTTAAGCACGGGCGGTTCGAGCGCATCGTGGTGTTGCGCGCGACCGACCGGGCGCTGCTCGGCCGGTCGGTGGCGGACATCGCCGCCGACCGCGGCGCCGACCCGTTCGACACCTATCTCGACCTCATCGTCGAGGAGCGCGACGGCATCATCGCCATCTTCGATTACATCGACGAGGCGCAGGTGCAGGCGGTGCTGCGCCATCCGCTGGCCATGGTCTCGTCGGACGGCCTCGTGGCGCCGCTGCCGCGGCCCGGTGAGCCGATCGCCTACTGGCCCTGCAATTTCGGCGAGTACACCGGTTTTCTCGAGCGCTACGTGCGCGACCGCCCGATCCTGCGGCTCGAAGAGGCCGTGCGCAAGATGACCTCGCTGCCGGCGCAGCGCTTTGGCCTGTGGGACCGCGGCATTCTGCGCCCCGGCGCCCGCGCCGATATCGTAGTCTTCGACCTGGATCGACTGCGCGACAGGGCGACCAACCTCTTTCCGCACTCGTATCCGTTCGAGAACATCCCGCACCGCTACGCCGAAGGCATCGACTACGTGTTCGTCAACGGCGCGGCCGTGCTCTGGGAGGGGACCCACACCGGCGCGGGGGGAGGCCGGGTGCTGCGCGGTCCAGGCGCGCGGCGGCGTGCCGCCGCGCGCCCAAGCCGCGCGCCCGGCTCACGCCCGGCTCGCGCCCGGCCGGCGCGACCGGTCGTCTGAGCCGGTAGCGCCGAGGCGGGCCGGCGGGCTCCCGTCGCCCCTTGTCAGGGGCGGCCGGGCCCTTCGCCGGCACCCGTGGCCTGCACCGCGCGGGCGATCTCGTCGAGGTCGTCGGCGCCCAGTCGCAGCGCCGCCGCGTCGATCCAGCCGTCGATCTGCTCCGGCCGGCGTGCGCCGACGATCGCCGCCGTGACGCCGTCCCAGGCAAGCAGCCAGGCGAGCGCCACGCTCATGACGCTCGCCGCGTGCCGCTCGGCGATCGGGCGCAGCGCGTCGCGCAGGGCGAGGTTGCGTGACAGGGCCGGCTCGTTGAACTCGCGCCGCCGCCAGTCGTCGTCGGCCAGCTCCCGCACCCCTTCGGCCGTGAAGGTCTCGGTGAGCTGGCCCGAACCGATGGGACTGTAGCAAAGCAGGCCGGTGCCGTGTCGGCGTACCCAGGGGAGCTCCCTGGCGGCGGTGTCGCGGGCGATCAGCGAGAACTCCTGCTGCAGCGAGTCGACGTGCCGGACGGCCTCGCAGCGCGCCAGCAGCTCTGGGTCGAAGTTGCTCACGCCGGCAGAGCGGACCTTACCCTCGTCCACGAGCCGCGCCATCTCGGCCCAGCTCTCTTCGAGCGGCACGACGCCGTCGTCGGGCCAGTGGAACTGCAGCAGGTCGAGGTGTTCCACGCCCAGGCGACGCAGCGAGTCTTCGCACTGCCGGCGGATGTTCGCCGGCGAGAGGTCGCTCGGCTCGTCCTTGAAGGGCTCGCGGTCGTCCCAGGTGGGTCCGCACTTGGTGAACACGAGCGGGCGCTGGTTGTCGCTTACCTCCCTGAGAAAACGCCCGCAGACCTCCTCGGAGTGACCGTGTCCGTAGACCCCGGCGGTGTCGAACCAGTTGACGCCGAGCTCCACGGCGCGGCGCATGGTGGCCAGCGACTGTTCGTCGTCCTGAGGACCCCAGCCGTAGAGCCAGCCCCCGCCGCCGATCGCCCACGTGCCCAGGCCGACGGTCGTGATCTCGAGGCCGCTCGTGCCCAGCGGCCGTGTGGGCAACGTCATGTCGTCCCCCTTCGTGCTGTGCTCGACGCCGGATCGGCGGCCGTCGTCACGCGGCGAGTCGCGACCGCCATCCCCGTCTCAGCGGCGCCGCTCACAGCAGGCGCGCGAGGCCGCTGTCGCCGCGACCGCGCAGCTCGCCGGGACGCGGCAGCCTGCCGGTGCGCATGAGCTCCGAGAAGGCGGCAAGATCGAGGTCGCGCGTGCCGGCGGCGGCGACGAGCGCGCCGCCGCGAGCAAAGAAGACCGTGAAATCGCCGCCGGCGACGTCGCCGGCGGCAAACGAGTCGTCCCAGCCGCCGCCCACGCCGACCGACACGACGCGCAGCCCGAACTGCTGCGTCCAGAAGGCCGGCACCCCCGCGAAGGGCGTGCCCATGCCCGCCATCGACGCGGCCGCGGCGCGCCCCATCTGTGCGGCCAGGCGCCAGTGCTCGATGCGCGCCCGGCCGCCGACGTGCGGCTCGAGGTAGGAGGCGATGTCGCCTGCCGCCCAGACGCCGTGGTCGTTGACCCGCAGCTGGTCGTCGACCTCGAGGCTCTGGCCGGCGCCGCGGGCGGCGTTCGTGATGAAAGCCGTGGCCGGCTCTACGCCGATGCCGACGATCACGAGGTCGGCGTCGAGCCGGCTGCCGTCGTCGAGCTGCGCGGCGCGCAGTCGATCGTCGCCGTCGAAGCTGACGATCGTGCGCCCGAGACGAAAGCGCACGCCGTGCTCCTCGTGACGGGCCTGCAAGAAGGCGCCCACCTGAGGGCCGAGCTGGGCCGCGAGCGGTGTCTCGTCGGGCGCCACCACGGTCACTTCGAGGCCGCGTTCGCGCAGGGCGGCGGCCGCCTCCATGCCGATGAAACCGGTGCCGACGACGATCGCGCGGGCGACCTCTGGGGCCGCCGCTTGGGCCGGCTGGACCGCGCTCTGAGCGGTGCTTTCGAGCGCGTCCTGGGCTGCCGCGATGATGGCGTCGCAGTCGCTCCACGAGCGTAGCGTGAACACGCCGGGCAGATCGGACCCGGGCGCCTCGAGCCGCCGCGGGGTGCCGCCGGTGCAGAGCAGCACGGCGTCGGGGGTCATGCTCGTGCCGTCGGCGAACCCGAGCCGCCGCGTGGCCGCGTCGAGGCTCGTCACCTCGGCCTCCAGCAGCTCGATGGCGTGCTTTTCGTAGAAGCTCGCGGGGCGCAGCGGCAGCCAGTCCGCGCTCGCCGAACCGGCAAGATAGTCCTTGCTCAGGTTGGGGCGGTCGTAGGGCCGCCGGCCTTCGCGCTCGACCAGGACGATACGCCCGCCGAAGCCGTGCTGGCGCAGCCCCTCGACGGCGGCGGCGCCCGCGGCGCCGCCGCCCACCACGGCGAACGTGCGCTCATCGCCGGCCTCGCGCCCGGCCATGGGCATGGCGCGCTGGCGGGGCGCGTCGTCGGGGCGATCGACGTAGATATCGCCGGACTCGACGCGCACGCCGAACGGCGTGAGGCCCGAGAGCGGCGGCGGATCGAGCAGGTCGCCGGTGCGGGCGTCGAAGGCGCCCTGATGCCAGGGACAGACCAGCCGCCCGTCGTGCAGCAGCCCCTTGGCCAGAGGTCCGTCGTAGTGCGTGCAGCGCGCCCCGAAGGCGCGTAGCGCACCGTCGCACGAGAGCAGCAGGCATTTCTTGCCGCCTACCTCGACCTCGCGCAGCTCGCCGTCACGCAGGTCGGCGACTCTCGCGACCCTCTCTTCCATCGAGACCCCCTTCTTGAGCCCTGCCTCTCGCCGGCTACCAGGCGATGGCTACTGCGTGGCCCACTTCGATGCCGGACTCGAGCTGACTGAGCATGAACTCGGCCACATCGGCGCGGGCGATCTTCGTGCCGCGCGGCAGAGCATACCCGGGAGCCGTCCTCCACAAGTGTTTGCCGGCGCCGTCGACCAGCCTGGCCGGCCGCACGATCGTCCAGTCGAGGCCGCTCTGGCGGACGGTCACCTCCATCTGACGAAGGTCGGCGAGGGCGCCCCTGCCGGGAGAGGACCTGAAGAGCCGGCCGACCAACCCGACCTGGTCGCCCTGGGGCTCGCTCCCGGAGCCGCCGATCGAAAGACAGACCAGGCGGCGCACCCGGCCGGCGCTCATCGCGCGCACGATGTTGAGCATGCCCTGCGAGGCGCGCGTGGTGCGACCGCGGCCGGCCGGGGGTTCGACCGCATACAGCACCGCTTCCTGGCCGGCGACGGCGGCCGCCACGGCGACGCGGTCGAGCAGATCGCCGGACACGATCCTCGGGCCGCCCCTGGCGCCGTCGGGCCCGGCGGCCGGTGCGTGGCGCGAAGCTCCGAAGGCGGCTCCGAAGGCGGTCACCTCGTGCCCGCGGGTGAGTGCGCCGCTGACGAGCAGCTCGCCGAGTCGTTCCCGCGCGTCGACCACGACCACTTTCATGGCAGGACTGTACCCCGAGCCCGGGGGCTCGCCAACGTCGGGCGGCACGCGCGGCTACGAGCGTTCGACCGCGTGCCCTTCGCGCAGCCCCTGTGTCCTTCGCGCGCTGTTGTTCAATTGGCCAAGATCTTGGCCAATTGAACAAGGTCACACGAACCGGGACCGTCCGGTCGACAAGCCGGCTGCTGCTCCACGCGGTAAGGTTAACGGCGGTTGACGAACGCGGCCGGGATCGGGCTGATGCACGCAAGCGAGGGCTGCCGGACAACGTTGGATGAGCGTGAGCGAGAGCTACGACACGACGGCGCGCGACGCCGGGTCGGTGAAGGGCCGAGGCCGCGGTGCTGAGGGATAACTCGCTGGTCGTGCCCCTCATCCTGGCCTTCGCCTTGCTCTCGATCGGCGTGTTGAGCGCCCTGCGCCGGTTTCCCTACGGCCATTGGTCGGGCCTGCGCACGAGAGCCATACTCAGCAGTCGCGCCGCCTGGCAGGCGGCGCATAGAGCGGCGGCTCCCTGGCTGCTGGCGGGCGGCGTCGCCGGTGCGGCCGCGTGTCTGCTGGCAAGCCGCGCGCCGCGGCGGCTCTCGCTTCTCGATCGTCACAGGAGCGCCGTGGCGATGGGGGCCGAGGCGCTGTTCGTCGTGCTGGCGACCGTGGTGGCCGAACTGACGGCGCACCGCGTCAAGAACGGTTAGCCGGCTCTCAGGCCGCCCGGCCGTCCACGAGCGGCCTTGCACTGCCTCGTCTGGCCCACGCCCGAAAGTCGAGCAGCTCGGGGTGCATCTTGCGCACGTTCTCGATGTCGACGTCGTAGCCGCGGCGCTCGAACCAGTCGTACATGAGGTAGAAATCCTCGCCGTGCGCGCGGACCGTGTCCCACGGCACCTGCGTGTACTTCACGGGCTCGTCGATCGCGACGCTCAGCGCCAGGGCGGCGTCGGGGAACGTCAGCTCGTCGCCGGCGATGTCGAAGGCCTTGCCGATGTACTTGCCGGGCTGGGCAAAGACGATGCCCGTGATCGCGGCGACGTCGTCGACCGCGATCATCTGCAGACGGGTCGTGCCGCTCAGCGGTGCCGCGACGACGAGCCCCTCGTCGGTGCGTCGCGTGCCGAAGGTCAAGAGGTTCTCCATGAAGTAGACCGGCCGGATGATCGTGAGCGGCAGGTCGAGATGCCTGAGGTGTTCCTCGGCCTTCGCTTTGCTTTCGAAGTGGGGGATGCCGGTCCGCTTGTCGGCCGAAGCGACGGACGAGTAGACGTAGTGCTCCACGCCGACCGCCGCGGCCATGTTGCCCAGCGTGTCGGCCTGGGCGAGCTCGTTCTCTGGGCCCTTCTCGAACGGCGTCGCCATGGCGAAGACGCCGTAGACTCCGGCGAGAGGCTCCACGAGGCTGCGCTCGTCGGTGAGGTCGCCGGGCACCAGCTCGACGCCGAGTCTGGCGAAAGCCTGGGCACGCTCCGACTCGGGGTCGCGGGTCAGACCGCGAAGGGGCCAGCCGTCGGCGAGCAGCCGCCGGGCCACCGCGCTTCCTTGCTGGCCCGTGATGCCCGTGACCAGGATCGTCTTGTCGCTGTTAGCGCTCATGCCGCCTCCTCGAACAGGTCGGGGGCCTTTCTCGTTCGAGGGGGACGTCGCCCCGCCCGGGTGTGCCGCCGTGCCTGTCCGTCGCCTGATGTGTGTCATTGCCGTTGTTCCCGCCGTGACCCGTACGAAAAACGGGCGCCATTGACCGGCCGTGCAGGGCCGCACGACGGCGGGCCGCGTGGCGCCCACGTTTGCACTAACACGATAAGGTTAAGTCCAGCGACCGTGGGGTAGAACGGGGCTGTGAAGGAGTCTCTTCCGGATGCGTGCAGGCGGGCGCTTCAGGGCGCACGCAGACACGCGCCGGGGGCCTAGATGATTGATTCCACGGAATTAGCCGTGCTCAAGGAAAGCAGTGCAGAGAGGCCGAAGCCGACGGTGCCTATATCACCGTCTGCCCGGAGGCCACGATGGACGCCGACCTCGACACTCTCTGCACGGTCATCTATTGCACAGCCGACGACCTTCTGCCAGAGGCACGCGCCAACGCTCGCCGCCGGGTCACCGACGCCGAGGTGGTCGCCCTCTGCGTCGCACAGGCGATCATGGGCATCCCTTCCGACCGCAGGTTCCTCGCCGTCGCGCGCAAGCGGCTCGTGCACCTCTTCCCGCAGCTGCCTGCTCAGGCTGGCTACTTCAAGCGTCGCCGCAGGCTCAGCGACACGATCGAGTGGCTGCTGGCTCACTTCGCTTCTCAGAGCCCCGGCTTCTGCGACGACGTGCTGCTGTGCGACTCGACCCCGGTGGAGTGCGGACGTAGCCGCGAGACGGCCAAGCGCTCGGCCCTCGGCGAGGCCGCTGGCTACGGCTACTGCGCCGCTCACTCGCGCTGGTTTTGGGGCTTTCGCCTGCACGGCCTCTTCGCGCCCGACGGTACGCCGCGCGCGCTCGCCCTGGCCGATCCGCGACGCGACGAGCGAGAGGTCTGTCTTGAGCTGCTGCAACGGGCCGTGCGCGGCGGTGAGGTGCTTGTGGCCGACAAGGGCTACGCAGGCCGCGAGTTCGCCTTCGCAGCTGCCCGGTGCGGCGTCTGTGTGGTTCGCCCGAAGCGCGCCGACGAGCACGGCAGTGACCCCCACCTCTCGCAGATCCGCCAGCGCATCGAGTCGATCTTCTGGACGTGCAAGGACCTGCTCACCCTGGAGCGCCACGGGGCACGCACCCTGGCCGGACTGCGCGAGCGCGTGCTGGCGCGTTTCCTCTGTCTTGCCGCGTGCATCAGTCTCAACCACCGATTGGGACGACCCAGCCGCGCCCTCGTCGACTACTGCGCTTGAGGCTGCGGGCGTGGAATCAATCATCTAGGAGGAGGGTCTGCGATGGCGCGCCATGTGCCGCTCGAGTTCCACGACAAGCTCCATCAGGTACAGGTCGTGCTCGATATCGCGCGTACCGAGGTGGGGCGTCACTACGACTACGGCCGCGAGGTCCTGCCGGGCGTGCGCGTGGTGCGCGCCGAAGCCGACCGCAGGCCGTTCGCGCTGGCGCTGTGGACGCTGCCCGCCGACGTCGCCGAGATCTGCGGCGATGCCGCCGTCCCGGCCACGGCGGCCCTGCTTGCCATGGACCGCCCGCAGGCCCACGAACTCCAGCGCCAGGGCGTCTTCATCGATCTCTCGCAGTTCACGCGCAGCGACTCGACGCCTGGTCTGTACTACGTGCTGTTCGACTTCGTCAGTCCGCGGCAGGTGCATCGCGTACTGCACCGGCTCGTGCCGTCGCTCGAGCCGCACGACGGCCGCCGGCTCGTGGCCTGAGCTAAGAGGCCCGGGCTCGCCGATCATCCCTCGATCCCCGGTGCCAACGCCGTCCGCGTCGTCGGTCGGCGGGCGCTGGTAGCATAAGCGTCTCGACCCGCACATCTCGACAGGCAATATCGACCCGCAATCTCGCCCCGCACGGACGATCACGCGGCGGGCTGTGGCCAGGCCCCGTCCGACTACAGAACCGACCATCCACAGAAGGAGCGACAATGGCAGACCCGTTCAGGAACGACCCGCCCAAGCCCGAGAAGCTAGGCGCCATGACCGAGGAGAACCTCAAGGCCGCCTTCGCCGGAGAAAGCCAGGCCTCGCAGAAGTACCTGGCATTTGCGGCCAAGGCCGATGTCGAGGGCTACCCGAACGTCGGCCGGCTCTTTCGCGCCGTGGCCTACGCCGAGAGCATGCATGCCCGCAACCACCTGAGCGTGCTGGGCGGCATCGGTGACACCGCCGCCAACCTCAAGTCCGCCTGGGGCGGCGAGACGTTCGAGATCGACGAGATGTATCCGGCTTACGACGCCGTCGCCAAGCTGCAGGGCAACGCCGAGGCCGGCACCTCGATCCGCTATGCCAAGACCGCCGAGAAAGACCACCAGGGGATCTACGACTCGACCGCCAAGAGCATCGGCGCGGGCGAGGACCTTGGCAAGGCTCCTATCCGCGTCTGCCCGGTCTGCGGTCACACCGTGATCGGCGACGCCCCCGACGAGTGCCCGGTCTGCGGTACGGCCGGCCAGTTCTTCACGGCGTTCTGACGTTCTGACGGCGCTCCGCGGCGGTACGCGACGCACCCCGCCGCGGAGCGCCACCCCGCCGCCGGCCATCGCGTCGGTTGGCGGCGGTCCGACACGAAGGCTTATCTGACATCGAGGGAGCATCGAAGGAGGAGCGATGACTGAAGCAGAGAGCGCGATGCCTGACGAGCTTGAGCGCCGGCTGCCGCACGCCGACGAACTGCATGCCATGGACCTGGCCGATCTCAAGGCCGCCTTCGCCGGCGAAAGCCAGGCGGCCGAGAAGTACCTCGTGTTCGCCGAGAAGGCCGCCGCGGAGGGCCTGCCCAACGTAGCCAACCTGTTCCGCGCCATTTCCTTTGCCGAGACACGCCACGCCCGCAACCACCTGCGCGTAATGGCCGGCCTCAACTCGACCGCCGACAACCTGAAGACGGCCTTCGAGGGCGAGTCGTTCGAGATCGACGAGATGTACCCCGCCTACGTCGAGGTCGCCAAGCTCCAGGGTGACAAGCAGGCCTTCAAGTCGATGCACTGGGCGCTCAAGGCCGAGATGGACCACAAGCGGATGTACGCCGAGGCTCGCGAGAAGGTGCTGGCCGGCGGCGACATCGCGGCCCAGCCCGTCAGCGTGTGTCTCGTCTGCGGTCACACGGTGGTCGGTGATGTGCCCGACAAGTGCCCCGTCTGCGCCGCCCGTGAGGCCTATCGGACCTTCGCCTGAGGGCGCTTCCGAGCGTCATCGTGTAGACTGCGAGGCGGCGCCGCCGCCGGCTCGCCGCCGGTCGCCGGTCGCCGGTTGTCGCAGCGAATCGTTACAGCGAACCCTTCTGCGTGGAGGTCATCGACCGTGGGCTACAACTTCGGCGTCGGGCGCGAGGCGCCCCAGTTCGACCTGACGGCCCACGACGGCAGTCGCGTCACCCTCAAGCAGTATCGCGGCGATTGGTTCGCGGTCGTCTGCTTTCTCGGCGCCGACCCCGATGCCGCGGCGGCTGCCGCCACGGGCCTGAGCGCCGTCGCCGACGAGCTCTGGGGTCTTCGCGGCCAGCTCGTCGGTATCGTGGCCGGCGACGCCGACCTTCTGCAGTCCGTGGCCGCCAAGGCCGGGCGCGCCGACTTTCCGCTTCTGGCCGACGCCGGGGACGCCGTCGCGCGTGCCTACGGGGCCTACGACACCGCGGCCGCGAGGGTCCGCGCCGGCGTCGTGATCGTCGATCGCTCCGGCAAGATCGTCTGGACGGTCGATGGCGCCGACGCGGCGGGCGCCGCCGAGCCGGCCGTCGCGCCGGCAGCGATCGTCGCCGGCCTCAAGGATATCGCTCGCTAGCAGCGGTATCGTGTGCCGGCAGCGGCGCCGCTCGGCGACTTTCCGAATTCCCTCGTTCGAACTCCGGCACAATCGGGCACGATAGGCACGTAAACATCGTGCATGAAGGAGTTACTGCTCATGATCGTCGGTCAGACGGTATTCAGCGTGAGGAAGGGCACCGAACACAGGGCGGAGACGGCGTTGCACGATCTCGACGGCCTCCTGCAGTCGGCGGCGGGCCATCAGGCCCACCGCGTGCTGCGTTCGTTCGGCATGTCGCCGATCGGTAGTGCGCTGCACGACGAAACCCGCGAAGGCGAGCTCGGCGCGGTCCACTACGTGGTCCAGACCGAGTGGGAGTCGCTCGAGTCACACGACGACTTCTATCGCGGCGAGGCTGCGAGTCGTGTCTATGCCGTGCTGTCGTCGATCCTCAACACGGGTCCCTACGAGGTCCTGTACGACGTGCTCGAACAGGCGGACCGCAGCGGCGTCGCGGCCTAGCGGCCTAGCTTGGCGGGGCTGCTGGGTAGCAGCGCCCCCACCTCTAAGACCATCTCGGTGGATGAGACCGCCCGCCTTCCGCCCGCCCGCGCGACGCCGATGCTCTGATAGTCGGCGCACGCGAGACGGTGGAGTGGCGGCGCGGCCCCATCTCCGGGGTGCCGCGGTGACCTGAGCGAGCCTGAGCGACTCAGGCCGGCCGGCGGCCGCGTCGCACGGCGAGCCGCAGGCGCATGCCGTTGCCGATCACGGCCAGCGACGTGCCCATGTCGGCGAAGACCGCCATCCAGAGGGTGACGAGGCCGAGCGGCGCGAGCACCAGGAAGACCGCCTTGATGGCGATCGCCAGGGCGATGTTCTCGCGGATGACCCTGGTCGTGGCGCGCGAGAGCTGGAAGGTCGCCGCGACCGCTGAGAGGTCGTCACCCATCAGGGCGATGTCGGCCGTCTCGAGGGCGGCGTCGGAACCGGCCACGCCCATCGCGATGCCGACCGTGGCCGCGGCCAGCGCCGGAGCGTCGTTCACGCCGTCGCCGACCATCGCTACGCCGCCGAAGCGCGCCGCCAGCCGGCGCACCGCTTCGACCTTCTCTTCAGGCAGAAGGCCGGACATCACTTCGTCGACGCCGACCTCGCGACCGACGGCGGCGCCCGTCATCTGGTTGTCTCCGGTGAGCACCGCGATGTGGGTCACGCCGCGGCGGCGCAGCGCGGCCACGGCTTCACGGGCCTCGGGCCGGACGGCGTCGGCCACGGCCACGAGACCCTCGACGCGCTCCGGCGTGCCGACCACGACGACCGTCTTGCCCTCGAGCTCGAGCCTGCGCAGCTCGGCGGTGAACAGGCCGTCGCGGCCCGGCGGCGGGGCCTGCGAGCCCATCGCGTCGAACAGCTCGGGTTTGCCAACCAGGACGGTCTCGCCGTCCAGGTCGGCGCGCGCGCCCTGGCCGGCGATCGCGCGGAAGCGGGTCACCAGGGGCCGGTCGTGCCCGTCGCCCGTCGCGCGGTCGCCGTGCCCGTCGCCGGTCGCGCCGTCGCTGTCGCCGGTCGCGCCGTCGCTGTCGCCGGTCGCGCCATCGCCGGCCGCGAAGCGCCGCGCCTCGGCGACGATGGCGCGCGCCAGCGGATGTTCGCTGTCGCGCTCGACCGCGGCCGCGCGTCGCAGCACCCGCTCACCCTGGTCGCCGTCGAGCGAGATCACGTCGGTCACGCGCGGCACCCCCGTCGTCAGCGTACCGGTCTTGTCGAAGGCCACCGCTCTCAGGGCGCCGGCTCGTTCGAGGTAGGCGCCGCCCTTGATCAGCACGCCGCGCCGGGTGGCGGCGCCGAGCGCCGCGAGAAAGCTCACCGGCGTGGAGATCACGAGCGCGCAGGGACAGGAGATGATGAGCAGTGCCAGGCCGCGATAGAACCACGTGCTGAAGGGCTGACCCAGCAGCAGCGGCGGCAGCAGGGCCACGGCGGCCGCGCCGGCGATCACCACGGGGGTGTACTTCGAGGCGAAACGGTCGATCGTCGTCTGCAGTGGGGCGCGCTGCGCCTGGGCCTCTTCGACCAGATGGATGATCTTGGCGATGGTGTTGTCGGCGACCGTCGTCGCGGCGCGCACCGTGAGGGCGCCGCCCTGCACGATCGAGCCGGCGAAGACCTCGTCGCCCACGCTCTTGCTCACCGGCATCGACTCACCGGTGACCGGCGACTGGTCGACACCGGCCTGCCCGTCGACGACGCTGCCGTCGACCGGCAGACGTTCGCCGGGCAGGACCCGCACGAGATCACCGGGACGCAGGTCGGCGGCGGCGATCGTGCGCTGGTGGTCGCCGTCGACCACCTGCGCTTCGGCCGGCGTGAGGGAGACGAGGCCGCGCACGGCGCGGCGCGTGCGGTCCATCGTGACCGCCTGCAGCAGGTTGCCCAGCGAGAAGAGGGTGACGACCAGGCCCGCCTCGCTCCACTGGCCGATCGCCGCGGCGCCGACGGCGGCGATGGTCATGAGGACGTTCATGTCGACGGAGCGGGCGCGCAGCGAGTACCAGGCCGCGCGGGCGGTAAGCCAGCCGCCGGTGACCATGGCCGCGGCGAACAGGTAGGGGGAAAGCGACGGCGCCAGGGCTTCGGCGGCAAAGCCGGCGGCCACCGCCGCAGCGGCGGCGACGGTCAGCATGGCGCGTCCGTCGAAGAGCAGCGCACGCTTGCCGCCGGCCGCGCGGGCGGCGGCCCGGGCATCGGCGAGCGGTACGAGCTCGTAGCCGAGCCGGTCGGCGGCCGTGCGCAGCGCCGCGTCGGGCGAGGCGGCGCCGGGGGTCACCTCGGCCGTCAGCCGGCCGAGCCCGAAGTCGACTCGCACAGTCTCGACGCCCTCGAGTGCGCCGAGCCGCGACTCGAGGCGCGCGGCGCAGTCGGCGCAATCCATGCCACGCACCTCGAACACGAGCGGGGCGCCGGTAGCCTGACGCTCGCGTGCCTGTTTGCCTTCGACCGTGTCGTAGCCGAGGCGGCGGACGCGCTCGAGCACCTCATCGTAGACGATCTCCTGAGGATCGAAGACCACCTTGAGCGTCGACGCGCCGAAGCTCGTGGTGGCGCTCACTACGCCGTCGGTATGCTGCAGGGCGCCCTCGAGCCGCAGCGCGCAGTCGGCGCAATCGAGGCCCGTGACGTGCGTCAGGCGCTGCTCGTAGCGCTCGGCGCCGGGCGGCTCCACCACGAGCTCGCAGTTGCACTGCTCGTGATGCGTGTGCCCGTCCTCGCCGTGTTCGTGATCATCGTGGGGGCAGTGCATGGCGCAGTGCGCGGCGGCGCCGATGCGTCGCGCGTCGCGCGTCAGGTCGTCGTAAGCGAGCTGGTCGTTGTCGAAGCTCACGTGCAGCAGGCCGCGTGGCACGTCGGCCGTGACGTCGCGCACGCCCTTGAGACGGCGCAGCCCGTCACCGAACTCGTCGACACAGGCGGCGCACTCGGCACCGCGCGGCAGCACGACGGGCAGATCGAGCGCGGTGGTCGTCACGGCCGGCTCGCATCGTCGCCGACCGTGGGCGTGGTGCGGCGCTCGTCGTCCATCGTGGGCGTCGCGCGGCGATCGTCGTCGGCGCCGGCGAGCTCGTCGCTGTGGCGCACGTGCTCGAGGGTCATGTCGAGCAGAAGGCGGATGTGGTCGTCGTCAGGGGCATAGAAGACCTGCTTGCCCTCGCGGCGAAACCGCACCAGGCCATGCGCTCGCAGCACCGAGAGATGGTGGGAGACGTTGGATTCGCTCATGCCCAGGTGGTCGGCGAGCTCGCCGACGCAGATCTCGTCGCGGCGCAGCAGGGCATAGACGAGCCGGCAGCGGCTGGTGTCGGCCAGCACGCGAAACAGCGCCGCGATGCGCGCCGCGTCGGTGAGCGCCACCGCGGTGGGGTCCGTGGCCACCGCTCGTGCCGTGGCAGCGTCCGTGGCGACCGCTCGTGCCGTGGCGGGGCTCGTGGCGACCGCTCGTGCCGCAGCGGGGCTCGCGGCGGGCGCTCGCGCCGCGCCGCCGACCGTCTTCTCGGTGTCCGTCATGGCCGCCTCATCGTCTCGTGAACACATGAACAACTGTTCATATGATACCCGTGGAGCGGCCTCATGCGCAACCGGGTCGCCCGTCGCGCGCGAATCCGTGCATCCCCGCCGGGGCAAAGCCCGGCGGCGGTCCGGCGCTCCAGCCGACGCAACTCGTACGCGAAGTGGGTAGAGTCATGTCGCACATGGGAGCTTGAGGGAGGAGGCGGCCTGAAGCGCAGTTTCCTGTCCGATCTCTTTTCGCGCGAGCTGTTTCGCTATCTGGGGCCGGGCTTCATCGTCACCATCGGCTTCATCGACCCGGGCAACTGGGCCACCAACCTGGCCGGCGGCAGCAAGTTCGGCTACGCACTGCTCTGGGTGATCACGCTCAGCACGCTGATGCTGATCTTTCTGCAGCACGTGGCGGCGCGGCTGGGGATAGTCACCGGGGCCTCGCTGGCCGTGAACGTGCGCAATCACTTCGCGCGGCCGCTGGTCGCGCTGTTCGGCGCGACGATGGTGCCGGCGCTGATCGCGACCTCGCTCGCCGAGATCCTGGGCGGGGCGCTCGGCTTTCAGATCCTCTTTCACATCCCGCTCGCGCTCGGCGCACCGCTCACGCTGGCGCTCGTCGTACTGGCCATCCTCGGGCAGCGCTACGACCAGCTCGAGCGCCTGATCATCGTCTTTCTGGCCTTCATCGCGGCCGCCTACATCGTCGAGATCTTCATCGTCAGACCCGACATGGCGACCGCGGCCCCGAAATGGGTCATCCCCAGCTTCCCGGGCGGCAGCATCGTGATCGCCATGGGCATGCTCGGCGCGATCGTCATGCCCCACAACATCTACCTGCACTCCAACACCATCCAGTCGCGGGAGTGGGACTTCGGCGGCGGCGATCAGACCCGGCTGATGCGCTACGAGCTGATCGACACCTCGCTGTCGATGGGCATGGGCTGGCTCGTCAACTCGGCGATGATCCTCGTGGCGGCCGCCGTGTTCTACTCCCACGGCCTCACCGTTACCAGCATCCAGCAGGCGTCGGGTACCCTGCGGCCGCTGGTCGGGCCGTTCTCGCAGTTGCTCTTTGGGCTCGCTCTGCTGGTCGCCGGCCTGTCGTCATCGATCACGTCGTCGCTGGCCACGGCCAACGTCGTCACCGGCTACCTCGGCAAGCCCGAAGACCCGCACAGCCGCCTCTATCGCGTGGGCATGGTGGCCATGGCGATCCCGGCCGTGCTGCTGATCATGATCGGCCTGAACGCTTACCGGGCGCTGATCCTGAGCCAGGTCGTGCTCAGCCTGCAGCTCCCGCTCACCATCGTTCCGCTGCTCATCCTGACGCGACGCAGGAGCGTGATGGGCGACCTGCGCTCGGGGAATGTCGCGACTGTGGCGGGCTGGCTGCTGGCGGCTATCATCATCGGGCTGAACGTGTTCCTGCTCTACCAGACCTTCTCTCCGAAAGGGCTCTGAGATGGCTCTCTACCGGCGTATCCTGCTACCTCTCGACGGCTCGGCGGTCGATCACCCGGTGCTGGAGCACGTGCGCGAGCTCGCGCTCGCCTTTCACTCCGAGGTCGTCCTGCTGCGTGTCGCCCACTTTCACACCCGCGATACCATGACCCACGAGGTCGAAGACGCCCGCGCGGTGCTCGACAGGGTGGCGCCGAGCATCGAAAACCAGGGCTTTCCCGTGCGCACCGTGGTGGGCCGCGGCGAGCCCGCCGACGACATCGTCGAGCAGGCCGAGACGCTCGGCTGCGATCTCATCGCCATGGGCACCCATGGGCACGGCACGCTGAAGCGCGTCGTGCTCGGCAGCGTGGCCGAGAAGGTGCGCCACGCCACCGACGTGCCGCTGCTGCTGGTCAAGGCGACCACCGTGGCCGACCGGTCGGAGGGCGACGACGAGCCGGCGTAGCCTTGCGCCGCGCCGGGGACACGGCCGCATGACCGCGCCGCGCCGGGGACACGGCCGCATGACCGCGCCGCGCCGGCCGCGGCCCGCGCGCCGACGAAAGTCGGGCAGGACCTCGCGGTGCATCGGGTAGAATGTCCTGGCGCATCCCAGCGCCCCAGACTGAAGGAGTCCCCATGACCGAACCCGGCACGCCGCGCGACCGACGCCGCGGCAGGCCACGGCGACGGCGCGGGCTGGCGGGCACGATCGTGGAGTACGCGGTCATCGTCGCGGTGGCCGTGGTCGTCGCCCTGGTGGTCGAAGCCTACGCGATCAAGCCGTTCGTCATTCCGACGCCGTCGATGGCCAACACCGTGCGCGTCGGCGACCGCGTGCTGATCGATCGCCTGAGCTACCGCTTCAGGGCGGTGCATCGCGGCGACGTCGTGGTCTTCACGGGCCACGGACCCATCCCCCTGCTGAAGCGGGTGGTCGGCGTGCCCGGCGACAGACTGTCTTTGGCCGGCGGGCGCCTCTACGTCAACGGCTCCCCTTCTCCCGACGGCTTCGTGCGCGTCACGGACGGGCAGCGCGAGCCGACGCTGCCGGGACCAGACGCTTTGGCTCTCTGGAGCCTTCACCGGCCGTTCACGGTGCCCGCCGGCGCCTACTTCGTGATGGGCGACAACCGCACCGACAGCGACGACAGCCGCTACTGGGGCACCGTCGCCCGCGACCAGATCATGGGCCGGGCCTTCTTCATCTACTGGCCGCTGAGTCAGATAGGGGGGCTGTAGGCGGTGCACCGCCTCGTCCTGTTCGACATCGACTGCACGCTGATCGACGCTCACGGCGCCGGCGGGCGAGCCATCTTCAAGGCGATCGCCGACACCTACGGCGTGCGCGGCGAGCTCGACGGCTACAGCTTTCACGGACGCACGGACCCGGCCATCATCGTCGAGCTGGCGACCCGCTGGGGCACGCCCGAGGCGGTCGCTCGCGACCGCCTGGCGGCGTGCCTCGCGCGCTACGTCGAGGTGCTGGGCGATGAGATCACGCCCGGCGAGGTCGAGCTTCTGCCGGGTGTCGGCGAGCTCGTCACGGCGCTGGCCGGCGACCGCCGCGTCGTGCTCGGCGTGCTGACCGGCAACGTCGACGGCGGCCTCACGCTGAAGCTGGCGCCGACCGGGCTGCTGCCGCACTTCAAGGTCCATGCCAGCGGCTCGGATTCGGCCCTGCGGCCCGAGCTGCCCGCGATCGCCGTGGAGCGCGCCCGGCGGCTCACGGGCTACGGCTACTCCGGCAAGGAGGTCGTCGTCATCGGCGACACGCCGGCCGACATCCTCTGCGGCGCCGACCTTGCGGTGCGCACCATCGCCGTCGCCACTGGGCGTCACACTCTGGCCGAGCTCGCCCCCTACGCGCCCGACTACCTGTTCGCCGACCTCGGCGACTGGCGGGCGGTCGTCAAGGGCATCCTGGCCTAGCCCCCCTCGGCCCGCTCGCTCGCCGGCCCGCCCCACGGCCCGCCCCACGGCCCGCCGGCTCAGCGCTCGCCCGCCGGACACCTCAGCGTCGCTGAGTCGCACCTGCGCCGATCCTCACCGGACGCAAACTCTTCGCTCACAAACCGGTGCTAGCGTCAGTACCCAGCCGTGTTTCGATCTGCATCCATTCGGACTCCTGGGGGGCTGACATGAGAAGTCGTTGGGTCGGGCTGGCCTGTGTGGGCCTGGCGGTCGTGCTGTCGGTGGCCGCCACCTCTTCCGCGGCCGCGGCCGCCGGCAGGCCGCATACCCACACGCATCCCCTGATCGCCACGCACCCCCTGAGCGGCGCGCACCCGGCCGCCACCCGGCCGCTTCTCGGCGGGCACGCGCCGGTCATCACCCCGACGATCTCCTTCAACTGGTCGGGCTACGACGACTCGACCGACGGTCCCTTCACCAGTGTCACCGCCACCTGGACGCAGCCGAGCGTGCGGTTCGCCGGCACGGCGAGTTTCACCGACGCCGCCTTCTGGGTGGGACTCGACGGCGACAACTCGGATACCGTCGAGCAGATCGGCACCGAGGGCTACAGCGAAGGCGCCGTGGGCTACGACGCCTGGTATGAGATGTACCCGGCCGCTCCCGTCACCATCGACATGGCCATCCATCCGGGCGACGTGCTGACCGGTACCGTCGCCTGGTCGTCTCCCGCGAGCTTCACGCTCACGCTCGTCAACCACACGACGGGCAGATCGTTTTCTGCCGTGCGTGCGATGAGCACCCCGCCGGTACTGGCATCGGCCGAGGTCATCGCCGAGGCGCCGTCAACGTCCTCCGACGTCGTGCCGCTGGCCGACTTCGGGGCGGTGCGGTTCACCGATTGCGCCCTTGACGGGCAGCCGCTCAGCTCTTTCGATCTGAACCGGATCGACATGGCCTCTGACTACTACTCGGACTCAGCCGTGGCGCTTGCCGCGCGCACCCTGGCGCTGGGCGCGGACGGCGCGAGTTTCGCGGTCACGACCGACGTGACGCCGCCCACGACCACGGTCTCGGGCGCCGGCCGGTCCTGGCGCGACCAGCCCGTGACGCTGCGGTTCCACGCGACCGATCCTTCGGGCGGGCAAGGGCTCGACTACACCGAGTACTCGCTGGACGGCGGCACGACCTGGACGCGGGGCGTGGCGGTGACGATCCCGGCGCCGGCCGATCACTCCGGCGACGGCGCCCACAAGGTGCTGTACCGCTCCGCCGACAAGGCCGGCAACGTCGAGAAATCACGGAGCGTCACCGTCGGTGTAGATACCCGTGCGCCCACGCCGGTGGCCGACTGGAAGGCAGTCGCCAGGCGCGGCGGCACGGCCGTCCTGCGCTACCGCATAGCCGATCCGCGCCCCGGTAGTCCAACGGCTACGGTGACGATCAGGGTCCGCGACACTCGCGGCCAGCTTGTGAGGAAGGTCGTGCTGGCCGGTCGCCATGTCAACCGAACGCTGGCCTGGCGCTTCGTCAGCACCATGCCCAGCGGCACGTATCTCTTCGCCGTCTCGGCGACCGACGCCGCCGGTAACCCGCAGACGGCGGTCGCCACCAGCACGCTGGTCGTGCGCTGATGCGGCGCGGCTGCGAGGCGCGGATCTTGGCGTCACGTTCAGGCGGTCTGTTTGGTCATGGGTTCGGTCGCGGAGGGTCGGCAATGAAACGCAGCTCAATCATGTTCTGTGTCGCGATGGCGATGATCGTCATGGCCACACTGGCTCCGCCGGCGCAGGCGCTGGTGGCCGACGGCGCGCAGGGCTGGTTCTGGCAGATGCCGCAACCTGCCGGAGGCATTCCGGGGCTGAGCGCGCTCGCCTTCCCCGACGCGGGCCACCTCTGGGCGGTCGGCGCCGGTGGGCTCATCCTGCACAGCGGCGACGCGGGCGCCACCTGGGTCCCGCAATCCCAGCCCACGACCGCCGACCTCTGGTCCGTGAGCTTTCCCGACGACCAGCACGGCTGGGCCTGCGGCGGATCGGCATCGGGCACCGCCGGTGTGATCCTCGGCACATCCGACGGCGGCGCCACCTGGCTCGACAAGACGCCGAGCAGCCTCACGGACTCGCTCGTCGATGCGAGCTTCGTCGATGCGAGCCACGGCTGGATCGGCACGGACGACGGCGACATCCTGAAGACGAGCAACGGCGGCGCCACCTGGACGCACCAGAAGCTGGCCTCGTCGTACAGGGGCGAAATGGCCGGCTACCGCACCGTCGACTTCGTCGATGCCGAACATGGCTGGGCGGGCGGCATGGCCGGCCGGCTCTGGGCGACGCGGAACGGCGGCAAGAGCTGGACGAGCCTGCCGGACGGCCTTTCGCGGGACATGCTCGTCACGCAAATCGATTTCGCCGACAGGTCTCACGGCTGGGTCCTGGCGCAATCGTGGGACACGGGGGAGTCGCAGGTCCTTTCGACCAGCGACGGCGGCATGCTGTGGCGGACGGTCTCGACCAATGACCCATCGGTGGGCTCCCTCGACGTCGTGAGCGCCTCCGACGTCTGGCTGCTGGACGACGCGGATGCCGATCCCTACGTATCGGAGTTCGGTGGAGTCGGCGCGGTCACGCTGCGGCACACGACCGACGGTGGGACGCGCTGGCGGAGCTCGTCGGTGGCCTCGCCGGTGGCGGTGAACGCCATCGCCGCCAGCGGTACGACCGTGTGCGCGGTCGGCGAGGGCATCCTTACCTCGAGCGACGCGGCCGCCACCTGGCGACCGGCGACCTCGGGCCAGCAGTTCCTCTTCACGGGGGCGACGGCCCTTTCGGCGAGCGACATCTGGGCAGTCGACGCGTCGGGCGCCCTCTTGCACAGCGGCGACGGTCTGCACTGGGTCGAGCAGCCCGACCCGGCGCGCTGGGGGAGCGTGCTCTTCGATCTCAGCTTTCCCGACCCGAACGACGGCTGGCTCGTGGGAGCGAGCGACGAGTACGGCGACGGCAGTGTGATCCTGCATTCCAGCGACGGCGGCACGAGCTGGAGTCCGCAGTCGTCAACCCTGTCCGGCGAGCTGGTCGGCGTCGACTTCGTCGACGATTCGAACGGCTGGGCGATCAGCGACGACAACGAGAGTGACGGCGGCATCGGCGCGCCCCTCACGATCGAGCACACAAGCGACGGTGGCACGACCTGGCTGCCGGAGTACGTGTACGACAACGCCGAGCTGTTCGCGGTCGACTTCATCAACACGACGACCGGCTGGGTGGCCGGCGACTACGTGCCGTCGGAAAACAGCGACGGGCTCCCTGGGATCTTCGCCTCGACCAACGGCGGCGTCACCTGGACCAGGGAGAAGCTGCCCAGCGGCGCGCCCGACATGACGGGACTGCAGTTCCTCGACGGCAGCGACGGCTGGGCGGTCGGCACGAGCTACGACCAGGACGACGAGTACCCCCAGCAAGGCTGGGTGCTGCACACCACCGACGGCGGCAAGTCATGGGCGCGCCTCGCGGGTCTCGACGACAGCCTCGCCACCACCGTGCACTTCAGCGACGCCCAGCACGGCTGGCTGGGCGGCCTGAACGGCGTCTATGCCACGACCGACGGCGGGGCGAGCTGGCAGCACGTGGCCGGCGGCGACGGCGTGACCGCGATCGCCGGGCTCGATGCGCACCACGCCTGGGCGTTCGGGGCCGGCTTCCTCGTCTCGACCGTCGACGGAAGCGGTGACACGGCCGCTCCGATGACGCTCGTCGACGACTACGACGCATGGTACGACAGGCCGGCGACCATCAGTCTCTCGCCGAGCGACGTCGGTGCCTCCGGCGTGGGGTCGACCGCCTACAGCACCGACGGCGGCGCGTCCTGGCGGACCGGCACCAGCGTCGCCGTCGACGCCCCGGCGGACCATGCCAACGACGGGCAGCACACCATCCTGTACCGCTCGCTGGACAACGCCGGAAACCAGGAGCAGACCGAGAGCCTGGTGGTCGGCATCGACACGCTCGGCCCGGCCTGCACGGCGACCCGAGCGAGCGTCGTCGATACGGGCAAGTCCGGCATCCTGTACTTCAAGGCGGCCGACGCCACGAGCGGCGTGGCGCAAGCCACGATCAGTATCGTCGACTCGCGGGGGCGCGTGGTGCGCAAGATCGTCGAGCGGGCCACCGACTGGGGGGCTCCGCTGCAGCTGCCGTACTACTGGCTCTCCTTCGACTGCACGCTCAAGCCGGGCACGTACCGGGTCGAGGTACGGGCGACGGACCAGGCCGGCAACCGGCAGATCGAGGTCGGCCGCAACTCGCTGCGCGTGGTGCGCGGCGGTGCGCCGAAGGTCCACCACCCCGCCTGGCCGGCCGGCCTGCCGAGCAGCTCGACGGGCTTCTCCGGGCGGCTGGACCACAGTCCGAGGGCGCAACGGCTATGGACCTCGCTCGGTCTGCTGCCCGGGGTCTCGCGCCCGCACGATCCGCGGCTGGAGGGCAGCGTGCGCTGAGAGACGCCCGGCGACCACCCCCCGCGATCCCGGCGCGAGGACGGACCGCAGCGGACCACCCTCAGGCGTAGTAGCCGGCGAGCTGCACCGTCCAGGCGCCCTTGGGGTCGAGCGCTCTGACCTCGGCGGCAAGCTCGCTCAGGTGCGCCAGGCAGCGCCCGTAGTCGGCGGGCTCAAAGCTGCCGCGCTGCTCGTCGAAGAGCGCGAGCCAGATGCGCGAGTCGACCGGCGCGTATCTCTTGGGGTAGCACAATGCCAGGATGGCTGAGGCCACTCCCATGCCGACTCCGGGAAGCAGACGCAGGATGGTCACCCGCGCGGCGAGCTCGAACCCGGCATCCTTGTCTTTGCAGGAGAAGGCCATCTGGGTGGTGCGCTTGACGCGCTTCTCGGAGTTCGACTCGAGCAGCCGGGCGGCGCGGCTGTACTGGTCGCCCAGCTTCCAGCGACAGATGCCGAGGAACTCCTCTCGTGACAAGTAGAACGGCACGCGCTTGTCGCGGGCGCGCGCCAGGCGCGTCTTGAGCTTCTCGACCTCGGCCAGGCCGGGATCGTCCGCGCGTCGCGCGGCGAGGCGTCGATCCTTCAGGTCGGCGGCGGTGATCATCGTAGGACCTCCCGGCTCGATCGTATGGGCGGCGGCTGCCACCGGCTGGTGTCAGGGTCCGCGATCCACGTCGTATACCCGCGCGGCCGGGTTGGCAAGAGGAGGCGGCCCCGCGGGGCCGCCTCCTCTTGCCGCCGAGCCGGCGGCGTGGGGGCCGCTCGTGGATGGTGCTCCCGATGAGGCGCCGCCTGCTAGTGCGGCCGGAGGGGGCCCCGCATGGCCGCCATCCGCACCTGCTCGTAGGTGCGCGCCGTGAGATACCCCGCGTACTCGCGGTCGGCGGTGTCGAACGCCTCGTCGAGGGCGCCGACGCCAGCAGGCGGCAGGCCCTCGTCCTCGGCGAGCGAGAGGACCTCGACCTGGCTGCCCTGCAGGTCGACGACCGCGTCGATCAGGGCTCCAAACGCGTCGTCGATCCTCCTGGCGGAGGCGCGTTTCAGCTTGCCGTCGTGTCGCGAGGACTCAGTCAGCACGACGTCCTGGTAGGTGGACTCGGCCTTGCGGACCATCTCGATCCTGGCGGCGTAGTGCCGCAGCAGGTGGCGCAGCGGCCGCGAGAGTCCCTGTGCACCCGTGGAAACCGCGATCCAGTCTGATTCGTCTACGGACATCGCCACCTCCCGTCGGTGGGTCGGGTGCCTCACAGGGTCGGCGCACCGCCTGTCCCGGCATGTGTCACGCCGATCGGTCTTCGCATCGAGTCTGCGAAGTCGTAGTTAGGTTTTCGTGAGCTGGGCGTGAGAATGGTGTCAAACGTCCGCGGCGCTCGAACGGCATGGCCGGCCTTAGACGCTTGACGAACCGCACCCGGTGCTCGCCCGGGCCGGCATAGTCGCGCCACACACTCACGCCGTCGATGACGTCGTCGCCTGGGTCGATGTCGAAGTGCTGGGCGGCGTGAAAGGCGATCGAGAGCCGGTTTTGCGGAGACGTGTGGCTGCGGACCGTGTCACAACCGAGCAGTCCAGCCACCGTGCCGAAGCGCTCGTAGAGGCGCCGGCCAAGACCGAGCCGGCGGTAGTCGGGGTGGACCCCGACGAAATGCACGTAGGCTTCGCTGGGTGTCGTCTGGGAAACGAAGCCGAGCAGAAAGCCAAGCAGCTCGTCGTTGCACTCGACGACGAAGCTCGTGGGCCGGAAGTGGACGAAGAAGACGTGCGAGAGGCGGCCGCTCATCGCGCGGCCGCCCCACCACTGGTCGATCACCGCGGCGACGCGGGCGCGGTCGCGGGGCTCGATGGCACGCCACCGTACTTCGTGATCCGGCGTCTCGTGTCCCATGCCGGCCGCCTCCCTTCGCTCACAGAACCGTCGGCAGCAGCATGGGGCGCCCTGGTGAGGATGTCATGAGTGGATTGCATGGTTCGTGTGATCCAGTGGCGGCGGACGCCATCTTCGCGGGCGTTTCTCGCATCTCGGGCAAGCCGGCATGCTAGAGTGTCTTTGCCGGCGAGGCTGGTCCCGTCGGGATCGGCAGAGGGGGCGCCATGACACAGTGGTACAAGGACGGAACTCCACTCAGCGACGATGATCTCGCCGATCTTGCCCTGGGCGACGCGGTCGCTCTCTGCGAGTGCTCCGGTATACCATTTCGTTTCGCGGCGGCGGTCGTTGGTTCGCGACACCGCAATCTGATCGGTCATCACGGCACGGTCGTGCTGACGCTGCGCCAGGTCGGGGCCCCGGACCCGCGGCGCGCCATCGATCTGGTCGACTACGTCGACGTCAATCGATTCGACGCCGCGCCATCCGACGGCGACCATCTGATCCTCGACCAGGCCGGCGAGACCGCGAGCCGCGCGGCGCGGCGGTACGTGGGCCTCGAGCTCTTCCATCGGGCCCGGGAGCTGGTCGCCGACAGGCAGGTCGCCTGAGACAGGATCCGGCGGCGCCCCGACCGGCGGGCGCCGGCCGACCGCGAAGAAGTCGGCGAGCCCGTTGTTTGCTCGCCGATCTCTCATCTCGATCTGTCGAAGTGCACACCGGTTTCTCACCTTCACCCTTCATCATGCTTCCACCACCAGCCCGTCCCGGTGGCGCGCAGGCAGAGCGAGGGAGAGCGAGGATGAAAGCCACCAGCGGCGGCGGCCTACACGATGAGAGCGTCGACGGCGCGCTTGACGAGAGCCGGCGGGAGTCATCGCCGACGGTCCGGTTCAGCATGGGCATCGTCTGGCCGGAGCAAAAACTCGCGGTCGTCATTCCGCAGGGCGAGATCGATGTCTTCACGGCCCCGCGCTTCAGGAACGCCGTCGAGCGCTGCCTGAACGACGGCGCCACCGCGCTCGTCATCGACCTCTCATGGGTGTCGTTTCTCGATGCGTCGGGTCTGGCCGTGGCGGTCTCCGCGGCCCGGCGCCTGGGCGCGCGCCGAACGGCCATCGTCTGCCCGCTGCCGCGCATCGTGCGCGTCTTTCAGATCTGCGGTCTGGACAGCGTGCTTTCGATCTGCTCATCGCGCGCGGCCGCCCTGCGGCAGTGTCAGGCGGACCCCGCTTCGGGCTTCGCGCGGCGGTCGCCTGAGCCGGCACGGTCAGCCTGCCCGGCGCCGGTCGTGGGTCCGTAGACGAGTGGATAGGCCTTGACCAGAAGGTCGTCCCAGCTTGCCGCGAAGCGTCTGGCGGTGGCTGGTGAAGGGATCCCCTTGCGTCCCGCGCGCCAGGCGTCGTAACGAGCGACGCTCGGGTAGCGGCCGAGCTCGCGCCAGGCCGCCGCGACGGCTTCGATCACGTCCTCGAGTCGGTAGGCCGTGCGCGGACCACCGCCGCGGTTGGTGGGCAGACCGGCCCTGCTGAGCGCCGCTCGCCACCCCCCGAACCTGCGCATGGCGACCTGAGTCCCCGGCCACGGGCGTCCGTCGAGGTCCCTTCCTCGAGCCCAGTGCCGGTAGGCGTCATGGCCGACCGGCGACGTCAGGTGGAGTGCGGCCTCGCGCAGCGCCGCGATGAGCTCCTGGTCTGAGTAGCGCGGCTTCGGGCTCCGCCGCGACCGGCGCAGCAGGGCGGCGTCGGGTACGCTGGCGTCGACGAACCTGCGCACATGGTGCTCGCGAAGACCGAGCCGACCGGCTACCTCGGTGTCGCTGCGCAGGCGCAGGAACGTCGCGGTGATCTCGCTGTCGCGGCCCCTGATCGCGGCAAGGTAGCGGCGCTCCCTGACCGGCACAGGGGTGATCCCATAGCTTCTCAGCAACAGCCGGATCCACTCTTTCGACGTACTGAGCTGCCGCCCGATCTCGCGGCAACTGAGACCCTGCTCGTAGAGGTCCGTGACGCGCACGCGGCGCAAGTCGGCGTCGGAGCTCATGGCCGGTGGCCTGGTCGGTCAGCGAGTGTCACGGCGGCCGGCTGCCCGCGGGCGGCTATCGGGCGGCGCCCCTGTCGATGCTCGCGCGACGACCAGGCGCAGCGCCGGTCGCGCTCCGGCGAGGATGGTCCCGCCGCCGGTCTCGACGTCGACCCACCCGCGCCAGACGCCCGAGGCGCGCAGCCGCGGGGCCGCCACGAAGCCGTAGGAGGCGCCCGCCGCGAGTCGAAGCGGCGCGTGCGTCCCGAGAGCCATGGACTGTCCCGCCGGCCCCTGGAGACGCAGGATCACCGCCTGCCAGCTTCGCCTCTTCACGCTCGTGTTGGTGAGCGTGAATTTTATGCGCACACGGGCGCCGGCGACGACATGCGCCGGCGCGAGCATGACCGGACGGCGCACGACGAGCGCCGAAGCGCCGCCCCCCGGTTCGACGAGCCTGAGGCCATCGGCCGCCGCATCGACTGCCGCCGACGAGAACGTGGCGTGCCACCGTGTGTCGCCGGGGTCGGCGCCGAGGTCGACCATGTAGGCCGTGACGTTGGCGATCCAGGCTTGCGTGCCCTGGGGGCAGTAGATCGGGGCGATGGCGCTGACGGCGTAGCGGCCGGCGCCGTAGTAGAGCGGCCCTCGCAGTCCCGCGGCGACCGTGGCGATCGCCTGGTCCCAGCCCGCGAAGGCGCTGCCCGCCCGGGTCGCGGCGAAGAACCAGTTGAAAGCGTTGTGGTCGGCGGTCCGCGATCCGGAAGAGAAGAGGTAGCGGCCAAAGCTCGACTCGGCCCCGCTGATGGCGACCAGGAAAGCCGGGTCGATGCCGTTTTGCCGGCCGGCGCTGAAGAAGGCTTCGCCCTCGCCGAACAACGGCGAGCCGTGAGCGAGCAGGAAGGCGTCGATCTGTTGCGGGCCGACCGTGGCATGCGCGACGGGAGCGGCGACACACAACGAGGTCACGGCCAGGGCCACGCCCAGCAGGGCTCTGCGCCAGCATGGTCGTCGGCGCGGCATGCGGACTCCTCCCTTCCGCGTTCAGCGGGGAGACGTTGTTGCGCCGCTTCAGGCTAGGGAACCAAGGTGAGCGGACGATGAGGGTGGCGTGTGCGCGGCGTCAGCGTCCGGGCATCGGCACTCAGAAGGCCAACACGTCGCTAGCCACGCCCAAACAGCCGTTCTCCGAGGCAGGCGAGCCGCATGCGGGCCCGGCGCTCATGCCGTAACGGAGCTCTCTTTGAACGCTCATCGTCCCTTCGCCGCGGCACTTTATCTTCGCCTTCGTGGCCTGCGGGGCCACACGGCATCGGCGGAACGACCCGTCCCGCCGATGTCTGCCGGCTCTCGGGCCGGCCCGGTCCAGTGGCGGGTCGGCAGGAAAGGAGGGGGGCGACGAGACGTAAAGCGGGCGCAGGTCGAAACGAAGGCGCTGTTCGTCAAAAGAGAAGAGACCATGGAGGAACCACGTGAATAGGATGTTGCGGAGATCGGCGACGGCAAGCGGTGTGGCGCTGGTCGCGGCCGTCGCTCTGGCCACGCTGCTCGGTTCGTCGTCGGCCGGCGCGTCAGTCGCCGCGAATGCTTCGGCTCGCGCCGTCGCTTCCGGTCGCACGACCGCCTGCACCAACAGGACCGCGGCTAAGCCGTGGTCGTTTGCCATCGAAGCCGACACGCAGTGGACCACCCCAGACGACGGCAAGAATCCGAATACCTGCTCGGTGGACATCGCCCGGCAGCTCGACGCGCAGTTCATCGGCAAGGGCGTCAAGTTCGTCGTCGAGGTCGGCGACCTCGTGGACCAGACCGGCGCCCCCGACGCCGCCAAGGTAGCCCAGGCAGAAGACACCCGGGCGGTCTTTGCCCAGGAGCTCTACAAAGCCGGCATCGGCTTCTACCCGCTGGTCGGCAACCACGACGATGGCGCCGTCGCGGCCGCCGAGTTCACCAAGATCTATCCGCAGACTCAGAACGCCGTGATGAACAACACGCCCGCCAGCGCGTTCGCGGTCACGAACCCCGACGCGCTCACCCAGCCGTTCCCCGTCAAGTCCGGCGCTTCGTTTACGGTCGGCAAGACCTCCACCAGCCCGGCCGCGCCCAGCGGTTTCGCGGGACTCGACTACGCGGTCGACTACAAGAACGCCCGCCTGGTGTTCCTCGACCAGTTCACCGCCACCGGCACGGCGCACGAAGCGCTCACCGCTGACGACGTGAGCTGGATGAACGGCCAGCTCTCAGGCCGGCCGAAGGGCACTCAGGCGTTCGTGTTCGGCCACAAGGGCCTGATCACCCAGAACCACGTCGACACGCTGTTCGGCAGCGACCCCACGGCGCAGCCCGCGCTGCAGGACAGTTTCGTGAGCGACCTCGCCACAAACCACGTGCACTACTACATCGGCGGCCACGACCACATGTACAACCGGGCCGTCGTCGCCAGTCCCGACGGGACGTCGAGCGTGCAGGACATCGTCTCCGCCTCCGACGCCTCGAAGTTCTACATCCCGTTCGGCTCGGCGGGCTACTCCCAGCGCTCGGTCGACCCGGTCACCAAGGCCGTCTCCACGAGCGGCACGCTGGCGGCCGCCGATCCGACGCAGACCAACGACTACATCTACGACAAGCTGGTGGCCGGCGGGACCACGCGTGAGACCGAGCTCGCCCAGGAACTCAACCGCGTCGGCTATTTCATCGTCACCGTCGATGGCGCCAACGTGACGGTCGACTATTACTCGGCCGAGGTCGACCCGACGCTGACGAGCGGTGAATACCTGCTGAGCACCACCCCCAAGATGACCTTCGTCAAGCGCGAGAGCTTCGGCTACGGGCTGAACGGCAAGGAGTTCCTCGTGCCGCAGGGTCACTCGTACACGAGCGTCGTCGACCACTTCCGCGGTACCACCGCGCGCATTCTGAGCGGCGTCAACGGCAGCGTCGCCACCGACGCCGCCGGTCGCAAGCTCACCAAGGACGTCGACACCGGCTGGACCGCCGCAAGCGGTGGTCTCAAGAGCAACGCGCTCACCCTCTGGGGGCTCGCCGACGTGGGCAGTGGTCACACGGATACCTACGCCCTGTCGATGAGCTTCAGCGGACTTGCGCATCAGTACGGACTCGGCAAGCTCGCCGCCAGGAACGCAAGCGGCAAGTGGGTCAACGCGGTCGATCTGAACGTCGGCGGCGTCAAGCGGTTCATCAATGGCCCCTGGAAGGCCAAGTACGGCCTCGGCACCTACGGTGTCGATTGGCGCTCCCACACGGTGTGGGCGGTCGTCGACCACGCCGGTCAGTTCGCGGCTCTCCGCTAGCTGCCGCCGCTCAACGGCGCCGGCGCTCGTCCGCGCCGCGCCGGCGCCCCTCGGCCCGCCCCTCGACGAGGGGCGGGCCGCCCCTCAGGGCTCATCGGCCGGGCGGGCCGCTGCGCCTCTCCGCCGTGCGGCGACTCTCGCCGCCGCCTTTCCGAAACACCGCTCTCACGTCATCCTCACGCTCGCCTCTCGGCACCCTCATCTCCCGCTAAAGCGAGGCTGTCAGACTCGCGCCGCCGGCAGGGAAACCAACGTCCGAAGGAGAGGTATGAAGATGAATGGATCGCGCAGACGAGGGGTCGCGCTCGTACTTGCGACGGTGACCGCTCTGGCGGCGGCGGCGGCGATCGTCGCGCTGCAGGCCGCTCCGGCCCAGGCTCAGGGTCGCTGGCTGTCGGGCGACCTGGCAAGCCACACAGTGCTGACGGATGGCAAGAGCACCCAGAGCGAGGTTCTCAGCAACGCCATGTCGGCCGTGCCGTTCGGGTTCGGTCTCAACTACTTCGCCAACGCCGAGCCCGGCGGGCAGTCGAAGAACAACGGCGACGGTCTTGCCTTCCAGGCTCCTGTCTGGCGCTGGCAGACACTGGCACTCTACTCGTATCCGCTCATTCAGCAGGCTCGCGAGGACTACCCGGGCCGTCTCTTCGTCCAGGGCCTGCAGTGGGACGCGCCCGCCCATGGTCAGGTCGACGTGGGGATCGTCGGGGGCGCCAACGAGCCGGCCGGCGTCTCTGACTTCGAGTACCTGTACGACAAGGTCGACCTCGACACGAGTCGGGCGGGCGAGAGCATCCCCGAGGTGCTCGACACGACGCAGCCGAGCCCGTATCCGACCGTCGTTCCGGCCGAGCCGTTCGTCAAGGACAACACGACCGCGCAGGGCACGCTCGACGGAGCCGGCTGGCTCGAAGACAACTACCCCGACCAGAGCTACGCCTTCGTCGCGCACCCTTCACGTGACCTCAACTGGACGATCGGCGACTTGCGCGCTTTGCAAGATGCCGCGCCCGACGTCGTCTCCGGGTTCGAGGGCTTCCCCGGCGACCAGGCGGCCGCGACCCGCGGTGGCTACGGCAACTACTTCGACGCCACGGGCGCCCTGGTCACCGACCCCACGGCCGCCGACTCGACCGAGACCGACCGCGCCCGCACTTACGGCGGCGCCGACGCCATGGTCGCCAAGGTCGGCGGCGTGTGGGACGCGCTGCTCGGCGAGGGCCGGCCATGGTTCGTCTACGGCGACAGCGAGTTCCACTGGTGGACGACCCAGTACAAGGACGCCGGCGGCAACGTGGTCGGCGCGTCGTTCGACGACTTCTGGCCGGGCCAGTACGACAAGACCTGGACCTACGTGCCGACCCCCACCTACGACGGGCTCGTGGCCGCCATCAAGTCGGGCGACTCGTTCATCGTCAACGGTGACCTCATCAACGCGCTCGACTTCCACGCCACGCTGGGTAAAGCCGTACGCACCATGGGCGGGACCCTGACCGTCAAGAAGGGTCAGAAGATCGTCATCACGATCGCTTTCAAGAGCCCCGCGACCAACAACAACGGGACTCACGTCAAGGTCAACCACATCGACCTCATCGAGGGCAACGTGACGGGGCGGC
>PMKK01000150.1 GCA_003157715.1 Actinomycetota bacterium
GCGCCTGCGGATCATGCCGACGATGAGGCTGCGGTGCTGCCTCTCCATCTCGAGGAACATCGGAAAGGTGGCCTGCACGCTCATCTGCTCGGGGTCGCCGGCGTGGATGCCGGCCACGATCGGCTCGGCGACCTTCGCCAGGGCCTCGCGCCCCAGGCGCCGCCGCACGAACACGCCGAGACTTTCGTCTTCGTCGCCCCGGCCGCGCGGCAGCAGCAGGTCGAGTCCCATGCGCAGCTTGCCTCTCCAGCTGATGAGGTTCGAGAGCGCGAACGGCACGAGCCGTGTCGGAACCATCAGGATGAGGCCCTCGGGCAGCTCGTGCAGACGTCCGCGTGAAAAGACGTAGCTCTTGCGGATGTCCTCGTTCGAGTCGAGTAGCCGATCGTAGACGCCCACGGCGCGGGCGAGCTCCATGGGCCAGGGCTTCTCGACGATGAACGAGTCGGGGCCGCCTTCGATGACGTAACCGTCGATGCGCTCGGTCCGCACCTTGCCGCCGAGGTAATCGGCGCGCTCGAACAGGACCCAGTCGAAGGGCGCCGCCGCGGCCGGGTCGGCGGCGGCGCGACGGAGAGTCTCGAGGGCATGGGCGGCCCCGAGGCCGGCCATGCCGCCCCCGATCACGGCGATGAGCGGGACACGGTCGCTCACGGCGTGACGACCGGCTGCGGGGCGGAGCGTTGAGCCAGGTGGTCGACGACGATGTCGGCGAGCGCCGCGATGAAGGGCGGCGAGTCGTTCAGGGCGTGACAGCGCAGGAAGGCCATGTCGCACGACGCGGCCACCTCGCGCAGCTCGATGTCGAGGTCGTAGAGCGTCTCGACGTGGTCGGACACGAATCCGAGCGGCACGACCAGCAGCTTCCTCCAGCCCGCATCGGCGAACTCGCGTACGGCGGCGGCAGCCTCGGGCTCGAGCCACTCGCCGCCGCGCCGCCCCTTGCTCTGAAAGGCCAGACGCCAGGTCCCCGGCGAGAGGGCGGGCACCAGCCGGGTGGCGGTCTGCAGCAGCTGGTCGACGTAGGGATCGCCCGCCGTCACGGTCTCGAGCGGCACGTTGTGGGCGGTGAACAGCAGGGCGAACTCGCTCGGGTCGGCGCCGTCGAGGGTCTCGTTGACGCGGTGGCTCAGCGCAGCCAGATACCGGCCGTCGGCATACCAGCCGTCGAGCAGCGGCAGCGTGCCGTGACCGGCCGCCGCGAGAGCCGCGCGGTAGGCGCCCGTGGTGAGCCGCGACGAGTACGGTGACAGGGGCAGCACCACCGTGCCGCACGGGTCGAGCCCGGCAAGACACTCGGCGACCGTCGGCGCGCTGTACAGAAAGCCGGGTCGCACGCGTACGCTCCCGGCGCCACGCGCGTCGGCATGCGAGTCGAGCCGCGCGTTCAGGGCGGCCTGCAGGGCGGCGGCCTGCCGCCTCGTCATGCCGGGCAGCGGCGAGCCGCCGCCGATCGCCTCGTAACGGCGCGCGACCGCGGCCAGCACCTCGGGCCGCGGCGGCGCGCCGGTCATGGCCGCGATGAAGCGCCCGATGTCGGCGACCGACTCGGGACCGCCGAAGGCCAGCAGAGCGACGTCGGCAGGAGTCGCGCTCAGTTCTCCCCCTGCCAGTCGTGGACGAACGCGACCAGCCGCGCGACCGTGTCGGGCGGCGTCTGCGGCAGCAGGCCGTGGCCGAGGTTGAAGACGTGGCCCGGGCGCCCGTGGCCGCGGCGCAACACGTCGGCGGCGCGCGCCTCGACCTCGGCGATCGGGCCCAGCAGCGCCACCGGGTCGAGGTTGCCCTGCACGGCGACGCCCTCGCCGAGCTCGTCGCGAGCGCGGTCCAGGTCGATGCGCCAGTCGAGCCCGATCACGTCGCCACCGGCGGCGCGGACCTGAGGCAGCATGGCCGAGGCCCCGTTGGCGAAGTGGATCACCGGCGCGCCGTGCCCGCCGACGGCGTCGAGCACCTTGCGGGAGTAAGGCGCCGCGAAGCGCTCGTAGTCATAGGGACCAAGGGCTCCGACCCACGAATCGAAGAGCTGCAGGACCTGCGCGCCGGCCTCGAGCTGCGCGAGCAGGTAGGCGACCACCGTATCGGCGAGCAGGTCCATGAGGCGCGCGAACGTGGCCGGCGCGCCGTACATGAGCTTCTTCACCTCGGCGTAGTGACGCGAGTGGCCGCCCTCGATCACGTAGCTGGCCAGCGTGAACGGGGCACCGGCGAACCCGATCAGCGGCACCTTGCCGGCAAGCTCGCGAGACACGATCCGCAGGGCATCAAGCACGAAGGGGACATCGGTCCGCGGGTCGCCGACCCGCAGCGAGTCGAGGTCGGCGGCAGCGCGCACGGGATGCTCGANNATGCTCGATCACCGGACCCGCGTCGTCTGCAAAGTGGAAGCCGATGCCCATGCCCTCGAGGGGCAAGAGGATGTCGGCGAAGATGATGGCGGCGTCGAGCTCGAAGCGGGCCATCGGCTGGAGAGTGATCTCGGCGGCGACCTCGGGCCGCCGGCACAGCTCGATGAAGCTCAGCCGCTCACGGATCGCCCGGTACTCGGGCAGGTAGCGGCCGGCCTGCCGCATAAGCCAGATCGGGGTGGCATCGACCGGCTTGCCGAGGCAGGCATCGAGTAGTCGCGTGGTCACGTGAGTCGTCTCCGCAGCAGGTCGCGTTTCGCAGGGCGACACGTAGTCTAGCCCCAACGGTGGCCGCGGGCGGGTCGGCGCGAAGGCCGCGCAGCGTACCGCGGCCTGCTGCGAGCGTGCAACGGACACGCGGCGTGCGTCCACCGCGAAGAGTGCCTCAGACGAGCGCGAGCACGCCCGGGAGCGTGAAGCGGAAAGAATGCGGCACGTGCGATCGGCGGATCGGCAGCGAAGCGCCGGGTGTCAGGCGCGCGGCCTGTACCCTTCGCCGAGCGCCGCGCGACGGCAGGTGCGGCACACGGAAACATGGCGGGCGGTCAGCGGTGAGACCATGTGAAAATGGCCCGAGTGCACGCCGAGAGGCTCGCCGCAGAGATCGCACAGAGCGTACTCGCGCGACTCCGGACCCAGCGGCTGCGGCAGCCTTGTCTGGGCGGGCTGCCCAGCCGCGGCGGTGATGAGGGACAACTTGGGCGAATCGCCCGGGCTTGGGGCCAGTCCGGCCGGCGATCCGGTGGGCAGCGCGGAAAGCGCGGTCGGGTCAGGGTCTGCCGATCTTGCCGAAGCATGCTGGACCATGACACTCTCCTGTCCGGTGGGGGGGACCGTCGCCGCTGCTCTGGGGGCCGTGGGCGGCGCGGGGATTCCGGAGCGGTGTTTTTGAAGTACCCCGCGCGTCGACCCCACAAACTCCTCGCTGGGCAGGAAAAGCGCAGGCCACGAGAGCCTCCTTCCCGGACTACGAGAGCCAATCTTAAGACAACTAGCTCTATCAGGAATACGGACCTTATTCCTACCTGTAGGTAGGATAATTAATCCTCATTGGACTAATAAACCCAAGCTATCCACAATGAAGTCACCGTCCGCGATCAAGGGGAGCCATGACGACGACTACACCTGACATCCCGGCCGTGACCGGCGGTGTGCTGCTCTTTCGCAGCTGCCTGATCTCGACTGAGTATCCCGGCGCCGAAGCGGCCACGAAGTGGCTCTTCGAGCGCTTCGGCATCGAGTACACCGTGCACCCCGAGCAGAGCTGTTGCACCGGCCTGGGCTACTACTCCGAGCTGGTGCCGGTAGCGACATCGGTCGCGCTCGCCGCGCGTAACGCCTGCGTGGCCGTCGAGGACGGTCATCCCGTGATGAGCTACCTCTGCTCCACCTGCTATGCCATCAACAAGAAGGCGCGCAACATTCTGCAGGTGCCCGAGTACCGCGCCGATACCAACAAGGTGCTCGCCGGCCTCGGCCGCGAGTACTCAGACGAGGTCGCCGGCGCCATCCGCCACAGCCACACCATGGAGATCCTGTGGAGCGCCCACCACTCCATCCCTGATCTGATCAGGCGCCGTCTCGACGGCATCAAGGTCGCCACGCACCCCGCCTGCCACTACTGCAAGGTCTTTCCCGACGAGGTCGTCGGCAACAGCGAGAACTTCATGATCCCCGAGGACCTGCTCGAATCGACCGGCGTCGTGAAGACCGGCCTCTACAACGAGAAGACCACGCACTGCGGAGCCGGGTTTCGGCAGCGCTTCGTCAATCCCGCGATCTCGATGGCGGTCACGCGCGAGAAGCTGCGGCGTCTTAGCCAGGAGCACATCGACGTGCTCGTGCACATGTGTCCGAACTGCGCCGTCCAGTTCGACCGCCACCACGAGATCATCGAGGACTCCTCGCACGAGAAGTACCCCTTCGTGCACCTCCACGTGCAGCAGCTTCTGGCGCTGGCCCTCGGGGCCGACCCCGACAAGGACTGCGGCGTGGCCAGCCACTCCCAGGACGTCGAGCCGCTGCTCGCGCGCATCGGCGCGCGCGACAAGGTGACCGTGGCGACCGGCGGAGGCCTGCCATGAGAGCCGGCGTCTTTTTGTGCCACTGCGGCGGCAACATCTCAGGCGTCCTCGACCTCGAGGACCTGGCCGCCGGCGTGCGCGGCCTCGATGGCGTCGTAGCCGTCGGTATCAACCAGTTCCTGTGCGGCACCGAGGGCCACGAGATGATCTCGCAGGCCGTCGAGGACCGCGGCCTGGACCATCTGGTGATCGCCTCATGCTCGCCGCGCTTTCAGGGTCCGACCTTCGAGCGCATCGCCCGCGAGCTGCGCCTCGGCGAGAACGCCGTGGCCTTCGCCAACATCCGCGAGGGCTGCTCGTTCATCCACGCAGACGAGCCCGCGCTCGCCCAGGAGAAGGCCCGCAAGATCGTAGGCGCCGCCGTCGCCCGCGCTCAGCACCAGTCCGACCTGCCGCGCTCGCGCACGTTCCTGCACCGTTCGGTCCTGGTGGTCGGCGGCGGCATCGCCGGCATCTCCGCCGCCGAGGAGCTCGCCGCCGCAGGCATCGAGGTGCACCTCGTGGAGCGCCAACAGAGCATCGGCGGCTACATGGCCCGGCTGAGCAAGACATTCCCCACCGAGGACTGCGCCATGTGCAGCCTGGCGCCACGCCTCACCGGCACGGCCATCAACAGCCGCATCCATCTGCACGCGCTCTCCGACGTGACGTCGGTCACCGGCCCGCCCGGCGAGTTCAACGTGACCGTGCGGCACCGGCCGCGCTACGTGGACGAGAAGTGCGTCGGCTGCGGCGAGTGCGCGGCCGTGTGCCCCGTGACCTACCCCAACGAGTTCGACTTCGGCGTGAGCGAGCGGACCGCGGTCGCTCGCCCCTTCGCCAACGCTGTCCCCGCGACCTTCGCAATCGACCGCAAGGGCTGGAGCCCGTGCAAGACCGCCTGCCCCGTGCACACCTCGGCGCACGGTTATGTGGCGCTGGTCGCCAAGGGGCGCTACGAGGAGGCCTACCGGGTGGCGAGCGAGCCGAACCCGTTCCCGAGCGTCTGCGGCCGCATCTGCACGCACGTCTGCGAGACGGAGTGCACGCGCGGCAACGTGGAGGACCCGATCGCCATCGCCGGCATCAAGCGCTTCGTCGCCGACAACGGCGCGCCGAGTGAGCTGCCCGACGCGCTGCCGGTCTTCTACGACGAGCCGGTCGCGATCGTCGGCGGCGGCCCCGCAGGCCTCAGCGCCGCTCGCGACCTCGCGCAGTTCGGCTACAAGGCCACCGTGTTCGAAGCTCTGCCGGTGGCCGGTGGCATGCTGCGCGTCGGGATCCCCGAGTATCGCCTGCCGCGTCCGGCGCTCCAGGGCGAGGTCGACCGCATCACCGCGCTCGGCGTCGAGCTCAAGACCGGCGTGCGCTGCGGCACCGACTTCACCGTCGACTCTCTCTTCGCCGACGGTTACAAGGCCGTTCTGCTCGCGACCGGCCTGCACCAGAGCAAGGACCTGCCGATCCCGGGCCTGGACCAGAAGGGCGTGCTGCGCGCCGTCGAGTTCCTGCGCGCGCAGGCGCTCGGCGAGCAGCCGGCCACCGGCAAGCGCGTGATCGTGGTCGGCGGCGGCGACGTCGCCTACGACGCCGGCCGCACCGCCTTC
>PMKK01000178.1 GCA_003157715.1 Actinomycetota bacterium
GGCCAATTGTTCAAGGTAGCGCGCACCCCTTCCGGCCCCGGGAGCGGCAGCGGGTCGCACGATGGGCGAGACCCAAGTCAGACAGTCGATGGATCCGCGGAAGTGAGCGCGGCCGACGGCGGGGAGTGGTGTCAGTCGCCGTCGATCTTGCGCTGCAGCGGCGCCCAGCTGGGCGGCTGCACAGAGCCGGGATCGGGGCGCACCGGCCGGCCCGCGGCCCGCGGCAACCGGAGAATGCCGTCGCCCGCGACGACCTCGATCTCGCCTGCGCCGAAGGTCGCGAACAGCGACACGAGTCCGACGGCATCGTGGCCACCGCCCAGTTCGTCGACGGTCAGCTCGTGGTTTTGCTGTAGCCGCAGCCAGGTGTCGCGCACCCGGCCCCAGGTATAGTCGGCGCGCTTGCCGCGCACCTGGAGCGAGAGCTTGTCGGCGCCGATGCCCACCACGCGACCGGTACCCTTCCAGAAGACCAGGTCGAACTCGACGGACTCGCCCTCCTGCAGGCGCGCCTTCATGACTTCGGCTGAGATCATTGGTCCTCCTGTCGCCGCGGCGCCGCACGGGCGCCTGCTCCCCGTTAGTCTACCGGTTGCCGGCGCCTCTCGTCCCCTCTGCCGCCGCGCGGACCTGCCGTCGCGCGGACCTGCCACGACGCGGACCTACTGCCCGCGGCGTTGCACGATCCCCACTCCGTCGCCCAGTGGCAGGAGCACATAGTCGAGCGCGCGATCCGTGGCGAGCCGCCGGTTGAGCGAGAGTGCGGTGTCGACCGACGCCTGCGACCAGTGCCTGTCACCGCGTCCCGTGGCCACGTCGCCGTCCATCAGCAGGTTGTCGATCACGATCAGCCCACGCTTGCGCAGCCGGTCGAGGGCGAGATCGAGATAGCCGGGATAGCCCGTCTTGTCGGCGTCGATGAAGACCATGTCGAAGGTCTCGCGCAGGCTGGGCAGTGTGTCGCGGGCGTCTCCCAGCAGGACTTCGATCTTCGCGCCGGCCGGGTCGCGCGCCAGGTAGGTCTTGGCCACCGCCGCCATCTGCATGTCGCATTCGAGCGAGACGACCTTGCCGTACTCGGGCAGCGCGCGAGCGATGAACAGCGCGGAGTAGCCGATCGCCAGGCCGACCTCGAGCACGAGCCTGGCGCCGGTGGCCCGGGCGAGCATGCTCAGCAGCCGGGCCGTCTCGCGCGGCGCGATCGGCACGCCGTTGTCGGCGGCATAGGATTCCATCTCGACGATCAGCGAATCGGCCGGGGGCCGCAGCGAGTCTAGGTAGTCGCGGGTCGCTCTCTCAAGGATCATGGTCGGTCACAGTCCAGTGTGTCGCCTTCGGGTTCTGGCCTTCGAGCTTCTGGCCTTCAGGCCGCCGTCTCAACGCTCCTGGTGACTGTATCGTATCGTCCCGGGGCTGACTGTAGTCACGCATACCTACCCGACCCCAGCCAGGCGGTAGGCCTGTTGCCCGCTTCGCCGGGCATGAGTAGAGTGGCCCGAGGCAACGGACGGACGACAGTGGATCCTATGAGCAAACCCCGCGACGGCACGAATGCGAGCGCCCGCACCACGGCGCGCATCGACCTTCATTGCCACTCCCGCTTCTCAGCCCGGTCTGAGCTGTATCTGGCGCGGACTTTCGGCGTGCGCGAGTGTTTCACCGACCCGCACCTCGTCTACCGCGAGGCCAAAGCCCGCGGCATGACGCACGTGACGCTCACCGACCACGACACGATCCAGGGAGCGCTCCAGCTCGTCGACTACCCCGACTTCACCGTCGGCGAGGAGATCAGCGCCTTCTTTCCCACGGAAGCGCTGTTCGTCCACGTTCTGGTCTGGGGGCTCGACGAGGCGCAGCACAACGAGATCGGCGAGCTGCGCTTCAACGTCTTCGAGCTTACCGAGTACCTGCGCCGCGAGGGTCTGCCTCACGCGCTCGCCCATCCTTTATCGGTCGTCTCCGAGCTGCGCGCCGAGCACTTCGAGCAGCTCATGCTGCTGTTCGCGCTATGGGAGACCCGCAACGGCAGCTCCACGCCGACCGAGAACAGCATCAGCGCGGAGCTGGTCGCCGCCTCCCCCACCCTGATCCCGCGCCTGGCCGAGAAGTACGGACGCGAGCCCGCGGCGCTCGCCATCCGCCCGGTCGCCGGCTCAGACGACCACGGCGGGCTCGATGTCGGCGGCACCTACACGCAGATCAACCTGGGGGCCGGCGAGACCGACCTCTTCGCGGCCCTCCTCCGTCGCAAGGCGATGCTGCGCGGCACGCAAGGCTCGACGGCCAAGACCGCCCACACCGCGATCAGCCTCCTGTTTCGCGGCGGCGACAGCGACTCGCGCAACTGGCTATCGCGCACGCTGCTGCGCCGCGGCATGCGTTCGAGCATTCCCTGGTCGGTGCTCGAGGGGCAGCGCAGCCGCAACCTCGCCGGCCGCTTCATCGGTCTGGCGATCGACCCGCCCTGGCGCCGCGAGGGCGCGCTTCGCAAGGCGGCCGCCAGCGGCGCCGCCGAAGTCATCCGCAGCGGCGCGCTGGTGGGCGGCGCGCTGCACCACGACCGCCTCGCCGCGATCGCCGAGACCACCTGGGAGCGCACCGTGCGCGACTGCTTCGAGCAGTTGCGCGTCACGGGTTTCACCAAGGAGTCGCTCGAGACCTGGAAGACGCTGGGTCAGTCCCAGACGCTGATCGCTCCCTACCTGCTGGCGGCGACCTCGCTCGCGCGCCAGCGCAGCCACGCCCGCGACCTCCACGACGAGCTGTCCGAACAGAGGCTGGTCGAACCCTGGCCGGCACGGCCCGAACCGCACGTGGCGATGTTCACCGACACGATCGACGACCTCAACGGCGTCGCCGCCGTGCTGCAGCCGCTCGTGGCCTACGCCGAGGCGCAAGGCTGGCCCTTCACCATGGTCTCCTGCGGCAGCGAGCGGCACAGCGCGCCCACCCACGAGACCTTCGAGGCCCTCGACCGGTTCAGCTTCGACGTCTACAAGGATTTCCCGCTCTTCATCCCGCCGGTGCTCCGGCTCCTGCACTGGTGCGAGGACAGCGAGGTCGACGTGATCCACGCCGCCACGCCCGGCCCGATGGGCATGATCGCGGCCCTGCTGGCGCGCACGCTTGGCCTGCCGCTCGTCGCCTCCTACCACACCGACCTGCCGCGGCTGGGCTACTTCCTGACCTCCGACCACATCGTGCGCGAGGCCCTGTGGACATACGTGCGGGGCTTCTACAATCAGGCCGAGATCGTCTTTTGCCCCTCGCGGGCGGTGCAGGACGACCTCACCCAGCACGGCATCCGGGCGCGCTTCGAGAACTTAGACCAGGCCATCGACGGTACGCGCTTCACCCCCGGGCGGCGCAGCGACGACGTGCGCCGCGTGCTCGGCGACGGCAAGAAGGTCATTCTCTGGGTCGGCCGCATGTCGCCCGAGAAGGGCCTCGACTTTCTGGCGCTCGCCTACAACAGGCTGCGCCGCGAGCGCGACGACGTTCAGCTCGTGCTGATCGGCGACGGGCCGTACCGTGAACAGCTCGCCGGGCTGCTGCCGGGCGCGTCGTTTCTGGGGTATCGCACCGGCGACGAGCTCGCCACGATCTACGCGTCGGCCGACGTGTTCGTCTTTCCCGGCCGCGCTGAGACCTTCGGTCAGGTGCTCCTCGAAGCCGCCGCTTCGGGCCTGCCGGCGGTGGTGACGGCCGGCACCGGCGTCGACGAGAACGTGGCCCGGGACGTCACGGCGCTGGTGGTCCCGCCGGGCGACGCCACCGGCTTCGTCGCCGCCCTGGACCGCTTGCTCGACGACGAGGCCCTGCGCCGGCAGATGGGTCTCGCCGCCCGCGACCGCGCCCTGCAGCGCAGCTGGCCCGAGACGTTCGCCCACATGCGCGAGGTCTACCGGGCCATGCCCACCTGACCGCGGCGGCACGGGGCGAGAGGCCGATGACGCCCGTCACGCTCTTTCTGCTGGCCCACCACGACGACGAGGTCTTCTGCGCCGGACATCTGCGCCGCGCACTGGCCGGGGGCGAGTCGGTGCGCTTGCTGTGGGCGACGGCCGGCGGCCTTGCGCCCGCTCGCCGCCGCCTCGCCGAAGGCGCCCGCGTGCTGGACCTGCTGGAGCTGCCCGCCGGCGCCGCTCGCGATCTGCAGCTCCGCGACCAGCACGCCGCCGAGCACATCTCCGTGATAGCCCGCGAAGCCGTCCGCCTGCTCGACCAGCGCGCCGACGAGGCGCCTGCCGCCGGCGCGACGGCCGCTGCGATTGCCGGCCAGGACACTGCCATGACGGTCTACGTGCCGGCCTACGAGGGCGGCCACCCCGACCACGACGCGGTCAATCTGGCGGC
>PMKK01000266.1 GCA_003157715.1 Actinomycetota bacterium
TTCGGTCAGCCCGTCGGTGTAGAAGACCAGCGTCGCGTCTTCGGGCAGCACACAACGATTGGTCGGGTAGGTCTCGCCCGGGAACATGCTGACCGGAAAACCGCCGGCCTGGGAGATCGTGAAGCGCCGCCGCCCGGCGAGCACGATGGGACGCGGATGGCCGGCGACGGCGTACTCGAGGTTCCGGCGATGCACGTCGAGCGACGCCAGCACGATCGTCGCGAACGGCAGCTCGGGGTCCTGGGCCAGCAGGGCCGAGTTCAGCCGCGAGAGCGCCTCGCCGGGCGAGCTCTCCTGGGCATAGGCGCGCAGCGTGTAGCGCAGCAGCGCCGTCTCGGTGGCCGCCTGCAGGCCGCGGCCGCAGACATCGCCCACCGCGATCAGCACGCGCCCCGGTGAGAGCTGCAGGATGTCGTAGAAGTCGCCGCCGACCCGGGCGGCATCAGCCGCGGCCTGATATCTGACGCCGATCTCGGCGCCGGAGAGCAGCGGCGGGGAGACGAGCAGGGCCGTCTGAAAGGTCTCGGCGATCTCGTGCTCGCGCTGGAAGGCATGGACGTTGCGCAGCGTGAGCGAGAGCTGGGCCGCCAGAGTGGTCGCCAGCCGGCCTTCATCCTCGCCGAACGAGGCTCCGCGCGAGCGCTGAAAGACCAGGGCGGCAAGTGCGTCGGGTCTCTGGCGGCTGAGCGGCACGATCAACACCCGGCCGTGCCCGAAGGCGTGGTCGGGCAGCGCATGCTGGCCGGCGCCGTCGCCGATCTCGGTGGCGCCGATCTCGACAAGGGTGTCCCTGAGCACCGTGACGATGCCCTCGGCCGCAGCGGCGTCGGGGGCCGAGAAGCCGTCGCGATCATGGAATCCCTTCACCACCACGACGTCGCCGTCGCGCACGGTGTAGGCGGCCGCGTCGGCGTTGAGCAGCTCTGCCCCAGTCTCNNAGCGCCGCGCGCACCACCCCGGCCTCGTCGCGCAGGCGCCCCAGAGTCAGCGAGACCTGCTGCAGGGTCTCGAGCTGACCGGCGAGACGCTCGAGTCGCGCAGCGGTGTCGCGTTGACTGTCGAACAGACGGGCGTTATCTAAGGCCAATGCGGCAAATTGGCAGATCGCCTCGACCAGCTCGATATCCTCGGGCGAGTAGCTGTGCTGATCCTTGTCGTCGAACAGCTCGACCACGCCGATCACACGGTCGCGCACCTTGAGCGGCACGCCGAGCTGGCTGGTCTTGCCGTTCTTTTGCAGCAGGCGCCGCTCGGCGTCGTTCAATGCCGGGTCGTCGAGGCTCATGATCGCTACGGGCCGGCCGGTCGCCACGACGCGCCCGGNNGACCACCGTGCGCACGGCCTCGCCCCCGGGCTCGAGCACGTGGATGTCGCAGGCGCTGGCGTCGAGCAGCGCGACCAGGCGCACGACGACGGCCTCGATCACCTTGCGCGGCTCCAGGCTGGCGGCGAAGTCGAGGCTCGATTCGACCACGAGCGACAGGTCGCGCTGCTTGGTGTCGAGCTGCAAGACGAGGCGCGCGTTCTCGATGGCTATCGCCACGTGGCCGCCCACGCTGCCGGCGAAGCGGACTTGCTCGCGCAAGAACGGGCCGCTGCCTTCGGGCCGGCTGAAGATCATCGCCCCCAGGCCGATGTCGGACGCTCGCAGCGGCACGACGAGCACGCGGTGCAGTTCGAAGTCGTTCAGATACGACGGCGGCGTCAGGTCATGCTCGGCAAACCAGGCGCGCACGTCGTGGATGGCGAGCACCTCGTCGTGTTCGACCGCGTGGCGCAAGACGACGAGCGACTCGTAGGGGTAGTGCAGGGTCTGCGCGTCAGTGGCCGAGCCATAGCCCGCCTCGCCGCGCCACTCGCCGTCGCGCATGACGAAGGCCACTCCGACATCGGACTCGAGTTCGCGGCCGATGCGCCGCACGGCGCTTTCGACGAGCTCGTGGAGCTCGCCCCGCCCGCTCGACTGCCCCACGATGTCGGCCTCGGCCTGAGCCAGGCGGGCGCGCGTCATGGCGCGGCGCGAGACTTCGTCCAGCTGGGCCAGCAGGTCGGAAAGCACGACAAGACCGCCGCATCCGACGATCAACAGATAGAGGTAGACCAGATGCTGCGGGTTGGCGAAGACGTGCTGGACGGCCATCACCAGACCGCTCAGAACGACCGCCGTAACCCCAGCGACGATGATCGTCTTGCGGCGCAGCGTGACCGCGATCAGCGTCAGCGGGACGAGATAGAAGCCGCCGGCGATCCAGGCCGACGACGTGAGCAGGTCGAAGACGAACACGACGATCATCAGCGCCGCCGACACCGACAGGGTGACGACGTAGTGACGCTGGAGCCAGCGCGTGACGTTCACCAGGCGCGGGTAGCGCGGCTCGATCGGGATCGGGGCGAGTAGTTCCTCGGGCATAGGGCCGCCCTTGCCGTGACACGTTCGTTGACATTGGCTCTTTCACCGCGAGGCCGGCGCGCCGTCGCTGCCACCGGCCGGTCCACGCGGCTGTCGCCTTCATCTGAGCTTACGCCTGTGGTCAATACCCCGGCGCCTCGAGGCTGAGATGCGAGGGTGCCGAATGCCGCTCGAGAGCGCCCCTGGGACAAGCCCGGTAGCGCTCGCCGGCGCTACCGGGCGAGGCGCGCCAAGACCTTCGGCGAGCGTAGCTCACGCAGAGCGTCGGTGGCGACCCAGCGCGCCGCGCGCGCGCCGGCGTCGCCGCCGCGCGTGCCACCGGCGCGCTTGTCGGCGGCCGCGCGGATGCGCAGCGCGCAGGCCTCCGCCGCCTCGTTCAAGGCGAGGTTGCGCTTGCCGATGTTGCGCAGCGCCCAGTTGACCGCCTTCTTTACGAAGTTCCGCTCGTCCCAGGCCTCGCGTTCGATCAGCTCCAGCAGCGCGACAAAGAGCTCATCGCCGGCCGCCTTGTCGTGTACGGCCAGGCCGGCC
>PMKK01000251.1 GCA_003157715.1 Actinomycetota bacterium
CAGTGCTGCCAGACCGCTCATGAAAGAAACTCTTAACCTCAGCTGGACATGGCAGGCCTTGTGTGAATTTCTCCTCAGGATCCCTCGAGCCAGGGATCTGCCCGGCCCCGTCGCCTTGCTCCCCCGAGGCGGCGGGCCGCCCCTTTTGTGGAGCGCTCGTGAGAGGGTTTCTCGGGACCGCAGACGGCGTGGTGTTCACGATCGGCACCGCGCCGGTGGCGTCGGTGAAGTCGCTGCAGATGGGTTCGTGCCGAAAGTCGGACGCAACAACAAGTCATGTATTGCCGGCGGCGGCATGCCGCCGCCGGTCGGCCGGACGAATCTCCGCCTGCCGCGTAACGCTCGCCGGCGAGCACGCAGCCGGCTCCGGCGCCCTCATGAGAAGTGAATCTGCGAATGGATCCAGGTCAGTGCTTCGGCTTGAGCGCGACGTCAACGCCGCGAGAGGTCCGTGAGCTGGCGGTCGATCTCCATATCGCCGATCTCCTGCGTGCTTTCGCTCGTCTTGAAGTCTGGGCGATGCCACGAGCCGATGCTTCTCGGCGTCGCAATCACTATGAGCTGCAAGTACAGGTTCCCATCGCCGCTCCGGACGAACACCGAGTAGTAGTTGGTAAAGTCGTCGGAGCAGTAGAAGGCGAGGTCGTCCCGCTGGACGGCGTCGCTCAGTCTGGCGTTCAGGTCGGTGCCCTGGTATGCGAGCTGTTGACGGTCGTCGCCGATGGGGTCGACGTCGTCATCGACAAAGCCCCTTGCCGATTGGAAGATGAGGACCTCTCGCGGCTGACTGTCGCGCAGCCTCCACGACAAGCTGGCCGAGCGGTCACCCTGCCGGATGTGGAACTGCGTGATGTACTCGCCGTCGATCCCGCCATGGTGGTGAAACAGTGTCATCTGTGCTCCTTTTGCGCCGGCCGGCGACCTGCCGCGTCCGTGTCCACATAGCCTTTGTCGGTCAGCACCCCCTGGCCTTCCGCATCTCCGGTGCGCCTTCGAACGACCTCAGGCGGCCGCGTGCGCCTGACGGCGGCTGATGTTAGGCGGCTACGCCCGTCCCGCTTCACGTTGTCGGTTTGCTCATCAAGCGGTCGTCAAGTCCGTCTCGGGTTGTCAAGAGTCCGTAACGCGCGGAGGAAGAAGACGTTCATCGCCCGTTCGCCGGCCGTTCACGGCCAGACTCAGCTCCATCCCTGGTCACCGGGCGGCGACTGCCCCAGCGGTATCACGATCGACGTACGACGGGGGGTCGCCGGTCCGATAGAGGAAGAGGAAGGGCGGCAGCCGGCCTTCGTGGTCGGATCCGTGGCGCTGCCACGCGGCCGCCAGTGTCGCGGTCGCCGCCTCGGACTCGGCACCTCGGACGAACAGAGGCGGCTCATGGCCCGCCGCGGCCGGCCCGATGAGCATCAAGCCCGGCCACGAGTCTCCCGCGGTTCCAGGCACGCCGGCCGAGACGTTCCGCAGCGCAAGGTCGTCGCGCACCGTCTGCGCCAGGGCCTCGATTGCCGGTCGCATCGTTTCGCGCCAGGCGTCCCTCAGCTCATCTGGCGAGGACACGGCGGGCGGGCCCGTGAAGCCTTCGGAAACGAAGCTCAACGCTCGGCGGACCCGGTCGATTGGCGCGCTGATCCGCGAACGGATGTCGAGCAGCTCGTCCATCGTGGCCTCGGGGAACGTGGGAAGCCTACCCCAACAAGCACATCGAGGTTCCCGGCCCCGGAGCGCAAGCGAGGCGACGGACTCGTCCAGAAGCAGCCAGTCGCGACTCTTGGCGCGCTTGCCGGACAGTCCCCCGGCGAAGGCATCGACCAGTCGGGCTTCGATCGATTCGTCGAGTCGTCGTCCCTCGCTCGCGAGGAGCGCCTGAGCGAGGGACGCGGCGAGAAGCTCGAGGTCGTTGCCCGGTGGACAGCTCACGAACTCGAGCAAGCCGCGCGCTCTCGCCGCCGCGAGCTCGTCGAGCCCGGCGTCCCGAAGGAGCCGCTCGGCAATGTTGATCAGGCTACGAATCGTCGCGTCAAGATTCGCCAACAGGGTACGGCGCATTATGAGGTCGGTCGAGCCTCGCGCACGAGGGGCCTTGCGTAGCGAGGCGGCTGTCAGCGCCAGTCCGCGTTGCAGCTGGGCCGTTTCAGGGCCACTGGTCAGAAGCGGGGCGAGCCGCTGTAAGACCTCGATCTGTCGTCCCACACCAACGCAGCCAAGCTCGCTCGCGCGCAGCAACATGGCGGTGACGGGATTGAGGACACTCACCCGATCGCCGTACAGCAAAGCCGCCTTGATGAGCTGTGCCCCATAGGTGGGGGTAAGTGCAGCCCGGGGGTCGGTCGCCACGCTCACACGCAACGGCTGATCGCTGATTTTCAGCCCGGCCGAACTCCGGCGCGAGCGCTTCTGCCTCCCGATTCGATGAGCGGCGTGGGGGCACATCAGCGGGTCGCGACGCCCAGAGGGGCGGGTCGCTCGGCCGGCGGCCCACCGACGTTGTTCCCCTTAGCATTGGCCCGTCTTGCCTCTGCCCAGCGCTCCTGGGCGGTCGTGACCTCGAGCCTGGGCAGGCGCTCGGCCACGATCGGCGGGACCGTGGCAGCCTGCGTCCCCTGCGCCCGAAGTTCGGCCTGGCGGCGCTGGACCGTGCGCCTGAGAAGCCTGATGTGCAGCGAAAAGCCGACTGCAGAAACCGCGATCACGAGCAGGAAGACAGCGCCGATCTCGATGGCAACGATGTCGACGGCGATGAACCCCACGGCTGCCTCCACGGCCGGATCTGCAGCGCATCTGCGCTTCCGCCCACGACGCTACCCGCCCGCATCTCAAGAGGGCGCAAAGATGGGTGCGCGCATCACAAAGAATGCCTAAAGGACGAGGCCGGTGCGCCGGGATGGTCCTGTCCGGCGGCCTTCCTCACTACATGGCGAGCCTCCGGGAGCCTGCGATGCGAGGCCCATAAGATTCTGTGAATCTGACTCCCCTTCATAAACTCTTTGTACTTCCGCGCTGCTTCTTTGTGACCGCTTCACGGTCTCCTAGGTAGAACCGTCCATCAGGCTTGTGGAGAACGCCCGACGGCCCCAGCGGCAGTCAGGCAGCAGGGAGGTAAGCAATGCAAGATGTCATCTACCTGGCGGCGATAGCCCTGATCTTTCCGGTGGCCTTCGTGTTTGTGGCCGCCCTCGGCAGACTTGCCGTAGTCGGTAAGACCAGGGGGGCACGACTGGCACGGTCCCCTGGTGCAGCCCGCACCGACCAGAAGCAGTCGCGGCGCGACAATGTGAGGGCGGCATGATCTTCGCAGCCCTGCGCGGCGACGATCTGACCGGGATCTTCGTCTCGATCTTCGTCGGCGCCTATCTGATCTACATCCTCGTTCGCCCCGAGAGGCTCTAGCCATGTCCGGTGCAAGCTGGCTGGAGGTCGCCGCCCTGTTCGTGCTGCTTGCCATCAGCACGCCGCTGCTGGGCAGCTATCTGGCCAAGATCTACGGGAACAAGAAGGCTCCTGGCGACCGCTTCTTCCTGCCTGTCGAGCGCTTCATCTACCGCGTCTGTCGCATCGATGCCGACCACGAACAGCGCTGGACCAAGTACGTGGGTTCAATGCTGATCTTCACCGTGATCGGCATGCTTCTGACCTACGCCGTCCTGCGCCTGCAGCAGTACCTGCCCTTCAACCCCGATCATATGAAGAACGTCTCGCCGGGGCTTTCCTTCAACACGGCGGTCAGCTTTGGCACCAATACCAACTGGCAGAACTACGTCGGCGAGTCGACACTCAGCCAGCTGAGCCAGATGTTCGGGCTCGTCTGGCACCAGTTCTTCTCGGCGGCGGTCGCCATGGCGCTGGGCGCCGCCTTCATCCGCGGCCTCGTTCGCCGCAACTCAGAGACTCTCGGCAACTTCTGGGTCGACACCGTGCGTTCGACCCTTCGCGTGTTGATCCCGCTGGCGTTCGTCTTTGCGATCATCTTCATGAGCCAGGGTGTCATTCAGAACTTCCACGCCAGCAAGACCGTCGTCACGCTGGCCGGTCAGACGACCCACGACAACACCCTGACTCAGACGATCCCCGGCGGCCCGGTGGCCAGCATGGTCCCGATCGAGACACTAGGCGACAACGGCGGCGGCTACTTCAACTCCAACGGCTCCCAGCCCTACGAGAACCCCGATCCAATCGTCATGATTCTCTCCATCTGGCTACTGATGATGATCCCCTTCGCGTTCCCCTGGGCGTTCGGCAAGATGGCCGGCTCAATGAGACAGGCCATGGTCGTTCTGGGGGCCATGGTCACCCTCTTTGTCATCTCGGCACTGGTCGTCGTGCCGCTCGAGAACCGCGGGAATCCGAAGCTCAAGCCGCTGGGGGTCTCACAGACCATCAGCGCGAGCAACGTCGGCGGCAACCTCGAGGGCAAGGATCTGCGCATTGGCGCCACCGGCTCGGCCCTCAACGCGGCTGGAACGACGGCCACCTCCACAGGCTACACGAACTCAGCCCACGAGAGCTTCACGCCGCTCGGCGGCGCGGTGCCGCTGTTTAACATGATGCTCGGTGAAGTCGACCCGGGAGGCACCGGCAGCGGCCTGTACGGCATGCTCATCCTGCTGATGATCACGGTGTTCATCGCCGGGCTCATGGTGGGGCGCACCCCCGAATATCTGGGCAAGAAGCTGCTGGCTCCCGACATGAAGCTGGCGGCCATCTACATTCTGGTGCTGCCGGTCACGGTGCTCACCTTGGCAAGCGTCTCGATTCTGCTGAAAGGCCCGGCGAGCGACATGCTGTCGTCGGGTCCCCACGGGCTGACCGAGGTCATCTACGCCTTCGTCTCGACGGCTCACAACAACGGCTCGGCCTTCGCCGGCCTCAGTGGCAACAACCCCTACTGGAACACGGTGCTCGCCGCCTCTATGCTGATCGGCCGCTTCTTCACGATCATCCCGGCGATGGCGCTCGCCGGCTCCATGGCGCGTAAGCCGACGTATGCCTTCAGCGCTGGCACACTACGCACCGACTCACCCCTGTTCACCGTGTTCCTGATCCTCGTGGTCATCGTCCTGGTGGGGCTGACTTACTTCCCGGCGCTCGCCCTGGGACCGATCGTCGAGCACCTCGCCGGACACTTCGGCCTCTAAGGAGTCTTGATGGATCCCACGCCTCTTCCCGTTTCACAGGTGCCGGCCGTTGCGCCGGAGTCCTCACGCCGGCCACGCCGGCGACGGAACTTCGATCGCAAGATGGTGTGGCGCGCCGTCACCGACGCCTTCCTCAAGCTCGACCCGCGCGTCATGGCTCATCACCCGGTGATGTTCGTCGTCTATGTCGGCAGCATCTGGACGACCATTCTGTTCGCCCGCGACGCCGGCCATTCGACCGCGATGATGAATGTCTTCGTCGGGCTTGTCGTTTTGTGGTTGTGGATTACCGTGCTGTTTGCCAACTTCGCCGAGGCGCTCGCCGAGGGCCGCGGCAAGGCCCAGGCGGACACCCTGCGGCGCATGCGCCAAGAGACAGTCGCCCACGTGCTGGCTCTTGACGGCTCGCTTTCGGACCAGTCCTCAAGCGCCCTCAGGATTGGGGACCGTTGCGTAGTCGAGGCCGGCCAGCTCGTTCCCGGTGACGGTGAGGTCATCGAGGGCATGGCCTTGGTCGACGAATCGGCCATCACCGGCGA
>PMKK01000290.1:0-3867 GCA_003157715.1 Actinomycetota bacterium
GGGGCGCTCGTCAACACCCTCGACGGCGTGCTGATCCTCTCCGAGAACACCGGAGCCTGCGAAGAGATCGGCGCCTTCGCGGTGACGGTCAACCCGTTCGACATCGAAGAGCAGGCCGACGCCATCTACAGGGCGCTCACCATGCCGGCCGACGAACGAGCCGCGCGGGCCAAGGCCATGCGCGACGTGATCCTGGGCAACAGCGTCGAGAAGTGGGTGGCGGCGCAGTGGCACGACATCGCCCGCAAACGCGCCATCGACGCGGCGGGGCCTTAGGCTTTTTCAGCGGTCGCTCGAGCTCGGGGGGTGACCCTGGCCGCTCGAGCTCAGGGGGCGAGTCTGGCCGCTCGAGCTTGGGGGGCGAGCTTGCGGTACAGCGCCTCGTAGCCGGTGGTCATGCTGGCCACGCTGAAGCGTTCCTCGACGATGTGCCGGCAGGTGTACGGGTCGATCTCGCCGAGCCTGCCCACGGCCGTGATCATGCCCTCGACGTCGTCGCAGATGAAGCCGGTCACGCCGTCGTCTATGACCTCGCCGACTGAGCCGTTGCGCAGGGCGACCACGGGCGTGCCGGCGGCCATGGCCTCGACCATGACGAGACCGAACGGCTCCGGCCACAGGATGGGAAACAGGAAGGCGTCGGCCCCGGCGAACAGCTCACGCTTGCGAGCCTCCGTGACCTCGCCCTCGAAGACGATCTGGTCGCCGTCGACCAGCGGGGCGATGCGCTGCTCGAAGTAGTCGCGATACCAGTCCTGCACGACGCCGGCCATGATGAGGCGCCGTCCGGTGGCCCGCGCGACGTCGATGGCGAGGTGGAAGCCCTTGTCTTCGCAGACGCGCCCGAAGGCCAGCAGGTAGCCCTCCTTGCTGGTCTCGAAGGGCCAGCCGTCGACTGGCAGGGCGTTGTGGACGGTACCCGCCCATCTCATGCCGGGCGGCGCCAGGGAACGCTGGAACTCGCTGATCGAGGCGTAGGCCACGGCGTCGCGGAACTGCTCGTAGAACGGGTAGGCGTGCGTGTCGAAGGCGCAGTGGACCGTGTGCAGCACGGGCGGCAGGTCGAGCATGGCGCGAAAGGCGACGAGCAGGAATCCCGAGTGGTCGTGGATCACGTCGAAGTCGCCGTCGGCGCGGATCTGCGAGAGGGCATACGACAGATGGCGGGCGTCGTAGGAAGTCATCGCCGAGGGCAGCGCCATCATGGCCGTCCGCGGCTCGTCGAAGAGCGCCCGCAACTCGGCCGGCGTGCGCGAGTCGCCCGAGGCGAACAGCACGACTTCGTGGCCCGCCGCGGTCAGTCCGTCGCACAGGTGCTTGACGACCCACTCAGTGCCGCCGTAGCCGGCCGGCGGCACGGTGATCCAGGGCGGAGCGATCTGCGCGATCTTCATGGCGTGATTGTATCCGCATAACGGTGCCGGCGCGGCGTACACTCCCCGATGCTACTATGCGCCCTGTCACGGCCAGCTCGCCTGGAGGCTCGCATGCGTTCGTACACCCGGTCACCGTCGCCCGTCGCTAAGGCGACGCTCTACCTGGAGTGCGCGAGCGGGGCCAGCGGCGACATGCTGGCCGCCGCGCTGCTCGCGCTGTGCGCCGACCTGGACGGCGCGGCCGCCGCGACGCCGCCCGCCGCCGGAGCGCCGCCCGCCGCCGCGACGCCGCCCGACATCGAAACGCCGCTGGCCGGCATCGTGCGGCCGGCGCTCACGGCGGCCGGTATCGACCCCGGGGTGGTCCACGCGACGATGGTCGAGCGCGGCGGCCTGCGCTGCTGCCGGTTCACCGTCGACGACCGGCCGGGGTTTGCCACCTTCGCCGAGCTCTCCGCCGCCGTGCGCGGCTCGGCGCTCGAGGCCGCGGTCGCGGACGGCGTCTGTGCGATCGCCGAGCGCATGGCCGCCGCCGAACAGGCCGTGCACGGGCCCGGCGGCGAGCACCTGCACGAGCTCTCGAGCCTCGACACGGCCGTCGATCTCATCAGCGTTCTGGCGCTTGTCCACCACCTGGCCGCGTCGCGCGTCGTCGCCCTGCCGCCGGTGCTGGGCGGCGGCACGGTCGACACCGCGCACGGTGAGCTGCCGGTGCCGGCGCCGGCCGTCGCCGCCCTGCTGGCCGGCCTGCCGACGGGTGGTGCCGGTCCCGTGGCCGGCGAGCTCACCACCCCGACGGGAGCGGCGCTGCTGTCGTTCCTTGCCGCGGAGTTCGGCCCGCTGCCGGCCGGCCGGCTGGCCGGCCTGGGCGTCGGCGGCGGCGGCCGCGAGCTCGACGGACGGCCCAACGTGCTGCGCGCGCTGCTCGTCGAGCCACTCGACCGCTCGCCCGGGCAGGGCGCCGGCCCGTGGTCCGAAGACGAAGTCGAGCTGCTCGAGACGACCATCGACGATCTGTCCGCCGAGCTGCTCGCCGACGCCGCCGGGCGGCTGCTGGCCGCCGGGGCGCTCGATGTCTGGTCGACTCCCGCGGTCATGAAGAAGAGCCGCCCGGGGATCGTGCTGCACGTCCTGGCGCGGCCCGCGCAGCGGGCCGCGCTCGCCGAGATCGCCTTTCGGGAGACCTCGACGTTCGGCCTGCGCGTGCTGCCCGCGCGGCGCCTGCTGCTCGACGAGCGCCGCGCGACCGTCGAGCTCGAGGGCGAAGCGGTGGGGGTGCGCCTCGGGTACCTCGGCGACCGGCTGGTCACCGTCTCGCCTGAGTACGAGGACTGCCGCCGGGCGGCGGCCCGCGCCGGGCGCCCGGTCAAAGATCTCTACGACGAGGCGCGGGCTGCCGCCCGAGGTCTCGACGCCCCCTGAGCGACGTCCCTGCCCTCGGTTTGACCCCCCAATTTGAGGCCTTGTAGAATCAGTCGCAAGAGGGGTGGCCCCAGCCGGGGTATCGCCCCTCGAACATCGAACGCGTGAAAAAGTGGTTCTACTGAGGAGGGCGCGTTGAGTTCCGCCGCAAAGCCTGTCCGCAAGTCCCCCGTTCCGTCCGACATCGAGATCGCCCAGGCAGCGACCATGCTGCCCATCACGGAGATCGCGGCGAAGGTCGGTATCCTCGAAGAAGAGCTCGAACTCTACGGCCGCTACAAGGCCAAGATCGACTACATGGCCCTTCTCCAGCGCCTCGAGAACAAGCCCGACGGCAAGATCATCGACGTCACCGCGATCACCCCGACGCCGCTCGGCGAAGGCAAGACCGTCACCGCCGTGGGGCTCTCCGAGTCGATGAACGCCATCGGCATCAACACCATGCTCGCCCTGCGCGAGCCGTCCCTGGGCCCGGTCTTCGGGATCAAGGGCGGGGCCGCGGGCGGCGGCTACTCGCAGCTCATCCCCATGGAAGACCTGAACCTGCACTTCACCGGCGACATCCACGCCGTGGGCACCGCCAACAACCTGCTGGCCGCCATGGTCGACAGCCATATCATGCACGGCAACGAGCTCGACANNGCGGCGCTGCGTCGACCTGAACGATCGTGCCATGCGCGAGATCGTGAACGGTCTTGGCGGCCGCCTCAACGGCCTGCCGCGCCAGACCGGCTACGACATCACGGTGGCCTCCGAGGTCATGGCCATCCTCGGCCTCGCGACCTCGCTCAAGGACCTGCGCGAGCGCCTCGGCCGCATCACCTTCGCCTACACCAAGTCGGGCAATCCGCTGACCGCCGACGACATCGGCGCCGGTGGGGCGATGACCGTGTTGCTGAAGGACGCCATCAAGCCGAACCTCATGCAGACCCTCGAGGGTAACGCCGCCCTGATCCACGCGGGGCCCTTCGCCAACATCGCCCAGGGCAACAACTCGATCATCGCCGACAAGGTCGCCCTGAAGCTGGCCGACTACCTGGTCACGGAGAGCGGCTTCGCCGCCGACCTG
>PMKK01000290.1:3905-9690 GCA_003157715.1 Actinomycetota bacterium
CTGCCCGTCGTGGTCACCATCAACCGCTTCGCCTTCGACCGTCCCGGCGAGATCGAGATCGTGCGCAAGGCGGCCGTGGCGGCCGGCGCCGAAGACGCCGTGCCGATCAACGTGCACGCCATGGGCGGCGACGGTGGCCAGGAGGCGGCCGCGGTCGTCAAGGCGGCCGCCGACAAGGGCGGCAAGTTCGAGTTCCTCTACTCGCTCGACGCCTCGATCAAAGAGAAGATCGAGACCATCGCCACCAAGATCTACGGCGCCGACGGCGTCGACTACCTGCCCGAGGCCGAGGCCAAGATCAAGCTCTTCACCGAGCAGGGTCTCGACAAGCTGCCGCTCTGCATGGCCAAGACGCACCTCTCGCTGTCGCACGATCCGGCGCTCAAGGGCCGGCCGCGNNGAGATGCGCACCATGCCCGGCCTGGCCAAGCGCCCCGCCGCGGTCGACGTCGACATCGACGTCCAGACGGGCCGCATCAAGGGCCTGTTCTAGAGCCGGCTGCCGGCACACGGTCGGTGGTGGCGGCGCCGCGTGGCGCCACCACCGCCGACCGGCGCCACCGCCGACCGCCGCCACTGCCGCGCGGCACCACCGCCGACCGTGCGGCGGCCGGCGATGGCCGGCGATGGTGGCCGGGGCACATGCACCGCGCCGGCCGGCGGGCCCTTCGAGCCTTCATCTCTGAGCGAATCAGGAGGTACGCGTGAGCGACGAGGCCACCATCTATCGCGACGAGCCCCTGCGGGTCTACTTAGACGACGCCGCGTCGGGCAAGCCGGCGCCCGGCGGCGGCAGCGTCTCGGCTTGCGCCGGCGCGCTGGGCGCCGGTCTGGTGTCGATGATCTGTAATCTGACGATCGGCAAAGAGAAGTTCGCTACGGTCGAACCGGCCCTGAACGACGTCGTGGCGCGTTCCGAGGCCTGCCGGGCCCAACTCGAGCGGCTGCTGCAAGAGGACACCACGGCCTACAACGGCGTGATCGAAGGCTACCGCCTGCCCAAGGACACCCCCAAGCAACAGGCGGCTCGCGGCGCCCACATACAGGCCGCCCTCAAAGTGGCCGCCAACGTGCCGCTCGAGATCACCCGCGTGGCGCTCGACGTCTGCCGCCTGGCAAAGACGGCCGCCGAGCTCGGCAACCCCGCCGCCGTCACCGACGGGGCGATCGGTGCCATCCTCGGCGAGTCGGCGGCCCAGGGCGCCGCCCTGAACGTGCTGATCAATCTGGGATCGATCAAAGACGAAGCCTATGTGGCCGCCTGCCGCACCGAGCTCGCGGGCCTCCTCGACGAAGCCGTGCGGCTGCGCGCCGAGGTCATGGCCATCACGCTCGAGAAACTGTGAGCCGCCCGCCGGCGGGACGCCGGCGGGACGAACGAGAGGACTGAAGGCCTTATGACAGCGCAGATCATCGACGGCAAGGCGATCGCCGGGCAGGTACGCGCCGAGATCGTCGCCGAAGTCGAGAAGCTCGCCGCGCGCGGCGTCAAGCCGGGCGTGGCGACGATCCTGGTGGGCGACGACGGCGGCGCCCAGTTCTACCGCGGCCAGATCGAGAAGAACACCGGCACGGTGGGCTTTAACTACTTCAACCACACCCTGCCGGCCGGCACGAGCCAGGCCGAGGTGCTCGAGGTCATCGCCGGGCTCAACGCCGACCCGGCGGTACACGGCATCCTGGCCCTGATGCCGATGGCCGGCGAGATCGATCAGAACGCCGTCTTCAACGCGATCGCGCCGATCAAGGACCTCGACTGCGTGAACCCGGCCAACGTCGGCCACGTGCTGCTCGGCGACTTTCTGTTCGCGCCGGCCACGCCGTCGGCCTGTATCGAGATCCTCGACCGCGAGGGCGTCGAGCTCCAGGGCCTCGACGTGACGATCGTCAATCACTCCAACATCGTCGGTAAGCCGGCCGCCCTGCTCTGCCTCAACCGCAACGCCTCGGTGCACGTCGTGCACGTCTTCAGCAAGGACGTGCCGGCGGCCTGCCGCGAGGCCGACGTGCTGATCTGCGCGGCGCCGGTGCAGAACCTGATCAAGCGCGACATGGTCAAGCCGGGCGCCGTCGTCGTCGATGTGACGACCATCCGCCACGAGGGTAAGCAGGTCGGCAGCCTCGAGTTCGAGGGCGTCTGCGAGGTCGCCGGGAAGGTCACGCCGGTGCCCGGTGGCGTCGGCCCCGTGACCAACGTGATCCTGCTGAAGAACGCCCTGGCGGCCTGCCAGGCCCAGACGGGGGCGGCCTGACCTGAGCGCGGTCGCGATCGCGAGCGGCGGGCCGGCGCGCTTGCGCGGCCTGCCGCTCAGGCGGCACAATAAGTTCACCGGCGGTCGAGCCCCTGCGCGAGGGCTCGCGCGCTCAGGCGGCCGGCGACCTAGCTGACGTTGAGGATGAAGACGCCCCGCGGGGCGTCTTCGGTGACGAGAGCGGAGTGATGCGATGTCCAGGCGCGTGACCCACACCACGAAGGCCAAACCCGACACGTCCGTCCCCGGACTCGATCTGTCCGAGGTCGGCCGCATCGTCGACGAGATCGATCCCAACGGCAATCTCATCGCCGTGCTGCAACACGTGCAGGCTCACTACGGCTATCTGCCGGAACCGGTCGTCGACGAGATCGCGCGCCTGTCCGGCGTGCCGGCGTCGCGCATCTACGGCATCATCACCTTCTACGCCCAGTTCTCGACCGAGCCCAGCGGGCGCCACAAGGTCTTCGTCTGTCACGGCACCGCCTGCCATGTGGCCGGCGCCCCGCGCATCACCGAGGCCATCGAGCAGGAGCTCGGCGTGGCCGACGGAGCCACGACGCCCGACATGAGCTTCACGCTCGACTCGGTGGCCTGCATGGGCGCCTGCTCACAGGCGCCGGTCATGCGCATCGACGCGGAGACGTTCGGCAACCTCACGCCCGATTCGACCCGCAAGTACATGGCCGACGTGCTCGCGGCGCTCGGCCTCACCGCCGACGACCTCAGAGGCACGGCCGGCGAGACGCCCGGCGACGCGCCCGGCGACAGCGTCGCCGCCCGAAAGGTGGACGACCATGAGTGATGTTCGGGCCGCGGCCGACGGCGTGCGCGTCGGCGTGGTGCCCGCCGCGAACGGCAAGCGTCGCGTGCAGGTGTGCGCCGGCACCGCCTGTGTGTTCGCCGGCTCGCTGAAGATGTTCGACGCCTTCGAGGCCGAGATCGCCGCGGCCGGCCTTGCCGACGAGGTCGAGGTGGCCATCATCGGCTGTCACGGCCTCTGTTCGCAGGGACCNNGACCTGCTCTACGTCGAGCCGGGCAGCGGCGAGCGCATCGCCTGCTGGCACGACATCCCCTTCTACGCGCAGCAGACGCGCATCGCGCTGCGTGACGTCGGCATCATCCACCCCGAACGCATCGAGGAGTACGTCGCGCGGGGCGGCTACGCCGCCGCGCGGACCGTGGTGACCGAAAAGACGCCCGAGTGGGTCATCGACGAGATCCTCGCCTCGGGCATTCGCGGGCGGGGCGGGGCCGGTTTTCCGACCGGCCAGAAGTGGAAGTTCGCCGCGGCCTCGGTGAGCGACATCAAGTACCTCATCTGCAACGGCGACNNGCGCCGAGTATCCGCTGGCCGTGGGCCGGCTGCGCCTGGCGATCGCGCAGGCCGAGGAGCTCGGCTACCTGGGCGACCATATGTTCGGCTCCGAGTGGAGCTTCCACCTGAAGATCAAGGAGGGCGCCGGCGCCTTTGTCTGCGGCGAGGAGACCGCCCTCATGGCCAGCATCGAAGGCCGCCGCGGCATGCCGCGCTCGCGGCCGCCGTTTCCGGCCGTGTCGGGCCTCTGGGGCAAGCCGACCAATATCAACAACGTCGAGACCTTCGCCAACATCCCCTGGATCGTGACCCACGGGGCGGCCGCCTACGCGGCCCTGGGCACCGAGAAAAGCCGCGGCACCAAGGCCTTCTCGCTGGCCGGCAAAGTGGTCAACGGCGGCCTCGCCGAGGTGCCGATCGGCTCCACGATCAGGGAGATGGTCTACGGCGTCGGCGGCGGCATCAAGGACGGCCGGGCTTTCAAGGCCGTGCAGCTCGGCGGGCCTTCGGGCGGCTGCGTGCCGGCCGCGNNGGTCGTCGCCGACGACCAGACCTGTATGGTCGACCTGGCACGCTACTTCTTGCAATTCACCCAGAACGAGAGCTGCGGCAAGTGCGTGCCCTGCCGGCTGGGCACCAAGCGCATGCTCGAGATCCTCGAGGCCATCACGGCCGGCGAGGGCGAGGACGGCGACATCGAGCGCCTCGAGAAGCTCGCCGCGACGATCAAGCGCACCAGCCTTTGCGGGCTCGGCCAGACCGCGCCCAACCCGGTGCTCACGACGATCCGCTACTTCCGCGACGAGTACGAGGCCCACATCTACGACCACGCTTGTCCGGCGCGGGCCTGCAGCGCGCTCATCACCTACCATATCGATCCCGAGACCTGCACCGGCTGCGGGTTGTGCGCCAAGAAATGTCCCGTGGGCGCCATCAGTGGCGAGCGCAAAGCCACGCACCTGATCGACATCGAGACCTGCACCAAGTGCGACACCTGCCGGCAGGTCTGCCGCTTCGACGCGGTGCAGCGGCTCACCGGCGCCGAGGTGGGCGCCGTCAGCACCCGATCCGGGTCGCCCGCCTAGCGCGAGGCCGAGTTCGCCGATACCTCTCGCATTGGCGCGCCAGGTGCGATATCCTGCGCGCCATCGGGGGGGCACCGACCAGGTTCCATCCATCGTTCGCGTCCTGCGCCGTCGATTGTCGGAAACCGACGAGCTGTCGTTGAGCAGACGTGCGAATCCTACGACGCTCGCCGACAGGTTGACATTTTCCTACGGTTGCATTGAAGTAGGCCAGGTTGAAGATGTGGGGACTGGGGTGACATTCAATCCGGACGCGATCGATCGCCAGATCGTCGCGCTGCTTGCCGAGGACGGGCGTATCTCGTCGGCCGAGATGACCCGCCGTATCGGCCACGTTTCCGAGCGCGCCGTGCGCTATCGTATCGAGCGCCTCGTGCGTGCCGGAGTCGTCAAGGTCACCGCCATAGTCAATCCCCAGGCCGTCGGCTATCGTGTCACGGGCGACGTCCTTATCGAGGTCGCGCCCGGTATGCTCCAGGCCGTGGCCGAGCAGCTCTGCGGTCTCGACAACATCAGCTACGTCGCCGGATCGGTCGGCGACGGCGACTTGAGTGCGCAGGTCTATGCGCGCGACACGGAAGACCTGCTGCGCTTCGTCGACGAAGTGATCGGCAAGGTGCAGGGAGTGTCGCGCACGAGGACCGTCGTGGTCCCCTGGAAGCTCAAGGACATCTACGAGTGGCGCATTCCCGAGACGGTCGGGGAGAAAGGGGGCGGCGGACTCTAGATCAGTCAGGTGTGTTTTGGGTGACCGGCCCGGGTCCTCTCCTTATCGTCCGGGCGGTCGCTGAAGGGATCCAAGGGGGCGATAGTGTCTGAAGAACTAGCTTACGCACGCAAGGCAAGCGGCTTGGTACGCGGCCTCTCCATGATGGACGCGTTCGCGGTCGGTTTCATGAACCAGGGCTTGACACCGAGCATCTGGGTGATCGTCAGTCTCGGCCTCGGGGTCTTCCTGGGCGGCAACCTCATCTACGCGTGCATCATCTCGGCGGTGCTGGCCGGCATCGGCTTCCCGCTCGTGTGGGGCATCCTCGGCGGCTCGATGCCGCGGTCCGGCGGCGAATACGTCTACAACTCGCGCATCATCCACCCGGTGTACGGCATCGCGCAGAGCTTCGGCGACGCC
>PMKK01000208.1 GCA_003157715.1 Actinomycetota bacterium
ACGTTCCTCTGGGCGGCCGCACCCATCATGCTGATCGGCAGCTTCGCTTTGGGCGCCCTTTACGAGACCGGCCTGATCTGGCACCTGAATGGCCCCTCAACCCGGTCGTCGTCGGCTGGCTCGGCCTGCCGGCCGTGGCCGGACTGACGCTCCTGCTCGCCGTGTTGCGCAAGGAGCTCGCCCTGCAGATGCTGGTCGTCTTTGCCGCCGCTCGTTACGGCGCCGGGGCGCACGACCTGCGCAGCTTTATGACGCCTCACCAGATCATCGTCTATGCCCTGGTGGCCGCGATCTTCGTGCCCTGCGTGGCGACCGTCGCCATGCTCGGCCGCGAGCTGGGCTGGCGGCGGGCCGGGGCGATCAGCGCCGGCACGATCGTGGCGGCTCTGCTGGTCGGCGGGGCCATGGCCCACGTGCTGCCGCTGCTGTAGGCGCGGGCAGGCGCGGGTCGCGTGCGCCGCTACTCGGCGGCGAGTCGGGCCGCGATGCTCGCCACGAGCTCCAGCAGCTCGGTCTGTCCCGGCGCGGCCGGCAGGTCGGCGACGAGTGTCACTTCGATCACGTCGTGGGGATCGCGGACCACGACGGCTCGCCGCTCGGTACCCTGCGACGCCGCGGCCTGTCCGGCGGCGGCCGCGGCTCCCAGGACCCGGCCGCGCTGGGCGATCACGCACGAGTGCGCTTCGAAGGCGGCGCGTACCGCTTCGCAGAGAGCGGGCATCGTCTGCCGGCCGACCCGCAAGCCGGGCAGGCTCGCGAACGCCTCCGCGAGCCTGCGCAGCCGTTCGCGAAGCAGCGCCGTCTCGGCTTCGGCGCTGCGCACCGAGCCGAACAGCCGGGCGTTGTGGAGGGCGACGGCGGCCTGTCCGGCCAGGGCGCGGCAGAGACGCAGTTCCTGGGCCGAGTACCGCCGCGACTGCGCGCGGTCGCAGGCTTCGAGCAAGCCGATCGTGTCGCCCTGAAAGACGAGGGGCAGCATGAGCACGCTCTTCTCACCGTAGCGGCGCATGAGTGCCACCTCGGCCGCGTCGGCGCCGCGGTCGTCGATGTTCACGGTCATCGCCGTCTGGCCGTCGAGCACGCGCCTCGTGGCCGGAAAGTCGCCGAGGTCGAAGACGCCCGACGTCGACCAGCGCCGGCCGCCGGCGTCGTATTCGGCCAGCACGCGAACCGCCTGTTTGCCGGGCAGATACTCCATGACCTCGCAGGTGTGGCAGCGGCAGAGCGCCGTCACGTGGCGGGCGATCTCCGCCAGCAGCTCCGCCTGGTCGAGCCGCGACGTCACGTCCAGAGAGGCCTGCACCAGCGTCTCGACCTCGCGCTCGCGGGCGCGCCGTGCTTCGAGGTGGCTGCTGCCGCCGATGGCCCGCGCCAGCTCCGCGACGTCTTCGCTCTCGATGCGCCGGTGGCCGCCGGCCGTGCGTATGCAGGGCAGAAAACCAGACGCCGTCCAGCGGCGCACCGTGGCGGGTGAGACGCCGAGCGTGCGGGCCGCCTTGCCGAGGCTCAGGTACACGGTGGGCTCAGGTACACGGTGACCGGAAAGCCGCGCGCGGCTCGCGTACGGCGGGGGTGCGCCGGCGACACGCGGTCCGAGGTTGCCGGCGGTGAAAGGTTCGGTAGGTTTTTCTCTTGGTCAGCAAGAGCTTTCTCCTGTTTGGCCCATTGGCGTCAGCCTCGATATCGTGTTTGCTTGGGCTACTCGACCGACAGTTTACGCCACGGCTTCGGGAGATTCTTTACCTTTGCCGGGGCAGGTCACGTAGTGTCAGTATCAATGTTCGTCAGTTGTCAGGGGGGTGCGCGCATGGCGCGAGGCAGGCTCACCTATCTCAGTGCGGCGGAGCGCGAGTTCGTCCACGAACAGACGGCCCGGGTGCTGGCCGACGTGGGCATCGGCTACAACAGCCCGGCGGCGATCGATCTGCTGGCCGAAGCCGGCGCCACGGTCGATCGCGAGCTGCTGCGCGCCAAGCTGCCGTGGGAGCTCGTCGAGCGCTGCCTGGCGACGTGTCCGCGCCAGGTCACGCTGGCGGCCCGCGACCCGCGCCACGACGTCGTGCTGGGCGACGGCTCGCTGCTGTTCTGCAGCGACGGCACCGGCACGTTCATGCTTGACGACCTGACCGGGCGGCGCACCGAGGGCACCGCCGCCGATATGCGTCAGACCATGCGCCTGCTCGACGCCCTGCCCGAGGTCGACTACATGTGGCCGCCGATCTCGGCGCGCGACCTCGATCCGCTCACCGCGGGTCTCGAGATCGAGGCCATCGCCCTGCAGAGCTGCAGCAAGCACCTGCAGGACGAGGTACGCGAGCTCGCCCACGTGGCGCCGCTGCTTGAGATCTTCGAGGCGGTGGCGGGCGGCTCGCTCTGGGAGCGGCCGATCTTCAGCACCATCAACTGCACGGTCGCCCCGCTCATGCACGAGCGCGACATGACCGAGGCGTCCATGGCGCTCGTCAAGGCCGGCGTGCCGGTGCTCATCCTGCCGATGCCCCTCACCGGCACCACGGGGCCGATGACCGTCCTGGGAAGCTGCATCATCAACATGGCCGAGCTGCTGTCGGCGGTCGTTCTCTTTCAGCTCTCCCAGCCGGGCAGCGGCATGATCGCCGGCATCGGGACGGCCGTCGCCGACCTGCGCAACGGAGCCTATCTGTGCGGCGCTCCCGAGGTCGGTCTGGCGAACGTCATCTGTATCGAGATGTGCCGCCACTATGGCCTGCCGGTCACCGGCAGCGCCGTGACGGGCGACGCCAAGGCGAGCAACCTGCAGGCCGGCGCCGAAGGCATGCTCACCGCTCTTTCCGAGGCCCTGGCCGGGGCCGACAGCCTGCTGGCGTTCGGCCTCATGGACGGCGCCGAAACGGTGAGCCTGGCCAAGATCGTGCTCGACTGCGACCTGGTAGGCATGGTCGAACGGTTTCTGCGTGACGGTCGCATAGACGAGACGACGGCGCTCATCGACGACATCGCCGCGGTGGGTATCGGCGGCCACTACCTGGGGCGCAAGAGCACGCGACAGTTCAACCGCGGCGGAGAGATCTGGTGGCCCTCGGTGTTCCAGCGCGACGGCTGGGAGAGCTACGAGGGGCGCTCGCTCGTCGGCGACGCGGCCGAAAGGGCGCGCGAGCTGCTCGCCTCGCACGAGGTGCCGCCGCTGGCCGACGATCTGCGGCGCCACATCGATACGGTGATCGCCGGCTACCGCTCGACGGTCGCCGGCTGAGGCGCGGCCGGCTCATCGGACGCCACGATGGTCGCGATCTCGGCCGGCGTGGCGGCGATGCGCGCCGCGCCCGCGGCCAGCAGAGCCTCGGGGGCATGCCAGCCCCAAGCGACGCCGAGCGGCTCGGCGCCGGCGAGGCGCGCTTCGCGCATGTCGCCGGTCGTGTCGCCGACGAACCAGCAGGGAGCCCGACCGGGAAAGCGTGCCATCAGGCCCGTGATCTTGGCGACCTTGCCGAGGCCCTGCTCTGAGCCGAGCACCTCGGCGACGCCCTGCGCGCCGAGCCGGCGCAGGCAGCTCGAGACCGCGTTCGCGCTGTTCGACGTGACGACGGCGACGTAGCGGGTCGCGGCGAGCCGGGTGAGCAGCTCCACCATGTGCGGGAAGGCCCGCAGCCGCGCCACGGCGTCGAGGTAGCCACCGGCCGAGCGGCGGTTCACCGCGGCGATCGTCTCGTCGTCGAGGCCGGCGTGCCGCAGGCCCTCGAAGAGGTTGCCGGCAAACAGGGCGAGCACGTCTCGCGGTGTCGCGATCGCCTCGACGCCGCAGTACCGGCAGGCCTCGAGCAGAGCACCGGTATAGACCTCGAGCGAATCGACCACGGTGCCATCGAAGTCGAACATGACGAGGGCGGGCGGTCGCGGCGGTCGTGTCGGGGGCGGACGGTCCATCGCGGCAGCCTACCATAGGGCGCCTCCACGCCCAGGCAAGGCCCGCGAGTACGGCGCGCGGCCGTAGGAGTACACTTCAGTGATTGGCCGCCTTCGTTCAGAGGAACATACAAAGCGCACCGACTATCCAGACGGCGGCCAGCACCATGACCCATGACCTTTGGAGCGGAGACCAGACGTGAGCAGATTCCGGCGCGTCATCATCCCACTACTGATAGTGATCGTGCTGCTGGCCGCCTTGCAGGCGATGCGCAGCAGGGGCACGACGACACCGCAACACGCCTATCAGGGCGGCGGCGGCAGTTTCACCACCCAGCTCAACAGCGGCGACATCCAGTCCGTGCTCGTCAACACCACGGCCCAGACGATCCAGGTCAAGCCGAAGACCGGCTCGACCTACACGATCACCTATCCCGACGCGACGCTGCTTCAGCAGCTGCTGGCCAAGCACCCCGACGTCGCGGTCTCGGCCAAGAGCGGGGGCTCGTCGTGGACCGGCCTGCTCATCACGCTGGTGCCGGTGGTGCTCATCATCGGCTTCATGATGTTCATGATGCGCCGCATGCAGGGCGGCGGCTCCAAG
>PMKK01000288.1 GCA_003157715.1 Actinomycetota bacterium
GCCCCAGGGTCTCGTCGTCGACCGCGTCGGCCTTGTAGCCTCGCACGCTGTAGCGTGAGTCGATCGCCTCGAAAACGTCCACGTGGTCCTCCTCAGTGCGCCGATTCGACGTTCTCCAAAGCCTACTCCACGGCGCCGTCCACGACGCGCCGGCGCACGCTCCCTCGACCACTTTACGACGCGCCGGCTGGCGCTGCGTCGACGCATGCGATGCGGCGTCTTTCGGCGCCCTTGAGGCTTTACGACGCGCCGGCCTGCACCGCTTCGACGTTCACGATCCGTCCGCGACTGAGCGTGACCACCCGGTCGACGAGCTCGAGACCCTCGGGCCGGTGGGTGATCAGCAGCACGGACCGGGAGTCGGCCGCCCGCAGCGCGTCGGCGATCAGTGTCTCGGCGGTGCGCGGGTCGAGGTGGCCGGTCGGCTCATCCAGGACGATCACCGGAGCGTCTGCCAGGAACGTCCGCGCCAGGGCGATGCGGCGGCGCTCGCCGCCCGAGACGGCGTCGCCCTCCTCGCCGACGAAGGTGTCGAGGCCGTCGGGCAGGCGGCTCACCCACTCCCATATCTGGGCGCGCCGCAGGGCCTGTTCGATGTCGGCGTCGCTCGCGCCGGGCCGCGCCAGGCGCACGTTCTCGCGGATGGTGGTCGAAAAGAGGTAGGCGTCCTGCGAGTCGAGGGTGATCCTGGTGCGCACGTCGTGCTGGCGCAGGGCGCGCAGGTCGATCTCGCCAAGGGTGACCTGGCCTTCGCTGGGGTCGAGAAAACGTACGAGCAGTCCCGCGATGGTGCTCTTGCCGGCCCCAGAGCGCCCGACCAGCGCCACCCGCTGCCCGGGCGCCAGGCGCAGATCGAGGTCGCTCAGATCCCAGCTCTCCTCGTCGGCGTAGGCGAAGCCGGCGTGTTCGAGGGCGAGGTCGCAGGCGGGGCTGAGCGCGCGCGGCGCGGCGGGGTCGAGCACCGCCGGTTCGCGCTCGGCGAGGGCCAGCAGGCGGCGGCCGGAGTCGAGTGTCGCTCGCAGTCGCAGAGCGGCCGCGGGCAGCGGGGCCACGGCCTCGAACGAAGCCATGGAGAGCAGCGCGAGGGTGGCCACCATGACCCGGTCGAGCGCGCCCGCGGACGTGGCCGCCACGCAGACGGCCAGCACGCCGGTGACCGTCAGGCCGGCGAGAGTGGCCGCCAGCCCTTCGACGAAGCCGCTCGCCAGAGCCTCTCGGCGCGCCAGCCCGGCGAGCTCGCCGTCGAGCGCCGCGACGCGGGCAAGCGCGGCCTGGTCGGCGCCCAGCACGACGAGCTCGGGCGCGCCGCGCAGCAGCTCGACCAGCTCGACGGTGAGCGCGGCGCGGGCGCTCGCTTGGCGCGCGCCGAAGCGCCGTCCGGCCGTCGCGGCCAACACGGGCACGGCGACGCCGCCGCCCAGCAGACCGGCCGCCAGGACGGCTCCCGCGGCGGGCAGGTAGGCGGCGCTGACGGCCACCGCGATCGCGCCGGCGAGCAGGGCGACGAGCGGCGGCGTCACCCCGCGCAGAAAGAGGTTCTGCAGCGCCTCGACGTCGCCGACCATGCTCCCCAGCAGGTCGCCGCGCCGGTAGCTCCCGAGACGGCCCGGAACGAGTGGCTCGAGCCTGGTGAAGAAGGCCACCCGCAGGCGCGCCAGCAGGCGAAAGGCGAGATCGTGGCTGGTCAGGCGCTCGAGGTAGCGCGCCAGCGGGCGCGCGAGGCCGAAGCAGCGCACCGCGACGATGACGACGCCCAGCGAGAGGATGGGCGGGCGTTCCGCGGCGCGCGAGATCAGGTAGCCGGCATACGACAGCAGTCCGACGCCGGCCAGCACCGCCAGTGTGCCAAGGCCGACCGAGGCGGCCACGCGGCCGCGGGGCAGACGGCTCATGCGCAGGAGCGAGACGAGCGTCTTCATGCCGGGCTGCCAAGCTCTTCGGTGAGCTTGCCGTCGGCCAGCCGCAGGACGCGGTCGGCGAGGCGCGCGAGNNTCGCGCGCCTCGCCGATGGCCGCCGCCACAAGCTCGGCGCTCTCGGCGTCGAGGTCGGCCGTCGGTTCGTCCAAGATGAGCAGGGGCGCGTCGCGCACGAGCGCCCGGGCGAGCGCCACGCGGCGGGTCTCGCCGGCCGAGAGCCGGCGGCCGCCCTCGCCGATCACCGTGTCGTAGCCGCGCGGCAGGTCGCGCACGAACGCATCGGCGCCGGCAAGCCGCGCGGCGCGCTCGAGCCGCGCCGTGCTCACTCCATCGGTGCCGAGCGTGATGTTCTGGGCCACGCTGCCGTGAAACAGGGTCGGGCTCTGCGGCACCCACGACACCTGGCGGCGCCAGGCGTCGAGGTCGAGGCCGTCGAGGTCGCGGCCGTCGAGGGTCACGCGGCCGGCGTCGGGACGGCGCAGGCCGAGCAGCAACGCGGCGACGGTCGTCTTGCCGCACCCCGAGCGGCCCACCAGGGCGACGACCTCGCCACGGCGGATCTTCAGACCGATGCCGTCGAGCAAGCGATCGTCGCGCCCGGGGTTGGCCAGGCTGACGCTCTCGAGCGCGACGCTCGTCCAGGCGGGCGGCGGCGGCGCGCCGCCGCCCGCCTGGCGCCGCGGCAGGTCGATCAGGTCGAGGATGCGCTCGGCGGCGGCCAGTCCGTCGGCGCTGGCGTGAAACTGGGTGGCCAGGGCGCGGATGGGCACGTAGAGCTCGGGGGTGAGCAGCAGCACGGTCAGCGCGGCGCGCAGCGTGACCGTGCCCGACACGAGGCGCAGACCGAGCGTCACCGCGACCAGGGCGGTGGCCAGCGTGGCGGCCAGGTCGAGTACCGCGCCCGACAGAAAGGCGACACGGAGGGTCTGCATGGTCGTGCGCCGGTACTCCTCGCTGACCGCCGCGATGCGTTCGGCCTGGGCCTCGCCGCGATTGAAGGCGCGCAGGGTGGGCAGGCCGCGCATGACGTCCAGGAAGTGGTTGGAAAGGCGCGCCAGGGCGCGCCAGCGGGCCCGCGTGCGGACTTCGGTGTAGCGGCCGATCAGCCACATGAACAGGGGGATCAGCGGCAGCGTCAAGGCCATGATGAGCGCCGAGGTGTGGTCGACGACGGCCGTCCAGACGAGCACGGCGACCGGCACCAGCGCCGCCAGCACGAGCTGTGGGAGGTAGCGGGCGAAGTAGGTCTCGAGCGCGTCGACGCCCTGCACGGCCGCCGTGGCGAGCTCGCCGGACTCGGCGCCGTCGGCGGCGGTCGGGGCATCGCTCAGACGCCGTCCGACGAGCTCGAGGCGCAGCTGCGACATGACGCTGACGGCGGCCCGCCGGCCGGTCGCTTCGATGGCGCCGGTCAGCACGCCACGTGCGGCGGCGAGGCCCGCCAGGAGGACGAGCGCGAGAGCGACCGCGGACAGGTCGCGGCCCGAAAAGGCCTGCGAGACGACGAAGGCAATAAGCGTCGCCTGGGCGAGCAGCACCAGGGTGGAGAGCAGCCCCAGCGCGACGTCGGCTCCCAGGGCCCAGCGTGCGCCGCTCGCCTTGTGCAGCAGTCGCGGATCGAGCGGCTTCACTTGGCTCAGCGGCCGGCCGGCGCCCCCGCGGGACCGGTACCGCCTACGTTACCCGGCAGGCTCGAGCCGTCCGCACCGCCCGCGCCCCCTGGACCGCCCGCGCCGCCCGCGCCGCTCGCGCCGCTCGCGCCACTCGCGCCGCCCGCGCCACTCGCGCCACTCGCGCCGCCGACCGGCTGTCGTACGTCGCCGACGTCGATGCGCTTGCGGAACACGTAGAAGGTCCAGCCCTGGTAGAGCAGCA
>PMKK01000305.1 GCA_003157715.1 Actinomycetota bacterium
ACCGCCGTCGGCCCTACGGCGACCGCCGCCGTCGGCCCTGCCGAGCCGGCGATCGTCACGCGCGCGCAATGGGGCGCCGACGAGTCGCTGCGCCACGGCACTCCGAGCTACGCCACCGTCAAGATGGCCTTCGTCCATCACACCGACACCGGCAACGACTACACCGCGGCCGATGCGCCGGCGATCGTGCGCGCCATTTACGCGTACCACACGCAGACGCTGGGCTGGAGCGACATCGGCTACGACTTCCTCATCGATCGCTACGGCACGATCTACGAAGGCCGCTACGGCGGCGTCGCGCGCGGCGTCGTGGGCGCGCAGGTGCTCGGCTTCAACACCCACAGTACCGGCGTCTCGATCATCGGCACGTACACCGTCGCAGCGCCTCCGGCGGCGGCGATGACCTCCCTGGAGAACCTTCTCGCCTGGAAGCTCTCGCTCGGAGGCCTCGATCCGCGGGGGACGGCGACGATGACATGCGGCTATACGGAGAAGTTCAAGGCCGGCGCGGCGGTCAAGCTCCCCGTGATCGCCGGCCACCGTGACGCCAACTACACGGACTGCCCCGGCGACGCGCTGTATGCACTGCTGCCGGTCGTGCGCTCCGCGGTGTGGACGCTCATGCACCCCGCGCCATGGGCAGTCACCTTGAGCGTCTCGGCAACCTCGATCCCCGTGGACGGCATAGTGACCTACGCAGGCTCGGTGGCCGACTCATCGGGCGCGCCCGGCGCCGGCGTCGTGACGGTTCAGCGCCGGCCCAGTGTGGGCGGTGACTGGATAGCATGGCGGACGGCCAGGCTCGCCGCTGACGGCACCTTCTCGTTCACGGTCAAGATGACGAACGCCAACGATTGGCAGTTTCGGGCGGAGATGCCTGCCGCCGGCGGGATGCTCGTTGGCTACAGCGCCGCGCAGGCCCTCTCCGTGAAGCAGGTCGCCCTCCCCGGCTGGCGGGTTTCGCTGGGGGTCTCGAGGGAGACCGTGACCACGGGCTCGCTCGTGAGGTACAGCGGTACCGTCAGGACAGTCGCCGGACTCGCGGGCAGCGGCGGCGTCGCGATCCAGCGGCGCCCGTCCTCCGGAGGGGCATGGTACACGTGGAGGACTGCTCGTCTGAGTTCGTCGGGCGGCTATGCGCTGACCGTGCGGATGATCGCACGCGCCACGTGGCAGTTCCGCTCGCGGATGGCCCCGACTCCCGGCGTACCCGTCGGGTTCAGCCCGGTCAAGGGCCTGAAAGTCTCCTAGGAGAGCCATGCCGGGGCTGCTTCGGCCCGCGCTCGCCCAGCCTCACGCCCAGCCTCACGCGCGGCCGGATGCGGGTCGTGATAGCGTCGTGCACGTGAAGATCGCTCTCCTGCAGATAGACCCCACGGTCGGCGACCTCGAAGGGAACGCGGGCCTGCTCGCCGAGGCGGTTGGCGAGGCCGCGCGGGCCGGCGTAGAGCTGGCCGTCGCCTCGGAGCTCTGCCTGCTCGGCTATCCGCCGCGCGACCTCCTCCTCAGCCACGCGTTCGTGGCGCGCAGCTGGGAGGTCTGTGCGGAGCTGGCCCGGGAGCTGCGCGGCGGGCCGGCCCTGCTCGTCGGCCTCGCAGAGGCCAACGAGGGTTCGGCCGGCCGGCCGCTGTACAACGCCGCCGCGCTGCTCTACGGCGGCGCGATCACGCAGGTCTTCCGCAAGACGCTGCTGCCCACGTACGACGTCTTCGACGAGGATCGCTACTTCGAGCCCGCCGATGGCCCGCAGCTGATGGACTGGCACGATCTGCGTCTCGGCATCTCCGTCTGCGAGGACGTCTGGAACGATCACGACTTCTGGCAACGGCGGCGCTACCACAGCGACCCGGTCGAAGGCTTGGTCGCCGCCGGCGCCGCCGGCATCGTCAACATGTCGGCGTCGCCGTTTGCCATCGGCAAGCAGCCGCACAGAGAGGCGATGCTCAGCGCCATCGCCCGCCGTCATGGCGTGCCGGTCCTGTACGTCAACCAGGTCGGCGGCGCCGACGAGCTCGTCTTCGACGGCCGCAGCGGCGCCTTCGCCGCCGACGGCACCCTCGTGGCGCGCGCCGCCGCGTTTGCGCCGGATGTGCTCGTCGTCGACACCGGCGACCTTGACGCGGCGGAGGGCGGCCGTGCCGTCGTGGGATCGGCCGCACCCGGCGGCGGCGCCCCCGAATCTGACAGTGGCGCTTCCGCCATCCACCCACCCGCCCTGGCCGCCGACGACTTTACTCCGGCGTCGGAGATCTGGCGGGCGCTCGTGCTCGGCGTGCGCGATTACGTCGCCAAGAGCGGCTTCGAGCGCGCTCTCGTCGGGCTCTCCGGCGGCATCGACTCCAGCGTGGTCACCTCGCTCTGCGCCCGGGCGCTGGGCCCGCAGAACGTGCTGGCCGTGACCATGCCCTACAAGACTTCGAGCGAGGCCACCCGCCGCGACAGCCAGGCGATCATCGACCAGTTGGGCGTCCGCTCGATCGACGTGCCGATTACGGCCCAGATCGACGCCTATTTTTCGCAGTTTCCCGACGCCACGCAACTCCGCCTGGCGAACAAGTGCGCCCGCGAGCGAATGACCGTGCTCTACGACCAGAGCGCGGCGTTCCAGGCCCTGGTGGTCGGCACGAGCAATAAGAGCGAGCTGCTTTTGGGCTACGGCAC
>PMKK01000312.1:0-4300 GCA_003157715.1 Actinomycetota bacterium
GATCTCGCGGGCGTGGATCAAGCCGATCAGCAGGTAGATGTTGCCGACCACCTCCCAGGTGATGAAGCCCATGATGGCCGTGGCGATCATGCCTGCGACGACGGTGAGGGCGACCATCACGGCCAGCACGACCGCGGCATTCCAGGCGAGCACGACGAAGTCGTAGAGCAGCGTCCAGTCGGCGCGGCCGCCGGCCAGGGAGACCGCGAACGTGCCGACGCCCATGACGGTAAGCGTCGTCGCCAGGGTCAGGGCGTTGCCCAGATAGCGGCCGGCCAGGTACTGCCCGCGCGACACCGGTCGCGAGAGGAACATGATCGCCGCGCCCGATTCGAGGTCGTAGCCGATGATACCCATGCCCAGGATGATGACCGTGAGCAGCGTGTAGATGCCGGCGGCGCCGCGCGCGAACAGGCGCGCCGACTCCTGGGTGCTCATGTCGGGGATGGGATGAAAGACGCCGAGCAGGGCGAGTCCCACGACGAGCGCCAGCGCGACGCCGGCCAGCCACCACAGCAGCCGCCGGTTGGCCTGCTCCATGACGGTGGCGCGCGCGATGAGCGCGACATTGCGCAGCGCGGCGGTCACGGGGCCAGCCAGGGCGGGTGCTCGGTAGGCGGCGCGGGAGACGGCGGCGCCGAGGCGGGCGGCGCGGAAGATGGCGGCGCGGAGGCGGGCGGCGCGGACGAAGGCGGCGCCGTCGTTTGCCAGGGCGGGAGCGCCGCGCCCGGCCGCGAAGCCGGGGTCGGCTGCTGAGGCGAGGCTGGAGAGGCCCAGCCCTGAGCCGGACCGTAGCCGGTCCCGCCGCCCGCGCCCTCGATGAGCTCGATGAAGACGTCTTCGAGCTCGCGGTCGCCGGCCAGCAGGTCGCCGATCGCGCCCTCGCGAACGACCCGGCCGCCGTGGATCACGGCCACCCGGTCACAGAGGCGCTCGACTTCCGACAACAGGTGCGAGTTGAGCAGCACGGTGGCGCCGCGCGCCCGGGCGGCGACGATCATGTCGCGCACCTGACGGCGGCCGATGGGGTCGAGGTCGGCCGTCGGCTCGTCGAGCACCAGGAGCTCCGGTTCGTGCAGGAACGCCTGCGCCAGCGAGAGGCGCTGGACCATTCCCTTGGAGAGCTGACGGGCCTGGCGCCCGGCCACCGACTGCAGCTCGGACGAGGAGAGCTGGCGCTCGACGGCCGCCGCCAGCGCGTCGCCGCTCATGCCGTTCAGCGCGCCGCAGACCTCGAGGACCTGGCGGGGGTAGAGGTAGCGCGGAAAGCCGGGCTCCTCGGGAGAGTAGCCGATGCGGGCGCGAGCCCCGGCTTCGCCGGGCTCGCGCCCGAAGACCCTCACCGTTCCCGAGCTCGGCCTGAGCAGACCCAGCAGCGCCTTGACGAGGGTGNNTTGCCGGCGCCGTTGCGGCCCAGCAGACCGAAGATCTCGCCGCGCCGCACGCGCAAGTCGACGCCGGCGAGCGCGGTGACCGTGCGGGCACGGCGCCCAAAGCGCTGCTGCAGGCCGACGATCTCGACGACTGGTTGCTGCGACACGGGCGGCTCGGGGTCGGGGGCTGCCGGACGGACCGGCCCGCGGCCGGCGGCCGGATTGTATCGCGTTTTGCCTGCTGCGCGCTTGAAAGCAGCGCGGGGCGCGACGTATCCTAACGAAACGACTCGACCTCAGGGAGGCGACGTGGCACGCTCACTGACCCCCGACGAACTGGCCCGCTACCCGTGGGCAAGCCAGATCAGCGACTATGTGCCGGTGGGCCGGCTTCGCAGGTACGGCGTGTACCTCGGCCTGGCGGGGCTGACCGTGCTGATCGTCGGCGCCATCTTCTCGCTGGCCCAGGCCGAGAACATCCACCACGCGGTGACCATGCACCATCTGCCGACCGAGCTTGGCGTCTACGGCGGCATGGTCCTCACCCTCATCGGCGCGGCGCTGGGGGTCGTCACCGGCGTGCGCACACTCATCCAGCGCGGTTCGATCTCGTTGCTGGTGTGGTCGGCCGGGGCCATCCTGCCGGCGGTGCTGCTGTTTTTCGTCTTCCGGCCCATGATCAAGTAGTCACCGTCGTCGTGCCGCCCGGGTCTGTCCCGGCCACGTGCTAGCGTAGGCGGCAGACACATGCCGACCGGCACCGACAGCACCCACAGATCACTCGTCCTTGGCAGCCGCTCGCGGCTCGAACCGGCGCTTGCCGGCTGGATCGCCACAGTCAAGGATGGCGACCCGCTGCGCGCGGTCGTCGTCGTGACCGGCTCGAACCTCGCGGCCGGCCACCTTTCGCGGTCTGTCGCCCGGCAGCTCGGAGCACACGCGGCGGTACGATTCGTCTCTGTTCACACGCTGGCCCGCGAGCTTGCCGGCGATCGCCTCGAGCATCTGCATCTGCTCTCGCCGCTGCTGCGCGAGCGGCTCGTGGCGGCCCTCGTATCGCGCCGTGCCGGCCAGAAGGACTGGTATTTCAGAGCGGTCGCCCGCACGCCCGGTCTGCCGCGCGCCCTGGCACGTACCATCGACGACCTGCGCGAAGCCGGCGTGCCCGCCGGGGCGCTGGCGGCGGTCGGGTCGCGCAAGGCGGGCGATCTCGCGGCGCTCTACGGCGACTATCTCGCCGCGCTGCGCCGCGGCGGGCTCCTCGACGACGCTGGGCTCTATGCCCTGGCCGCCGAGGCCGCCGCACAGGGAGCGCCGCCGGTCGGCGCCGGCGTACCGGTCGCGCTCTATGGCATCTACGACCTGCCGGCCATGCAGGCGGCCCTCGTCGCGGCCCTGGCCGCCGACCGGTCGTTCGCGGCCTTCCTGCCGTGGGCCGCGGGAGTCCGTCCTTACGCCACCCCGGCGCGAGCCTTCCTCGAGGGCCTCGGGCTCGAGATCGACGGCGGCTGGGGCGCGTTCGGTTCGCCGGCATCGGCCGCCGGCGGCGGGGCCGCGCCGCCCGAACCCGCTGGCGCTGCCGCCCGCCAGGCCGCGCCGCCCGAACCCGCTGGCGCCGACGCCGAGCCCGAAGTGCAGGTGCGTATCGTCTCGGTCGCCGACGACGTTGCCGAGCGGCGCGCGGCGGTGGCCGAGGTGCTGCGGGCCGCCGCTGCTGTCGCGTTTTACGAAATGGCGGTGGTGGTGGCCGATCGCGCGGGCCGCGACCGGCTGGCTCGTGCCCTGCAGGCACACGGCGTTCCGGTGGCCGCCAGCGGCGCCGACGACGGCGTTTCGGCGCGCACCTGCCGCCTGCTGCTCGATTGTCTGCTGCCCGCCGCCGGACGCCCCCTGCGGCGCGACGCCGTGATCGACCTGGCCGCCACGGCGCCGCGGCTCGACGTCGCGGCCGACGCGGCGACCGTGGCTCTCTGGGACGACCTCTCGCGGCGCGCTCGCATCGTGGCCGACGACGAATGGGACGACCGTCTGCGCCGCCTCGAGTACTCGCTGTCCGAGCGCCGGGCGCGCGAAGACGCGGCGGCCGACGTCGTCGCGCCGGTGCCGGCGCCATCCGACAACGTGGCGGCCGCGGCCTCGCTGCGCGCGTTCGCCGGTCGTCTGGCCGGCTGGCGCCGGCGCCTGCTCGCGGCGCGCACCTGGCCGCAGGCGACGCACATCTTCACCGAGGCCGCGCGCACGCTCTGCGGCGTGACGTCCGGCGACCCCGTGCTGGCGGCGCTGGCCGAGCTCGCCGACGTGGCGCTGGTCGACGACGCCGGTCCGCGCGAGTCGTTTGCCGCCGTGGCACGGCGCGTGTTGTCGGGTCTCGAGGCGGCTACCGACGCCCGTGTCGGTCGCGACGGCGTGGCCGTGCTCTCGCCGCAGCAGCTCCGTGGCCTCGGCTTTCGGCTGGTCGTCTTCTGCGATCTCGCCGAGGGCGGGTTTCCCCCGCGGCCGGCGCCCGATCCGGTGCTGCTCGACGGCGAGCGCGAGAAGGTCGCGCAGCGCTGTGGCGCGCGCCTGCCCGGCAGCGCCGAGCTCTCCGCCGAAGCCGACGCTCTCTTTGCGCTGGCGCGCGAAGCGGCCCTCGAGCGGTTCGTGGCCCTCTACCCCCGCCTCGCCTCCTCGACCGGGCGTCCGCGACTGCCGTCGCGCGCTCTCCTCGGCCTTGCCCGTGAGCTCGCCGGCCGCCCGGTGGCCTTCGAGGAGCTCGATTCGCCCGGCGGCCTCGGCGGACTCGTGCGGCGCGTCGGTGGCGGCCGCGGGGAGCCGGTCGACCTGCGCGACCTCGACCTTGGCGTCCTTTCGGGGGGTGGCGGCCGGCGCGGCTCGCAGGCCGGCGAGCTCGGCGAGTCCCGCGCTTACGCGGTCGAGGTGCTTGGGGG
>PMKK01000312.1:4344-8420 GCA_003157715.1 Actinomycetota bacterium
GCCGAGCGCCCTCGAAAAGTACCTGTCTTGCCCGTTTGCCTTCTATCTGCGGTACGTCCTCGGACTCGAGGTGCCCGACGAGCCCGACGAGTCGCTGACGATCGAGCCGGTCGACCTGGGCAGCCTCGCCCACGAGATCCTCCAGGCCGCTTATGCGGCGGCGCTTGCCGGCGACTCGTCAGCGTTCGGCGGCGACCCGTCGGCGCTCGGCGGCGGCGAACCCTCGGCGGCCGGCGTGCTGGCGGTGCTCGACAAGGTCGCCGCGGCGGCGTTCGCGCGGGCCGAGGCGCGCGGGCTGACCGGCTTTCCGCTGTCGTGGCGGGTCCTGGCCGACGGCCTGCTGGCCGACCTGCGTCACGTCGTCGAAACTGACCCGTGCTGGCACGATGGTCTCGTCCCGGCACGGTTCGAGTGGTGGTTCGGCGGCGAGGACCGCCGGACGAACAGGCTCGTCGTCGATGCTGTCGGTAACGGCAACGCTGTCGGTAACGGCAACTCTGTCGGTGACGGTGCCGCCGCCGGCAGGGACGCCGCCGCCGGTGCGACCGCCTCCGCCTCCACCGGCGCGCTGCCCGAGCTGCGGCTGGGCGGTCGCGTCGTGCGCTTTCACGGCCGCATCGACCGCATCGACCGCAGCGCCGACGGTCGCGCCGTGCGCCTGGTCGACTACAAGACCGGCAAGGGCGCGAGCGAGGCCGCGCGGGTGCGCCAGGGCCGCGACGTCCAGTTGCCGGTCTACGTTCTGGCGCTGCTGGCCGGCGGCGAGGCGCCGGAGCAGATCGTCGCGGAGTATCGACTGGTGCGGCGGCGGTCGGGCTTCAAGACTCTGCCGCTGTCGGGCGACACCGACGCGATCAGAGAGCAGCTCGCCGCGACGCTCGAGGTCGCGCTGGCCGGCATCGAGGGCGGACTCTACCCGCGCTGGCCGGCGCGCGAGTGTGAGTACTGCGACGCGGCCGATAGCTGCGGCGCCGATCGCGTCATCTTCGCCCTCAAGCGCCGCGACCCGCGCCTGCGGGCGCTGCTCGGCTTCAAGGAGCCCGCGAAGTCGGGTCGCGGGGGGGCATCGTGAGCGAGTCGCGCCCGCCGGCCGAGTCGCGCCCGCCTGTCGGGCCGCGCCTGCCGGTCGACCACGACATCCGTCGTCGTGTGGCGAGCGACCTGCGCACGACGTTCCTGGTCGAAGCGGGCGCCGGCACCGGTAAGACGCGGGTGCTGGTCGACCGCTACATCTCGTGTCTCACGGGCGACGACGCGGCGCCGATCGGCGCCGTGGTGGCCATCACCTTCACCGAGAAGGCCGCCGGCGAGCTGCGCCAGCGCGTTCGTGGCCGGCTCGAACGGCTGCTCGCGGGCGCCGAGGTGCTGACTGATGGATGGCAGCCGTCGTCCGCCGACCTCGAGCTTCTCTCAGACGCTCTGAAGGGTCTCGACGACGCGCCCATCTCGACCATCCACGCCTTCGCCGCACGGCTGCTGCGCGAGCGCCCGGTCGAGGCCGGGGTCGACCCGGCGTTCGTGCAGCTCGACCAGGTCGCCGCGGAGCTGTGGCGTGAACGCCTCTGGCGCGACTGGCTGTCGGGGCTGCTCGACGACGAGCGCGCGGCTGATGGCGCCGGTGCCGCCTCGACGCCGGCTGTGGACGCCGGTCCGGAGCCCGGCGGCAAGGGCGACGGACCGGCCGCCCTGCTGGCCGAGGTCCTGCGCGCCGGGGTCACGATCGAGCAGGTCGCCGAGCTCGCGCGCGCGCGGTTCGCCGAACGCTTCGCGGTCGACGACACACCTCTCCCGGCGCCGCCCGATCTCGCGGGCGCCATCGCCGCCGTCAAGATCGGCGCCGCGCACGTCGTCGCCGCGACCGCTGCTTGCGGCGCCGACGACGACAGGCTCAAGTCAGGCAGCCTCGGGCTGGCGAGCGCCGCCGCCGCGCTGCCCGGTGCGGGCGACCTCCACGAGCTGGGCCGGGCACTGACGACGGCGTCGACTCGCGCGGTCTCGTTCTGCGGCAAGAATGCCGGCAACGCGTCCAACTGGCCCGGCGGCAAGGGTGGCAAGGAGGCCATGCTGGCCGTACGCGACGCCCTGCGCGTCCAGCTCGACGAGGCCGCCGGCACCTACGGCGCCTACCTCGCCGGGCTTGCCCTGGCGGTCGCCGCCGACTTCGCCCGCACGGCCGCGGCCGCCCAGCTCGACGCCGGGGCGCTCGACTTCGACGACCTTCTGGGCCGGGCCCGCGACCTGCTCGCCGGGGCGCCCGGCTCCGACCCGGCGCGGGTGACCGCGGTGCGCGATCACTTTCAGAGGCGCTATCGCTACCTGCTGGTCGACGAGTTCCAGGATACCGACCCGCTGCAGGCCGAGATCGCCTTTCTGCTCGCCGAACGCGAACCGACCGCGCGCGCCTGGCGCGACGTCGAGCTGCGGCCCGGGAAACTCTTTCTGGTGGGCGACCCCAAGCAGTCGATCTACCGCTTTCGCCGGGCCGACATCGCCATGTACGACGAGGTCAAGGAGCTCGTGTGCCGCCAGGGCGGCGAGGTCGTCCCGCTGGTCCAGAACTTCCGTACCGTGTCCTCGGTCGTCGGCTGGGTCAACGCCGTCTTCGACGGCCTGCTGGGCGCGGTCGCGGCGCCCGGTCTGCAGCCGTCCTATCACGCGCTCACGCCCTTCCGCGCCGACGGCCGGCCCGGCCGCGACGTCGTAGTCGTGCGCGCCGCCGACGATAGCGATGACGGCGCCGACACCGACGTTCAAGATGCCGACGCCGATAGCAACGACGCCGCCGATGACGGGCGCGCCGCCGCCGATGACGGTCGAGACGCCGCCGATGACGGGCGCGCCGCCGCCGCCGACGGTCGAGACGCCGCCGCGCCCGCCGCGTCGGCCGCGCCGGCCGAGGGGCCGGCCGAGCTGTGCCGCCGCGAGGCCGGCCTGATCGCCGGTCTGCTTACCGACATGGAGCGACTCGGCTGGCGGGTCCAGGCCGGTGACGGCGCCGCGGACGCCGGCAGCGCGGAGGCCGGCGGCGCGGGAAACGCCGATGACGGCGCCGGAATAGCCGGTGACGCCGGCGACGCCGGCTGGCGGCCCGCCCTGCCGGGCGACGTCGCCATTCTGCTGCCCTCGTTCACGCATGTCGGCCACTACGAACAGGCCCTGCGCGCGGCCGGCCTGCCCTACCGGGTCGAAGGCGGGCGCACGTTCTTCGGTCGTCGCGAGGTGCTCGACTGTCTCGTAGTGCTGCGCGCGATCGACGCCGCGGCCGACCCGGTGGCCGTCTATGCCGCCCTGCACAGCCAGCTATTTGCCTTCTCCGACGACGACCTCTATGCCTTCCACGCGGCAGGCGGGGCGTTCGACTACCTGGGCGCGGCGCCTCCGGCGGGCTTTCCCGAGATCGCGGCCGCTCTGGCCGACCTGCGGGCGTTGCACGAGCGGCGCAATCAGCGCCCGCCGGCCGAGACGCTCGACGAACTGGTGCGTCGCACGCATCTGTTCGAAAGCCTCGCCCTGTGGGGCGACGATGCCGAGCAGGCCATCGGTAACGTCGCCGAGCTGGTCTCGCTGGCCGACGAGTTCGCCCACAGCGCCGAGGCCACCTTCCACGCTTTCGTGGCCAAGATGGCCCGCGACGCCGGCGCCGCGGACACCGCCGAATCTTCGGTCGGCGAGGCCGGCGACTTCGNNCTCGAGTTCCCGGTCGTCGTGCTGGCCTCCGCCATGCTCGCCTCGCGCGGGGCGAGCCGCGCTCCGATGATCGACCGGGCCGCCCGGCGGCTCGACTGTTCGCTCGAATGTCCATCGCCCGATCTCGACAAGCCGGGCGCCACCGTGAAGTTCCAGACCGCCGGCTACGAGTCGCGCTTTGCCCGCGAGAAGCTGGCTCTCGACGCCGAGCGCAGCCGCGTGCTGTACGTCGCTCTCACGCGGGCCNNGACCTGCTCGTTCTGCCGATCGTGACCGACGAGCCCCCGACGAGCTCTCTTCAGGCGCGCTGGCAGAGCTTTGTGCCGTTCGCGGCATCGGGGGGAGAGACCGACGGCGGCTCCGATTTCGTGCGCGTCGAGACGTGGGCG
>PMKK01000101.1 GCA_003157715.1 Actinomycetota bacterium
GTCCATCATGCCCGGCATGCTGGCGCGCGCGCCGGAGCGCACGCTGACGAGCAGCGGGTCGTTGGGGTCGCCGAAGGTCTTGCCGGTGTTCTTTTCGAGCAGCGCGAGGGCGGCCTCGACCTGAGCCTTGAGGCCCTCGGGGTAGGCGTCGTTGGCCGAGTAGTGGTTACAGACCTCGGTGGTGATGGTAAAGCCGGGCGGCACCGGCAGACCGATACGGGTCATCTCGGCGAGGTTGGCGCCCTTGCCGCCGAGCTCGGCGCGCATCTCCTTGTTGCCTTCGCTGAAGTCGTACACGTACTTGTGCGTCATGCGATGCCTCCTGGGATTCCACTGTCGGGGGAAGCGGGCGTCGAGCCTCGTTCTGCAGTCCTGCGCTCTTGCGGTCTCTTCTGCCTGGTGCTCCCCGTCGGCTTTCGCTAACCCTGGTGTACGGGCAGGCGGCTGAAGTCGCCGAGGCTGCCCAGCAGGGTGGTTATCTGAGTGAGCTGGGCGAGGCGATTGCCCCGCGCAGCCGGGTCTTTGTCCATCACGAGCACGTCGTCGAAGTAGCGGTCGATCGGGCCCCGCAGGGCGGCGGCGGCCAGCAGCGCCGCCTCGACGTCGCCGCCGGCCAGCGCGGTGACGAACGGTTCGCGGACCTCGGCCAGGGCCGCCGCGAGAGCGTGCTCTGACTCGGCGGCAAACAGCGCCGGATCGGGCGCGGCGGGCACGCCGCCGGGCTCGGCCGCCGCCTTGGCGGCCAGCGCGGCCGGCCGCGTGAAGGCCACCACCACGTCGTTGAAGAAAGGCTCTGACTCGAGGCGCGCGAAGGCGCGCGCCAGGGCCGCCACGCGCGGCAGGTCGGCCGGCGACGGCGTGAGGGCGGTGTCCGGGGCGGTGCTCGAAGCGGTGCCCGAGGCGGCACCAGATGCAGCGGCCGACCACGCCTCTTGGTTCGGAGCAGTGTTCGGGACGGCGGACCCGGCGCCCGGCGCGGCAATCGAGCCGGCAGAGCCGGCCGGCGGCGCGGCGGCGCCCAGCGCCGCCTCGACGAGCGGGAACGGCAGGCCCTCGTCGAGCAGCAGGCCCTGGAGGCGCTCCCAGACGAAGGCCGCGATCTCGGCCCGCGGGTCGCCTTGCGGTTCGGCCTTACCCTGCCCCGCGTACGCCGTGAAGGCGATATCGGCGAGCTCGCACGGCACGATGTGCAGGTCGTTCTCTAAGGCGATGCGCACGATGCCCATGGCCGCGCGGCGCAGCCCGTAGGGGTCGCGCGAGCCGGACGGCTTTTCGGCGGCGATCCAGGCGCCGGCGATGTTGTCGATCTTCTCGGCGATGGCGACCAGGCCGCCGGCCAGCGTGCCGGGNNATCGGGGCGACCGCCGACAGCGGCAGGTAGTGCTCCGCGATGGCCCGCGCCACGGCCGGCGCGGCGCCGGCCTTGCCGGCGTACACCCCGCCGACACGACCCTGCAGGCTGGGAAACTCGATCACGACCTGGCTCACCAGGTCGGCCTTGGCGTAGCGCGCCGCGATGACGGCCGCCGGCAGTTCGCCGGTGACCGGCGCCGTGAGGCCCAGGTCCGCGGCGGACGCGGCGGACGCGGTGGCCGCGGCAGCCGCGACCGCTGCGTGGTCGCCGGGCCCGCCGACCGAGCCCGCCAGGCCCTGCGCCAGCAAGGCAAGCCGCGCCGACTTGTCGGCCAGCNNGTGAAAGACGACCTCGCCCAGCCTTGAGGCCATGGCCTCGAGGCCCTCGGCGAGGTCGCGATCGTACGAGAACTCGGCGTCGTCGAGCCGGCCTTCGAGCACGCGCTCGTTGCCGTGGGTGATGAGCGCCGCGGCCGCCGGGTCGGCGTTCGAGACATACAGGAGCGCCGGCAACAGCCGGCCGTCGGCGTCCTCGACCGGGCAGTAGCGCTGATGGGCCTGCATGGCGGTCACCAGGACATCGCGCGGCAGGCGCAGGTGGCGCTCGTCGAAGGCGCCGGCGTGCACGCTGGGCCACTCGGCCAGGTAGATGTTCTCTTCGAGCACCCCGGCGGGGTCGGACCAGCGGCCGCCGAGCTTGGCGGCGGCCTTGTCGAGGCCCTCGACGATGAGGCGCCGGCGCTCGTCCTGGTCGACGATCACATGCTGCTCGCGCAGGTGGCGCTCGTAGTGGCTGGCGTGGTCGACGATCAGCGGCCGGCCGAGCACGCGGTGACCCTGCGTGACGTCGCCGGCGCGCAGGTCGTAGAACTCGAACGGCACCGGTTTGCCGGCGAACACGCACGTCAGCCAGCGCAGCGGCCGCGAGAAGCGCAGGTAGTCGTCGGCGCCCGCCGGGCGGGCGCCCCAGCGCATGCCGCGGGGGATCTGCAAGGAGGAGATCAGGCGCCGGCAGACATCGGGCAGAACGAGTTCAGTCGGGCGCCGTTCGGCTTCGATCACCGCGACCACGAATTCGTTGCCGTCGCTTGTCTCGCGCCCGAGACGCTCGGGAGTGAGGCCCTTGCTGCGGGCAAAACCCGCGCCGGCCTTGGTCGGAGCGCCGTCGGGGGCGAAGGCCACGTCGACCCGCGGCCCGCGAAAGCGCGACGTCTCGGCGGTCTGTTCGCGCGGCAGGTCGGCGACGACCACCGCGACGCGCCGCGGCGCGACCATCACCTTGAGACGGGTCTCGGCGAAGGCGGCGGGGTCGGCCGAGTCGCCGTCACCCAGCAGGCGGGCGGCGGCCAGCGTCTCGTAGACCAGCCCCGGCGACTCGGCCGTGCCCTTGCCGCGCAGCTGCGCGAGCAGCGACTGACAGGTCTTGTAGGGCAGCTCCTCGGCGCCGATCTCGAACAGCCAGCCGGTGCTCATTCGTGCTCCGGTTCGTCGCCGGGTTTGTCCCCCGCATTGTCATCCGTACGGGTGACATCGGGGATGACCGACTCGTCTTCCCCGGCACCCGCCACGATCTCGAGATAGAGCCCGGCGACCTTGCGCGCCAGGTCGCGC
>PMKK01000010.1 GCA_003157715.1 Actinomycetota bacterium
GCTCGTCGCCCAGCCCGGCCGCCGAGAGGCGCTCGAGGAGCGCCGGCAGCAGCGTCGAGACAGGGCAGTCGCGGCTCGAGTCGGGCACGACCACGGCCACCCTGGCGGCGTCGCGGGCGAGCTCCGCGAGCGGCGCAGCCTCGAGCGGGGCGTCGAGTGCCGCGTCGAGCGCCGCCGGCAGGTCATCGAGATCGGGCCGACGGGCCGGCTCCTCGAAGGCGGAGGCACCCATGACTGCCAGACAGCGCCGCCCGGACAGCGCGTAGGGGGTCACGAGAGCGTCTCGCAGCGTCGCTCCGGCAGCGGTCGGGACGTCACGACGACGTCTCCCGGGGTCGTGCCGGCGGGCAGACGAAGAGCGCCACCAGCGCGAGCGCCGCTCCGAAGGGTGGAAACACGACGGCGGCAAGGAAGCCGTAAATGAGCCAGTTGAGCAGGGGTCGCCCGGTGATGCGGGCGATGCGGTAACCCACGTACATGCAGACCGGGAGCTGGACCGCGAACAGGATCTGGATGACGGTGGTGGGGNNGCATGGCCTAGGCGTAGCGCTCGAGAAGCCGGCCGACGATCTCGCGCAGGCCCGCGACGGCCGTCGGCGGCGAGAGCGGCAGCGCCTCGCCGCCGAAGCGCAGCAGCTCGTGGCTGAGCCAGCGCTCGTCGACAAAGGGCTGCAAGGCGAGAACGGCGCCTGTTTGCCCTGTTTGCGCGCCGGCCGCGCTCGTTGGCGTCCCTTGCGCGCTCGCCGGCGCGGCGACGGTCGGTTCACGCTCGGCGATCCAGCGGGCGATGCCGGGGCCATACCAGACGATAGCGCGTTGCGGCGCATAGAGCTGCGAGCTGCGGATACCCTCGCGCCGGTAGAGCTCGACCTCGGCCTCGGCCCGCGGCGCGAAGCGTTCGCTGCGCGGCAGCGCGCGTTTGGTGGTCGCCACGCGGAACGTCCTCGTACCCTGCGAGCGGCGACACCAGGCGACGTAGTACCACTCGCCGCGGGTGCGCACGAGCAGGTAGGGCTCGACCGTGCGCGTCGTGCTCACGCCGCTGCCCTCGGACCAGTAGTCGATGTCGAGCAGGCGGCGCTGGCCGATCGCCGCGCTGACCGCGTCGAGGATCGGTTCGGCGGCCGGCAGGCGCTCGCCGGCGGCGANNCGCCGACGGGACGGCGCTGCGCGCATGGCGCAGCTTGTCGGCCGCGCTGCGCAGCGCGGCGCCGCGCTCGATCGGCAGCTGCCCGCCGAGGATCTCGACGGCCAGCAGCAGGGTGTCGACCTGCAGCGGCGACAGGCGCGCCGGCCGCGCGAAGGCCGAGCTTGCGGTGTCGCAGGTGACGACCAGCGTGGCGCCTTTGATCTCAGCCCACACCAGCGTGCCCTCGCCGCCGAAGTTCACCAGGTTGAGGAGACGCACGTCGGCCTTGAGCTCGGCCGGCGTGACGTCGACGGCGGCGCAGACCGTGGCGACCGCCACCGGCGTCTCGTCTCTGTCACCCGACGCGTGGCAGACGCCGTGCAGGTAGGTCATGAGAGCGGCCAGCCGCGTGAAACGGTCGACTTCGACCTGCCAGTCGGCGCCGCCGGTCGTGGTCGTCGGACTTGCGGGGCGTCGGCCGGCGTTCGCGGTGCGGCCGGAGATTGCGCCGCCGCTCGAATCGTCACCGGCATCACCGGCCTCACCGGCGCCCTCGAGAAGCTCTGACGCTTGGCCGGCANNGAGCTGCTGGGGCGAGTTATAGGGGGTCGTGTAGACGATGGCGCCGTTGTTCGGGGCAGGCGCGATCGTCCCGCAGCGCGAGAAATGCGCTTCGACCCACCACGCCATGTCGGCCGAGACGCGCACCGTGGCGCTGCCCACCGCCTCGCCGAGCTGCCAGGCCGGCCGGTCGAGATAGTTGTCGATCGTGAAGTCCTGGGGCGGCGTGAAGTCGTGGGGCGCGCGCGTGGCGAAGGTCACGCGTGAGCGCACGCGCGACACGCGGAAGGTGCGGACCGCCTGGCGCAGGTGGCAGAAGGCGATCAGATACCACTCGTCGCCGACCAGCAGCAGCCCGTAGGGGTCGACGGTGCGCCCGAGCTCCTCGTCGCGGCCGATCGAGTAGTAGACGAACGTGACCGTCTTGCCGGCCGCCGCCGCCTGCTGCAGCTTGGGCAGGGCGCTCGCGGCGCGCTGCGCCTCGCGGGCGGGCAGCACGCTGACCGGCGCCGTGGTCGCGGCGGCCAGGAGCTCGGGGCGGCCGTGCGTGAGGCTGAGCAGGGCCAGGCGCAGCGGCTCGCTGTAGGCGAAGCGATGCTCGAGCACGAACAGGCAGGCGGCCAGCGCCGAGAGCTCGTCGGGCGTAAAGGCGATGGCCGGCAGGTAGTAGGCCGCCGCCGGCAGCGAGTACATCTCGGCTTCGCTCTCGCTTTCGGCGTCGGCCTCCACGCCGATGCCGAGGCCGGCAAGCTCCGCACGATCCTCGTAGAAGCGACGTTTGAAGGCGTCGTCGGTCATGAGCGCGTAGCCCTCGACGCGGCGGCGGATCTCGGCCGAGGTCACCGGCCGCCCGGGCCGCGACAGCAGGAAGGCCACCAGCGAGAGCCGCCGGATGAGCTTGTCGGCGTCCTTCGAGAAGCCCTCTTCGCGCGGGGACGCGTCGGGCGTCACGTGGTCTCCCCTGGAGTGTCGTCGGCAGGGGTCCCCGCGCCGCCGCCGGCGCCCGCGCCGCTGCTGGCGCCCGCGCCGGCGGCGGCACCGCCGGCGCCACCTGGGGGCAGCTCGCGTGCCAGAAGCTTGAGGTACTCGTCGGCAAAGCCGCGCTTCGTGAAGAAGCCGCTCACGCCGTGGCTGAGCTCGCCGTCGGG
>PMKK01000349.1:0-160 GCA_003157715.1 Actinomycetota bacterium
CTACGTCAAGGCGGCGCGCGCCAAAGGGCTGCCCGAGCGCACCGTCGTCTGGCGTCACATCATGCGCAACGCCTGGTCGCCGATCATCACCCTGCTGGGCATGGACGTCGGCTGGTTTCTCGGGGGGGTCGTGCTCGTCGAGATCGTGTTCGGCATCCCC
>PMKK01000349.1:225-6969 GCA_003157715.1 Actinomycetota bacterium
GCGTGGCTTCGTTGCGCGCCTAGTACTCCGCGGGGATCTCGAAGAACATGACCACGGCGGCGACCTCACCGTCGGGGTTGCGCCACGAGTGCGGCTCGCTGGGTGCGTAGGCGATCGTGTCGCCCTCTCCCAGAGTCGTCAGCCGGTCCCCCTGGCGCACCTCGAGCGAGCCGCTGATGACGGTCGCCATCACGAGCTCCCCGGGGTGCGACCACAGCTCGCGTCCCGGCGAGCCACCCGGCGCGATCCGCGTCTCGATGATCTGGGCGCGGCGCTCTGAGCGCGGCGAGAGCACGAAGTTGACGACTCCCTCGCCGCCGAAATACGTGCCCGTCACGTCGGCCCGCCGCACGATGGTGGTGCTCTCCTGGCTGACGAGCTCGAAGAGCGAGGACATGGAGATGCCCAGGGCGTCGCAGATGCGATAAAGGGAGCCTATCGACGGCGAGGTCTCACCGCGCTCGACCGCGCTCACGAACGATTTGGTGACGCCGGCGGCGGAGGCGACCACCTCGAGCGTGAGCTTGCCCCGCAGCCGGGCTTCGCGCAGATGCCGCCCGACGACGCGGACGGGCCACCGCTCGTCGTCTCTCGATCTTCCCGTGTCGCTTGTGCCTGGTCCAGCCGTCATGACCCGAATGTATGCGCGAAAGGCCGTCGCGGTCAAAGACGGATCGGGAGTGTGTGCACTACTGCTTGACTTGTTGGCAAGTAATAGTGGAACATCGGGCCTGTTCGCTGGTCCGTCGCTGACGGGGCCGGCGTCGGCGGCGAGTACGAAGGGAGAAGCGAGATGGCCACGACGCGCCACCGGTCCTGGGCTGAGCCCTGGAAGGTCAAGATGGTCGAGCACCTCAGAATGACCACGCGCGAGGAACGCGAGACGGCCATCGAACAGGCCGGCCACAACACCTTCCTGCTCGAGAGCAAGGACGTCTACATCGACCTGCTCACCGACTCCGGCACCTCGGCCATGAGCGACGTGCAGTGGGCCGGCATGATGCTCGGCGACGAAGCCTACGCGGGCAGCCGCAACTTCTACCACCTCGAGGAAGCCGTGCGCGAGATCTACGGCTACCGGCACCTGGTGCCCACCCACCAGGGCCGCGGCGCCGAGCACATCCTCTCGCAGATCCTGGTCAAGCGGGGCGACGTCATCCCCGGCAACATGTACTTCACCACGACGCGCCAGCATCAGGAGCTCGCCGGCGGCAGCTTCGTCGACGTGATCCGCGACGAGGCCCACGATCCGGCCAGCGAGTATCCGTTCAAGGGCGACGTCGACCTCGACAAGCTGCAGCGGGTCATCGCGGAGCACGGCGCGGAGCGGATCCCCTACGTCTGCGTGGCCACGGCGGTCAACATGGCCGGCGGCCAGCCCGTCAGCCTGGCCAACCTGCGCGCGGTCCGGGCGCTCTGCGACACACACGGCATCCGCATCATCCACGACGCCACCCGCGTCGCCGAGAACGCCTACTTCCTCAAGGTCAGAGAGGCCGAGTGCGCGAACATGACCATCGCCCAGATCGTGCGCGCCCTGTGCGATCTCACGGACGGCTGCACGATGAGCGCCAAGAAGGACGCGCTGGTCAACATCGGCGGCTTCCTGGCGGTAAACGACGACGAGGTCTTCGACGCGGCCCGCAACATGGTCGTCATCTACGAGGGCCTGCACACCTACGGCGGCATGGCCGGTCGCGACATGGAAGCGGTGGCCATCGGGCTGCACGAGTCGGTCGACTACGATCACATCAGGGCCCGTGTGGGACAGGTCGAGTACCTTGGTCAGAAGCTGATCGAGTTCGGCGTGCCCATCGTGCACCCGATCGGCGGACACGGCGTGTTCCTCGATGCCAGGGCGTTTCTGCCGCACCTCGATCAGGACGTCTACCCCGCCCAGACGCTGGCCGCCGAGATCTACCTCGAGGGCGGCGTGCGCACGATGGAGCGCGGCAACGTGAGCGCCGGGCGCGACCCCAGGACCGGCAAGAACCGCCGGCCCAAGCTCGAGCTCGTGCGCGTGACCATCCCGCGCCGGGTCTACACCCAGGCCCACATGGACGTGACCGCGGAGTCGATCGCCGAGGTCTACGAGCGGCGCGACTCGATCGGCGGTCTGGAGATGGTCTACGAACCCCCGGCGCTGCGCTTCTTCCAGGCCAGGTTCCGGCGCTTGCATGGCGCCGGTCGCGACGCCATGCTGGAGACCACGGGACGGCGCACGACGCTGCCTGAGCCCACGGCTCCCAGCGCGCCGCCCTCAAACCTCTGACGCCGGAGTGACACGTTGTGAGCTCGTGGTGGAACCTCATACAGAAGGGCGATCCGGTCCCTGAGTGGCCCTACCCCGTGCGCTACGGCAGCGAGACCAGGGTCTCCGCGGACGTGCTCGTGCTGGGCGGCGGCATCGCGGGCTGTCACGCGGCCATAAGCGCGGCGCGCGCCGGCGCCTCGGTGATCATGGTGGAAAAGGGCCCCACCCGGCGAAGCGGGCAGGGCGGCGCCGGCGTCGACCACTGGCAGGCCGCCTGCACCAATCCCCTGAGCACCGTGTCGCCCGAGGAGTACACCCGTGCCATCGCCGACGGCTTCGCGGGCTACGATTGCGGCCCCCTGCGCTACACGCAGTGCAAGGAGAGCTGGGACGCCGCTCTGGATTGCGAGCGCATGGGCGTGCAAATACGCGACGTGCACGGCGAGTTCGAGGGCGCCGAGTTTCGCGATTCGGAGACCCAGCTCATGTTCTCCTACGACTACGAGAGCAGACACACCCTGCGGGTCCACGGCCACAACATGAAACCCTGCCTGCACAAAGAGGTCGTGCGCCTCGGCGTCAGGATCTTCGACAGGGTGATGGCGACCAGCCTGCTCACCGAGAACGGCGCGGAAGGCGGCAACGTCGTGGGCGCGACCGGCGTCAACGTGCGTACCGGCGAGTTCTGCGCCTTCCGCGCAAAAGCGACCGTACTGGCTCTGGCGCATCCCCGGCGGGAGTGGGTGTTCTCGACCGAGCTGAACGGCGGCGCGGCCACGTTCGCCGACCTGAACATCGTCGGCGACGGCCATGCCATGGCCTGGAACGCGGGCGCCGAGTACGCCGCGATGGAAGGCTCCTACGGCACCGCCGGCGGCTTCGCCCACATTCAGTACGGCGTCGGCTATCCCGACAACACCTGGTACGGCTGTTCCATGGTCGACGCCAACGGCACGGCGGTCCCCTGGTTCGACGGCAGCGGCAGGGAGCTCCCGACGGTGCGCGACAGGTTCCGCCCCGGGCAAGGGCAGAAGTTCATGCTGATCGGCGGAGGGCTGGTGGGCTCGTCGGTCACGCCCCAGGCCAGAGGCAACTACATCGACGACTCTCTGGCCGAGCGCATCGGCAAGGGCGAGCTCAGCCTGCCGCTGTATGCCGATCTGCCCAGCCTGCCCGACCACGAACGGCGCGCCATCTTCGGCCTCATGGTGGGCAACGAGGGCAAGAGCCGGGTGCCCGTGTACGAGACCTACACGAAGGCCGGGTTCGACCCCGATCGCGACATGCTCCAGGCGCCGCTCATGCCGCCCGACGCCTATCGCAGCCCGCACTATCCCGCCGGAGCGTCGGTGCCGCAGTGGCGCGAGAGCTTCGGCGGCGGCCTGGTGGTGGACTGGGATCTCAGGTCGAGCCTCGAGGGACTGTACGCCGCCGGTCGCAGCGTCTACGGCGGCGGCGACCACGCCGGCGCGGCCACCAGCGGCAGATACGCCGGACGAAAGGCGGCCGCGCACGCTCGTAGCGTGGCCGAAGCGGCCGTCGACGCGCGGCAGCTCGAGGCCGAAAAGGCCCGCGTCTACGCCCCCCTTCGCAAGAAGCCCGAGGCCATCGGCTGGAAGGAGTTGAACGCGGGCATCTGCCGGGTGATGCAGGACTACTGCGGCCAGTTCCGCAGCGCCGAAGCATTGCGGCTGGGGCTGGCGCTGCTGGCCGACCTCAGGGATGCGGAGCTGAGCAAAGGCTACGCGGCCAACCCCCACGAGCTGGGCCGCATGCTCGAGTGCCAGACCATACTCACCGTCGGCGAGATGGTGATGCACGCCTCGCTCGCCCGCAGGGCGAGCAGCGAGCACCTCGAGTTCATGAGACTGGACTACCCAGCGCTCGACCCTCCCGAGTGGCACAAGCTGCTGCCCATGCGCCGCGAGCACGGAGAGGTGACGACGCGCGAGCTGCCGCTCGACTACCATCTGCGGGCGCCCTACGCGTCGACCTACGAAGAGAACTACCGGGCTCACAGCGGACTGGGAGAGTCGTGATGAGCGACAAGGTGTACATGGTCCCCAACCCCCCCACCCCCAACATCCCCGTGCGCTTCGACGCCGCGCTGTGCAACGGCTGCAACGTCTGCGTCCAGATCTGCCGCACCGACGTGCTGATGCCCAATCCCGAGAAGCGCCGGCCGCCTATCGTGCTCTACCCCGACGAATGCTGGTATTGCGGCTGCTGCGTCGAGGACTGCGCGAAACCGGGCGCCATCACGATGGTGCATCCGCTGAACCAGAGCGTCGTCGTCGCCTGGAAGCGCAAAGAGACCGGCGAGTACTTTCGCCTCGGGATGAAGGACCCGCCGCCCCCGAACAGGCGCCCCCCCGCCGTCTGACACCCCGTCAGCGCGTCGCCGCCGCCGCGGGCAGTCCCGACTCGATCAGCTCCGGCAGCGAGCGCTGCAACATGAATTCGAGCACGGCGTAGGCGCGGCGCATGTCGAAGTCGTCGTCGATGGCCTCCTGGATGGCCAGACCGTCGACCACGGCGGTCATGAGCTCGGCCACGCCCAGCAGCGCATCCTGCTCGCGCGGCGACGGCTCGCCTTCGCCGCGCAGCCAGTCACGCTTGATCTGCCGGTAGGAGTCGTAAGCGCGAGCCATGCGACCGCGGAGCCCCGCGTTGCGCAGGGCGTAAGGCAGCACGTCGAAGAAGACGCGGAACGAACGCGACGAGCTGATCGTGCGCAGACCGTCGACGATCCGGGGCAGACGGTCCTCGCTGCCGACGGTGCTCATGGCCGCCGCGGCGTCCCTCTGGTCGTCGCGGAAGACCGAGTCGATCATCGCCTTGACGAGGCCCCCTTTGTTTCCGAAGTAGTACTGCACCATGGCGGAGTTCTCACCCGACTCGGCCGCGATGGCGCGCAGCGTGAGGCCGGGGAACCCTTTGGCCACGAGCAGGCTCTGGGCGGCGGCGAGGATGTTGAGGGCGGGCGGCGACATGCTCTGCCGCGGGTCGCCACTCGGCACGGCCGCCGTCGCCCGGCCGGCCCCGTCTCCTGCTCCGTCGGCCAGGGCGACCGCCGTCCTCTGCTCGTCGCGTTCGTCAACCCGCATGCGCGGTCTCCTCGTGGCACTCGTGGCCGGGTCATGGCACTTGTGGTTAATCACTTGATTGATTAGACTTCTTTACGGCAAACGAATCAACCCCAGGACCGAGAGGAACGACGATGGCGGAGACCAAGACTGAGGTCAAGACACTCGGCTACATGGTCGACGGCGAGTGGCGCGAGTCGAAGAGCGACACGTGGGTCGACATCACCGACTCCAACACCGGCGAGGTGATCGCTCGCACGCCGATGTGCACCCAGGCCGAGGTCGTCGAGGCCATCGAGTCGGCCCACCGCGCCTTCGGCCCGTGGGCCAGCATGCCGATCCAGAAGCGCACCGAGGTGCTCTTCACGTGGCGCCCGATGCTCCTCGCCAAGATGGACGAGATCGCCACCCTGGTCGCGACCGAGCTGGGCAAGAACTTAGACGAGGCCCGCGGCGAGGTCGTCAAGATCATCGAGGCGATCGACGTCGCCGTCGGCGCCCCGATGCTCATGAAGGGCGAGTCGCTGATGAACGTGGCCACCGGTCACGACACGGTCAGCTACCGCGAGCCCCTCGGCGTGTTCGCCGGCATCGCGCCGTTCAACTTCCCGGCCATGATCCCCTTCGGCTGGATGCTCCCGCTGTGCATCGCTACCGGCAACACCCTCGTGATCAAGGCCGCCAACCCAGTACCGCTCACGAGCCACCTGCTGCTCNNGGCCTGCCCAAGGGCGTCGTCAACCTGGTGACGGCCGAAAAGGAAGAGGCCGAAGTCCTGCTCAAGCACCCGGCCGTCCGCGGCGTCAGCTTCGTGGGTACCACGCCGGTCGGCAAGCACGTGTTCGGCATCGCCGCCTCGCACGGCAAGCGCGTCCAGGCGCAGNNGCAGACGCAGGCCAAAAACCACGGTCTCGTCCTGCGCGACGCCTCGCTCGAGCGGGCCGCCCGCGGCATCATCAACTCGACCTTCGGCTGCGCCGGCATGCGCTGCATGGCACTCCCGGTCTGCGTCGTCGAGAACGCCGTGGCCGACGAGTTCGTCGGCTACATGAAGAAGTTCGCCGAGGAGCGTATCGTGGGCGCCGCCTACGATCCCAAGACGGAGCTCGGTCCGGTCGTCTCCGCCGCTCACCAGGCGTCGGTCAAGCGCTGGATCGACAAGGGCGTCGAAGAGGGCGCCACGCTGGTCCTGGACGGCCGCGACCTCGTGGTCCCGGGCTTTGAGAACGGGCACTTCGTCGGCGCCACCATCTTCGACAACGTCACGCCCGAGATGAGCTGCGGCTGGGAAGAAGCCTTCGGCCCCGTGCTGTTCATCAAGCGCGTCAACGACTTCGAAGAGGGCCTCGCGCTCATGAACCACAGCGAGTTCGCCAACGGCTCCTGCATCTTCACCGAGAGCGG
>PMKK01000206.1 GCA_003157715.1 Actinomycetota bacterium
GCAGGGCAGCTCGATCAGGCGCACATTGGTCGGGTAGGCGTCGTGGCGCAGGCCGCTCAGGCTGATCGCCGCGCCGGCGCATTCCTTGCAGTAGAAGCAGACGATGGGTCGCTCGACGTCGCCGGCCATGAGCCGCAGGCGACCGTACAGGGCGTCGTCTGAGAGGTTGTGGTCGATCGCCATCTCGGGGCAGTTGGCGGTGCAGATGCCGCAGGCCCGGCAGGCTTCGGCATCGACCACGGCCAGCTTGCCGTCGTCTTTGACCTCGGCCGGACGCGGCACGCCGACGGGCCGCTCGACCAGACTGATGGCTCCAAAGGGGCACATCGTCTGGCAGACGTCGCAGCCCACGCAGGCCTCGGCCCGCACCGTCGAGGCGGGCGCCATGCGGCGTCCGGCGGAGCCCAGGAAGTTGTGGATCTCGGCGGCGACCGCCGAGGCTTCGGTGTTGCACTCGACGAGTGCTTTGGGGCCGGCGGCCGAGCCGCAGACGAAGATGCCCTCGCGGGTGGTCTCGGTGGCGCGGTTCTTGCGGTCGAGGATGTCGATGAAGCCGTCGTCGTCGGTGTCGATGCCGAGCGCCGCCGCGATGCCGGCCGTCTCCTGGGCCGGCACCATGCCGTGCGACAGCACGACCAGATCGGGGCGCAGGATCTTCTTCTCGGCGGCGGTCATGTCTTCGACCTCGATCACCGGCCGGCCGTACTCGTCGAACTGCACGTCGGGCGGCGTGCCGCGCAGAAACTCGACTCCGGCGCGCCGCGCGGCGATGTACCAGTTCTCGTAGCCCACGCCGGCGGTGCGCAGCTCGAGGTAGCAGATGGTCACCTTCATCTCGGGGAAGAGCTGCTTGAGACGGATCGAGTGCTTGAGGGCGATCATGCAGCACAGGCGCGAGCAGTAGGGCAGGCGGCGGCGGTCGCGCGAGCCGGCGCACTGGACCATCACCAGGTTGCGGGCCGGCAGACGTCCGACCGAGGCCTGGGCCACCCAGTCGTCCATCATCTCGGCGAGCTCGGTCTGGGTGACGACGTTGTCGTGGCCGTAGCCGAGGTGAGAGATCAGCTCGGCCGGAGCCGGCTGGCAGCCGACCGCCGTGAGCACGGCGCCGGCCTTCACCGTGGAGCGCGTGGGCGACTGGCTGAAGTCGATCGCCTCGACCGGGCACTGCTCGACGCAGGCGCCGCAGAAGGTGCAGGTGTCGAGGTCGACGGTGCGCACCACGCGGCCGTCGTAGTACTCGGCGAAGATCGCCTTCTTGGCGCCGTCGCTCGCGGTCTCGGGACAGACCGTCTCGCAGGAGCAGCAGTTGATGCATTCGTCGGTGACGATGTTGGGCAGCCGCTTGAGGGCGACCTCGAAGTCGCCCGGGCGACCCTCGACCGACTCGACGGTGGTGCGTCGCCAGACGCGCAGGTTGGGGTCGTCGATGGCGACATTGCGATGGAAGCACTTGCGCGTGCCGGCCTGGGCGTCGGTGGTCGGCAGGCACTGGCCGCAGTCGTTGGTCGGAAACACGGTGCCGATGCGCGCGGCGCGGCCGCCCAGGAACGGCCGTCGTTCGACCAGCTCGACGCGATGGCCCATCTGGGCGAGCTCGACGGCGGCCTGCGTGCCGGCCACGCCGCCGCCGATGACCAGCACCGAATCGAGCCTGTCGGTGTGGGCCAGGGTATCGGTCGGGGCGCCGCGATAGCGCATGGCGGCGAGGATGATGCGCTCGGCTTTGGTCGTCACGGCCGCGGTGTCGTCGTGCACCCACGAGCAGCCCTCGCGGATGTCGGCGATCTCCAGATGCAGGCCGCGTGACACCAGGCGCTGCAGGCGGCGGTCGGAGAAGTCGCGCGAGCAGCCGGCGAAGACCGGCTGGCGCGGATCGGTCTCCATGAGCTCGAGCAGACGTGCCTGGCCCTGACGGGAGCACCAGTGCGNNCGAGCGCGTCGAAGTCGATGTTGGCCATCGTGCCGGCGCACTCGCACAACAGCACGAGCGGACGGTCCGCGGTCACGGCGACACCTCGGGCGCGCCGGCGGCGGTCGCGGCGGCCTCTGTGGTAGCCGCGCCCGCACTCGTGCCGGCCGCGCCCGCGCCGGCCGCGCTCGCGCCGACCTCGGGCGCCAGGGCTTCGATGGCCTCTGACGGGCAGGCGCGAACGCAGGCGCCGCAGCCCAGACAGGCGCCGGCGTCGTAGTCGATCGTGCGGTAGGTCGTCACCCGCGCCGGCACCGTGACCGGGCCCGTGGGCGCGTGGCGCTGAAGGCGCCGCAGGGCGGCGCCCAGCGCGCCCCGCCGGCTGTCGGGCGGCGCGTCCAGGAGCTGGCTCACGTCGAAGGTCTCGCCGCGCTTGCTGGCCGTGGTCGGGCAGACGGCGGCGCACTTGCCGCAGCCCACGCAGAGCTCGTCGTGACGGACGATCTCGCAGCCCAGGGCGCTACCGCCGGCGAAGGTCGCCTGCGGCAGGCGCTCGAGCAGCTCGTGGCCACGATGGGTGAGCGGCATCTCAGGACCTCGCCAGCGGCGGCAGGGCGCCGATCGTGCGATCCATCTCGCGCACTGCCGCGACGAACTTCGGCGGCTCGCCGGCGCTCATCGTGAACATCCGCACGCGCTCGGCCTCGACGCCGACCGAGTCGAGCAGGCGCTGCACGAACAGGACGCGGTCGATGGCGTTGAAGTTGCCCTCGCGATAATGGCACTCGCCCTCGAGGCAGCCGGCGACCATGACGCCGTCGGCACTGCCGGCCAAAGCCTCGAGCAGGTGCAGCGGCGAGACACGGCCGGTGCAGGGCATGAGCACGAGGCGCACCGTCGGCGGCAGCGCGGTGCGCGCGTTGGCGCTGGCGTCGGCGGCCGCGTAGGCGCACTCGCGGCAGCAGAACGCCACGATGGTGCGCGTGGTCGCCGGCGCGTCCGGGGTGTCGCGCGCCGGCCGGCCGGCCGGCGCGCTCGCCACTTGCGGTGCGCGCCCGGCCTGAGCTACGGGGGTCACACCCGTACCTCGGCCAGGATCTCGTCGTCGCTGAAGCCGCCGAGCTGCATGGCGCCCGACGGGCAGTCGGCCGCGCAGATGCCGCAGCCGCGACAGACGTTCGGGTCGACCAGCGCGTGGACGTCGGCGCCGGTGGTGAGCGTCACGGCCAGTTGCGGGCAGGCGCTCTCGCACACCCCGCAGCCGATGCACACGGCGGTGTCCGACGAGGCCACCTGGGCGGGGGTCAGCACGAAGCCGCTCGAGAGCATCGAGATGGCCCGCGCGGCGGCGGCCTTTGCCTGGGCGATCGAGTCGGGGATGTTCTTGGGTCCCTGGGCGGTGCCGCACAGGAACATGCCGGCGCGCTGGGTGTCGACCGGGGCGAGCTTGGGATGGTACTCCTTGATGAAGCCGGCGGCCGCGGTCTGCAGGCCGGCCACCTGGGCGATCTGCTTCGTGNNGACCAGGTCGAAGAGCTCCTCGTTCTTGACTCCGGTCACGGTGTCCTCGAACCGCACGCGCAGGCGCTCGTCGGGCTCCTCGATGATCTCGCCGACGCGACCGCGGACGTAGCGCACGCCGCGGCTCTGGACGAGCCGGTAGTACTCTTCGTGA
>PMKK01000068.1 GCA_003157715.1 Actinomycetota bacterium
GGTGCCCAGCACGCGGCCGCGCCGGGAGTTCATGTCGCCGATGATGTCGCCTACGCTTTCTTCGGGCACCGTGACTTCGACGTTCATGATGGGCTCGAGCAGCACCGGCTGCGCCTTTTCGACGGCCGCCTTGAAGCCGATCGAGCCGGCGATCTGGAAGGCCATGTCGGAGGAGTCGACGGGGTGGTACTTGCCGTCGTAGAGCGTGACCTGGACGTCGACCAGCGGGTAGCCGGCCAGAAAGCCTTCGACCATGGCCGCCCGGACGCCTTTTTCGACGGCCGGGATGTAGTTGCGCGGGATGGCGCCGCCGACGATCTTGTCGACGAACTCGAAGCCCTCGCCGCTGTGCAGGGGCGCCACTTCCATCCAGGTGTCGGCAAACTGACCACGACCGCCGGTCTGCTTTTTGTGCTTGCCCTCGGCCTTGGCGCTGCCGCGGATGGTCTCGCGGTACGGGACGCGCGGCGGCTTTAGGTCGACGTCGGCGTTGAAGCGACGCTTCATGCGCTCGACGGTCACCTCGACGTGCACCTGGCTCATGCCGGAGACGATCATCTCGCCGGTCTGCGCGTCGCGGGCCACGTGCATCATGGGATCTTCTTCGGCGAGTCGCCGCAGGGCGCTGATGACCTTGTCTTCGTCGCCCTTGGCCTTGGCTTTGACGGCGAACGACATGAGCGGCGCGGGGTACTCGATGGCCGGGAAGGCAGCCGCGCCGTCAGTCGACAGCGTGTCGCCGGTGACGACCTCTTTGAGCTTGGCCACCGCCCCGATGTCGCCGGCGCCGAGCTGCTCGACGGCCTTCGTCTCTTTGCCCTGCTGTTTGAGCAGCGCGCCGAGGCGCTCCTTGTGGGCGTCGCGGGCATCGACCAGGTTGCTGTCGGCGGCGACCGTACCCTGGAAGACACGGAAGATGTTGATGCGGCCGCTGAAGGGGTCGGCGACGGTCTTGAAGACGAAGGCCGCCGCCGGCTTGTCGAGGTCGCAGAAGAACTCGACCTCGGTGCCGTCGGGCTTGAAGGCCAGGGCCGGCGGCGCGGCCGCCGGCGAGGGCGCCAGCGTCAGCAGATCGAGCAGCAGGTCGACGCCGAGAAGATGCGTGGCCGAGCCGACCGCGACCGGGAAGATCTTGGCGTCGCGCACCGCCTCGGCGAAGCCGCGCTGCAGCTCGTCTTCGCTCAACTCTTCTTCCATGAGGAACTTCTCGGTGAGCTCGTCGCTGGATTCGGCAACGACCTCGGTGAGCGCGTCGCGCATCTCCTGCGCGCGCTCGGCGAGCGCGGCCGGAACGTCGGCTTCGACGACCTGCTGGCCGTCGAGCGTGTAGGCCTTCATCTTGAGCACGTCGACAACGCCGCTGAACTCGTGTTCGCTACCGATCGGCAGTTGCACGGCGACGACTTCGTGGCCGAAGGCCTCGCGCAGGCCGCCCAGCGTGCGATCGAAGTCGGCGCGCTCGCGGTCGAGCATGTTGCAGAACAGGATGCGGGCGCGGCCGGCGTCGGCGGCGCGCGTCCAGAGCCGCTCGGTCTGGACCTCGACACCCATCACCGTGTTGACCACGACGAGCGCCGTCTCGACGACGCGCAGGGCACCGATGGTGTCGGCCTGGAAGCTCGCGTCGCCGGGCGTGTCGATGAGGTTGTAGGTGAAGCCGTCGCGTTCGACGTGGGCGAGCGACGACGCCAGGCTGAGCTGCCGGCGCTTTTCGTCGTCGTCCCAGTCGCCGATCGTCGTGCCGTCTTCGATCTTGCCCTGGCGGTTGATCACTCCGGCACGAAACACGAGCGCCTCGAGGAGGGACGTCTTGCCGGTGCCGCGGTGGCCGACGAGGGCGACGTTCCTGATCTTGCCCGGTTCGTTCATGCTGGTCTCCTCGAGTCGTGGAAGCGTTCAGACCGGGCCACACAGCACAAACGCGCCCGACGGTGGACCGTCGCGCGCGCCGAGGTGCGGGCCATATGGCAGCCGACCGAGCCCCTGTGGGAGGCATACCTCCGTGTCGATCCGCCGTGCGTCATCGATGCGTGCATCCTTGCTGACGTGACGGCACACCGCCCGAGAGACCGCCCGCCGACCCGCCGCCGGCGCCGTCGTGACGCCGCGGCCGGCCGGGATGCCGGCTCGAGAGATGTGCCCGCAATCGTGGGAGTCTAGCACAAGCTCGGGCCGTTGGCGCAGGTGGCTGCCGGGCGGATACTGTGCCGCCCGTAGCGAGCGCGCACGCTGTCGACGGCTTCGTCTAAAGCGAGGTCTTTCCAGCCGTCGTCGAAGGTGAGCTGGTAGGCGCCGCTTTGCAGACCGCTCACGGTGATACCCAGCAGGCGGACGCGCCGCGGGCCGAGCTCGACGGCTTCGAGCAGACCGGCCGCGGCGGTGTAGACGACCCGCGTGCTCGTGGTGGCGTGCAGCAGCGTGGTGCGGCGCTCGAGCGTGTGAAAGGTGTTGTCGCGGACCTTGAGCGCCACGGTGCGCGCCGCGTAGCGGCCGCCGCGCAGCCGCGCCATGAGCTCGTCGGCCAGCGTGAGCAGCGTGGCGCGCAAGGCTTGCGGTTCGGCCGTGTCGGTGGCGAAAGTGGTTTCGTGGCTCATGGATGAAGGCGCCGCGGCGACGGACCGCACGGGCGCCAGGCTGCGACCGAAGGCGAGCTGTTTGAGCGCCTGCGCGGAGCGGCCGAAGGCCGCCGCGAGAAATGCCAGGGGAACGTCTTGCAGCATGCCGACGGTGGTGAGGCCGAGGGTGTGCAGACGATCCTGGGTGACCGGCCCGACGCCGTGCAGCTCGCCGACGGGCAGCGCCCGCAGCCGGCCGTGCACGTCGGCTTCGTCGAGCACGCCGATGCCGGCCGGCTTGTGCAGGTCGGCGGCCAGTTTGGCGAGCAGCTTGTTGGGGGCGACGCCCAGCGTGCAGGTGAGGCCCTGCTCGTCGTAGACCAGCTCCTGGATACGGCCGGCGATCGCCCGCGGCGGCCCGAAGAGCCGGCGACTGCCGGCGACATCGAGGACGGCTTCGTCGATAGACACGGGTTCGACGAGATCGGTGAACCGCCCGAACAGCTCGAGCAGTTCGTGGTAGACGGCGGTGTAGGCGCTCATGTCGACCGGCAAGAGGACCGCCTGCGGACACAACCGCCGCGCCTGAGCCACGGGCATAGCCGTGCGCACGCCGCAAGCCCGCGCTTCGTAGGACGCCGTGGATACCACGCTGCGGCGCTCGGCCCGCCCGCCGACGATCACCGGCCGGCCGCGTAGCTCAGGGCGACGCGCCTGTTCGACCGACGCGAAGAAGGCGTCCATGTCGATGTGGATGATGGACGGTGGCGAGGCGAACATATGTTCGCAGTATACCCGCCGGAAGGCCGGAGCTCCAGCGAAGATCCGTCGCCAGGGGGTGACGATCGGGCCTGCCCGCTCACCCGATGGGCCGTCCCGACTCGGGCCTGCCCGCTCACCCAAAGGGCCGCCCCGACTCAGCCGGTCCGCGACACTTCCGCGTCGTCACCGTCGAGCTCGATCGTCAACCGGGGAACGTCGCCCCACAGGGCTTCGAGACGGTAGAAGTCGCGCGCGCCAGGCGTGAAGACGTGCACCACGATGTCGAGGTAGTCGAGAAGGATCCACTCGGCCTCGCGCTCGCCTTCGGCGCGAGTGGGGCGCGCGCCGATGGCGCGCAGAGCCTGGCTCACGGCATCGGCAATCGCCTTGGCCTGGCGGGTGCTGGCACCGCTGACGACGACGAAGTAGTCGGTGTAGCCGACCGCTTCGGCCATGTCGAGAACGACAGGATCGTGGGCCTTCTTGGCGGCAGCGGCGCGCACGGCTTCTCGTACAAGGGCCAGCGCCCGCTCGCTCTGCTCGATCGCTGCTACTGCAGATCCTTTGCCTTGAGGTCCTTGCCCACGATGACCACTACGCCATTGTCGGACAGACCGCTGCCCGTCAGGACAACGCCGTGGCCGAGTATACCACGCACCTGATTGGCCACTCCGAAGGCCTTCGCCCCGGCGAGGATCTGGGTGACTTCGTAGTTGAAGGAGGAGGCGTTGCTCACCGCCGGCAGGTTCACGTCGAGGCCGCTCAGGCGATCGACCACGAGCTTGCCGATGCCCAGCGCGCCCGAACCATTCTCGACGGCGACCGTGAACGGGGCCACGAAGCCGCGGGCCTCGCGGGTGATCTGGGCCATGATCGCCGTGGGGTCTGGCCGCCAGGCGAACTGGCCTTCGGCGGTCTCGCCGTTCGAGGGCAGGCGCGTCACGGTCATGCGGCCCGTGGTCATCTCGGCGAGCAGCTCGCGGGCGTCGCCCGAGACCAGACCCTTTTGCCGGTCGGCGATCGCCTTGAAGGTCGCGGCCTGCCGTCCCTCCGACACGAGCGCCGCTCCGGCGAAGACCGCCGACAGAAACGCATCCTGGGCGCTCGCCTGATCGGTCGTGCCCTTGCCGGTCGCGCTCAGCACGAGCGGCAGCTGACTCGCCGGCAGAGAGAATCGTCCGCTGTAGAGATGGATGGCGCCGCCCGCCTGCAGGCTGAAAGGCGCAGCCGCGGTGACGCGCAGGTCGCCGCCTCCCGAGAGTCTCTCGAGATCCGCGTAGGACAGCGCGAGGCTGTAGCTGATCGGCGCGTGCACGAGTCGCTGAAGGTAGGACTTGAGCTGACCCTCGGCCAGGACGTCGCCCGCCATCACGTACTCGCCACCCGGCTCGGTCAGCAACAGATCCGAGGGGATCGTGTAGAGAGCCGAGGTGTTCAGATCGGCGTCATGGGCGAGCAGCACCGCCGTGGGCTTGGTCTGCCGCCCCTCCCCCGCGCCGATCGTGACGAGCGCGAGGTAGTCTCCGGCATCAGGCGCGACGTGATGATGGCGCAGTCCCTGAGCCACGTGCACCGCGCCCAGCACCGCGCCGAAGCTCACTATCGCGGCCAGCGCGTACAGCGCCAGGTTCTGGTAGGAGCCCCAGCGGCGGTTGCGTCGCGCCGCCAGACGCTGGGCGCGATAGCCTTCAGACCTGCGTGCCACGCTTCTCCTCGAGTAGGGCCATCATGGTCGGGTGCGGTTCGCGGCCGCGGCTGCGCAGCCTCTCCACGTCGCGGCGCGCGAGCGTGACCGTGGCGGCGTCGAGCGACTCGAACGCCTGGCGGCGCGCCGCCTCGACGCCCTGCCAGGTGCGGCCCGGCTCGATGGCGTCGGCCACGAAGAGGCACTCGTCGAGCACGCTCATGCCGGGTCCGCCCAGCGTGTGGCGGCGGATCGCCTGGGCGATCCGCGCAGAAAACCCCGCGGCGGCGGCTTCGGCGCCCGCCACGCGCGCGTGCAGGAGCTGCACGGCGTACTCCTTCTCGATCGGGTCCACCTTCAGATCGTGCTTTCGCGCCAGCTCCAGCAGTTCCTGCCGCGAGCGCTCACGGCACAGGTCGTGGAGTAAGCCGGCCGCCGCGGCGTCGTCGGGCGTCGCGCCCCAGCGACGGGCGAGTGACTCGGCTTGCGCCGCGACGCCCCGGCAGTGCGCCTCGAGCGCCGGCGAAAGACCACGTTCCACCAGCATCTGTTCGGCACGTTCGCGCTCGGTCATGAGGAGATCACGAGGGCAGATACAGGCGCCGCTCGGCGACGAAGCGCTCGACGGCCGGCGGTACCAGATAGCGAATCGGCCGCCCCGCGCGCACGCGCTCGCGGATCATGGTCGACGACACGTCGACCATCGCGCTCGGCAGAACGACGACCTTGCCCGCTCCCCACCTCGCGGCCGCGCGCGCGATCGCCTGGCCGTCGTCGCCGGAGCGCGGCGCCACG
>PMKK01000057.1 GCA_003157715.1 Actinomycetota bacterium
AGCGGCCGGCGGCGCGCGAAGACCACGCCCAGCACGAGCCCGGCGGTCACGAAGCGCAGCACGAGCAAAGCGCTCTCGGGCGCCGTCGTGTAATCGACCAAGGCGCCGATCGCCCCCATGATCAGGTACGAGATCGAGACGATGACGTACCCCCGCAGCAAGGCCGAGCCCCGCCCGCCCCGCGCGCGGTCCGCCCGCGCCGGACCGGCTGGAGCCCCGCCGCTCACGTCGGCACCACCTCGGCGGCCCCGCGCTGGGCGGTTCCGAAGACGACCACGAGCACGCCCGCCGCGACGATCAGCGCGCCGCCGGCGACCGTCGTGACCGTGGTCGCCTCACCGAGCAGCAGCAGCGCGTAGAACGGCGCGCTCACCGGCTCGAGGTAGCCCAGGATCGAGGCGTGCTCGACGCGGATGCGGCGCAGCCCCTCGACGTACAGCACGTAGGGGATGGCGGTGCACGCCACGCCCAGCACGAGCGTCACCGCCACGTCGTGGCCGCTCAGGTGGTAGCCCGAGCCGGCGAGCTGCCACACGGCCAGAGGGGTCACGATGACGGCGTCGAGCGTCATCTCCGAGAGGGCGATCGTCACGCTGCGCAGGGTCCTGGTGAGGAACTTGGCCGTCAGCGCGTAGCCCGCATACAGAAAGCCCGTGGCCACCCCGCAGGCGATGCCCGCCCCCGAGACGCGCGCGGCGCCCAGCAGCCCGGGCAGCAGGATGGCGGCCATGCCGGCGACCGCCAGAGCGAGCGCCGGGTAGACGATGCGGTCGGGCCGCTGGTGAAGCAGGCGCGGCGCGGCCAGGGCGACGTAGACCGGGCCGGTGAACATGAGGAACATGCCGATCGCCACGCCGGCCAGCCGCAAGGCAAAGAAGAACAGCAGCAGGGTCGAGGAACTGAAGAGACCCATGAGCAGCAGCCAGCCGATGGTGCGCCGGTCACGCAGCTCGGCGAGCATCGGCCGGCGGGCGAAGACCAGGGCGACCAGCGTGGCGCCGATCACCATGCGAGCCGCAAGCAGGGCGCTCTCGGGCATCGCCGTCATGCGCACCAGGGCGCCGATCGAGCCCCAGACGAGAAAGCTCACGGCGACCAGCAGGTAGCCCGCGGTGTCGCGCCGGGCGGCGGCCATCAGTCGGCCTCGCCGGCGCCCGGCTCGATCAGCGCGAACCCCGGTAGCTCGGGCTCGACCTCAGCGGCGCCGTAGCGCACCACGATGAGGCCGGCGCCGATGATCAGCGCCCCGCCGGCGATGGTCCACAGCGACGGCACCTGGCCCAGGATGAGCAGCGCATAGATGGGCGCGCTGACCGGCTCGACGTAGCCCATGATCGCCGAGTGCTGCACCTTGATGTACTGCATGCCGTCCATCACCAGGCTGAAGGTCAGGGCGGTGCAGACGATCCCCAGAAAGGCGGCGATGGCGAAGTTGCGCACCGTGAACTCGGCGGCCGTCGACTGCGCCAGGCCGAGGGGCAGCAGCACCACGGCCGCCAGGAGCGCCATCGCAAAGACGATCGTCGTCGCGTGCACGTTGCGGCGCCTCAGCTGTTTGCCGCCGATCAGATAGACCGTGTACATCACGCCGGCGAAGACGGCGAAGAACAGGCCGTAGGGCGTGAGCTTGACGCTCTCGCCGGTGAGCCCGGGGACCAGGATCAGCGCCATGCCGGCAAGGCCTATGCCGAGGGCGACGTAGACGGCGCCCTCGGTGCGCCCGCCCTCGAGGTGGGGCGCGATGAAGGCGACGTAGAGGGGCGCCAGATACGACAGGAAGATGGCCACCGCCACTCCTGTCTGTCGGATGGCGATGAAGTAGCTCACCAGGTTGGCCGCCAGAGCGAGGCCGCAGACGACCAGACGGATGGTGGTGCCGCGATCGGCAAAGAGCGCCCTCCAGTCGCGACGCGCGGCGACCACAAGGCCCAGCACGATCCCGGCGAACACCATGCGCACGGCGACCAGCAGGGTCGCCGGCATGGACGAGTAGGTGACGAAGACCCCTATCGAGCCGTTGATCAGACAGGCGCCGAGCGTCTCGCCGTAGCCGCGCAGGCGGTGGTCTGTGCCGCTCACATCGACTCCCGGCGCTTCACGCCGGCANNGGCGCCGCCCAGCCAGGTCGAAGCCGGCGGCCGCTCGCCGACCAGCAGCAGAGCCCAGAGCGGCGCGGTGACCGGTTCCAGGTACCCCAGTATGCCGGCGTGCTCGACGCGCACGAAACGCAGACCGTCGGTGAACAGACTGAAACACAGCGCCGTGTAGATGAGGCCCATGACGGCCACGATGCCGAGGTCGGTCCAGGTCGCCTGGTAGCGCCCGACGACCGTCTGCCAGACGGCCAGCGGCGCGATCAGCACGGTGGTGCAGAGGCAGAAGAACAGCGTGAAGGTGGTGCCGCGGATCTCGTCGCCGACGTCCGAGATGAGCATCAGCCCGACGGCGTAAAAGATGCCGGCGACGATGCCGCAGGCGACCCCGGGGACGAGGTTGTGTGAGCCTCCCAGGGTGAGACTGGGCACGACGATGGCCGCCATGCCGACGGCGGCCACCGCGACCGCTACCATGTCGCTGCGCGCGCGGCGCGTGTGCAGGACCCAGGGCGCGGCCAGGGCGACATAAATGGGCGCCATATACTCGAGTGCGATACCCAGGGCGACGTTGGCCAGGCGGATCGAGGCGAAGTAGAAGAGCAGCTCGCAGGCGATCACGCAGCCGATCAGCACCAGGCGCCAGAAGCGGCCCGAGCGGCG
>PMKK01000014.1 GCA_003157715.1 Actinomycetota bacterium
GGCGAGATCAACTACCCCATCTGCTGCGGCGGCGTCGTGGTCAACCCGGGAGACATCGTCGTCGCCGACGGGTTTGGCGTCGTCGTCGTGCCGCGCGACAACGCCGTCGACATCCTCGAGCGGCTGCAGGCCTATCAGGCGAAGAACCGCGAGTACTTCGCCGGTGTGAAGCGGGGTATCTTCTCGAACCAGTGGGTCGACGACCTGCTCGACGAGACCGGCTGCATCATCACGCCCTGAGCGTGCCCGGCTTGCCCTGCGACACGTTCACACGCCGGCTCCTGAGCGGGGCGTCGTTTGTCTGGAAGCTGCTCCGCCGGCGCTATCACCGGACGCCGGTCAAGACCGAGATCGCGGCCAGGCGGGCGCGCTTCTACCGCGACATCTGGGACGAGGCGGCGATCGCCAACGGCGGCCAGGTGCGCGAGGTCTCAGGCCAGCTCGTCGAGGTGAGTTGCGCCGACGTCGTCGTGCGCGTACGCAGGAACCTCACCTCGCTCGACGATCCGCTGACCGTCGCCATGGCCGACGACAAGCCGCTGGTGTACCGCCTGCTCGGCGAACGCGGCATCCCGGTCCCCCGGCACGCCGTCTGCGCGGCGAACGATCTGCGCTGCGCCTGGGGCTTCGCGCGGTCGCTGGGCCGGCCGTGCGTCGTCAAGCCGGCGCGTGGCGCGTCGGGGGCGATCGGCATCACGACGGCCGTCGCGGCGTGGGCAGACCTCGCCTGGGCCCTGGCCTACGCCGGCGCGTTCGACCGCGACGTCATAGTCGAGGAGCAGGTCGCCGGCGCCGTGTATCGTCTCCTGTATTTCGAGGGTGAGCTGCTCGATGCCGTGCGCCGCGACCCCCCCATGGTGTCGGGCGACGGGCACTCCAGCATCGACGAGCTGATCGCCGCCGAGAACCGGCGCCGGTTCGAGGGAGGCATCGCGAGCTGCCAGTCGCTGGTCAAGATCGACGGCGAGCTCAGACACACGCTGCGCCGGGCCGGCCGTGGTCTGCGGTCGGTGCCGGCGGCCGGCGAGGCCGTGCTGTTGAAGAACGTCGTCAACGACAACCGGCGCGAGGACAACGTGTCGGCGGCCGCCGATCTCTGCGTCGAGGTCGTCGCGGCGGGCGCCGAGGCGGCTGCCGCCGTCGGCGCCCGCCTGGCCGGCGTCGACGTCATCACGCCCGACCCGTCGGTGCCCCTCGGCGAGGCCGGCGGTGTGGTCATCGAGGTCAATGCGGCCCCCGGTCACTACTACCACTACTACAAGCGCGACGGCCGCGTGCCGGTCGCGACGTTGATCCTGGAGCGGCTCGCGAAGGCGGGCACGTGAGCCGTCCCCCGGCGATCCTCGCCGGCGCCAATATGGTGACGGCGATCTCGGTCATCAGAAGCCTGGCCGCGGCCGGCGTCGACGTCAGGCTGCTCTGCCGGCCCGATGCCCCGGCGGCTTTCTCGCGGTATGCGCGCCGCCTGCCGGCCGATGGTACCGACCCCCAGCCCGAGCTTTGGCTGCGCTACCTGCTGGGTCCCGAGTCCGACGATCTGCGCGGCGCCGTGCTGCTCGCCTGCAACGACGACGCCGTCGAGCTGCTGCTCGACCATCGCGACGAGCTCGCCAAGAAGTACGTCCTCGACACCTGCGAGCCGCAGGCGCAGCGCGCCATGCTCGACAAGCTCGCCACCTACCGGCTGGCGGCCGAGGCCGGCGTGCCGACGCCGCGGTTCTGGCCGGCCGAGACCGCGGACGACATCGAAAGCCACAGGGACGAGTTCACCTACCCGCTGATGGTCAAGCCGCTGTACTCGCACCAGTTCAAGAAGGTCATGGAAGGCAAGTATCTGATGGCAGCCGACTTCGAGGAGCTCATGGCCGCCTACCGACTGGTAAGCGGGCACGGCGTCGAGGTCGTGCTCCTCGAGGTGATCCCGGGTCCCGACGACCTGTTGTGCAGCTACTACACCTACATCGACGAGAGCGGCGCGCCGCAGTTCCACTTCACCAAGAAGATCATCCGCCGCTTCCCCGAACACCAGGGTTTCGGCTGCTACCACATCACCGACTGGAACCCTGAGGTGCGCGACCTCGGCCTCAAGCTCTTCGTCCACGCAGGGCTCAGGGGTGTCGCCAACGTCGAGTTCAAGCGAGACCCGCGCGACGGGCGGCTCAAGCTGATCGAGTGTAACGCGCGCTTCACGGCGGCGAACGGGCTGCTGACCGCCAGCGGCATCGACCTCGCCGTCTACGTCTACCGGCGTCTGGCGGGACTGCCCCAGCCGGCGCTCGACAGCGTGACCTACGCCAAGGGCCTGCGGCTGTGGTATCCGCTCGACGATTTTCAGGCCTTCGTCGACCTCAGAAGCGAGGGGCGGCTCGATCTCGTCTCGTGGGTCAGGGATGTCGCTCACTATCAGGTGCTGCCGTACTTCTGCTGGTCCGATCCGATGCCGTCAGTCGCGCGGCTGAGGGTGAAGCTCAGGGTCCTGGCGGTCGCGGGAGCCCGGCGGGCCGCGCGGCGCGCCACCCGGCGCTGGAGCGCCCATGCGTAGCGCCGCCCGGCAGTGGAGCGCCGATGCGTAGCGCCGCCGTCCTGTACCCGGGTGAGATGGGCTGCGCCGTGGCGAAGGTGCTCGTCGCGGCAGGCTGGGGCGTCGGCACCTACCTCTGGGGCCCCAGCCTGATGTGCCGCGGCGACGCCGAAGCAGCCGCTATCGCCACGCTCGGATCGCTCGAGGAGGCGGTCGGGACGAGCGATCTCGTAGTCTCTCTGGTGCCTCCGGCGGCCGCTCTGGAGACGGCCGAGGCGGTGGCCGGGGCCACCCGGCGAAGCGGGCGGCGGCCCCTCTGCCTCGACGCCAACTCGGTGGCGCCGGCGACCATGACGGCGATCGCCGCCACGCTCGCCGGCGCCGGGCTCGATTGCGTCGATGGCGCCTTTGTCGGCAGCGCCGCCGAGCTCGGCGGGCGCACCAGGCTGTATCTGAGCGGGCCCCGGGCCGGCGAGCTCGCAGCCGCTTTGCCCGAGGCGCTGCATGCCGCCGTGCTCGGCGGCGAGCTCGGCGGCGAGATCGGCGGCGCGTCGGCGTTCAAGCTCGCCTTCGCGGGGTTCAACAAGGGACTCGTGGCGCTCTTTCTCGAGGTGATGGAGGCCGCCGGCGCGGCCGGCGATCGCGACGAGCTGCTCGCCTGTCTGCGGGCCTTCTACCCGGGCACCATCGAGACCCTCGAACGCCTCCTGCCGAGCTATCCAAGGCACGCGGCCCGGCGCGCCGACGAGCTTGACGAGCTGGCTCGGTGGCTGACGAGCGAGGGGCACGATGGCGGCTGCGCGGCTGCGGCGCGCGACGTAGTGCGCCGTTTCGCCGCGCTCGGTCTCGACGAGCGGCGCGACTGGACCCTCACCGACGTGCTGGGCGCGTATGCGGCTGCGGCCGCCGCACCCCCGGCCGCCGCCGGCCCGGCCCCAGGAGAGTCGGCCGAACAGCGTTAATCCGTAGTCGGAAGCGGCGACGGCGGGAATCCCGGACGTCGCGCCGTAGTAGCATGGGCCCCAGTGCCAAACGGGAAGTCGATCGAGCCCGGTGCGGCTCGACTAACGTCGCAGGGAGGCTGAAATGGGNNTTCATCGGCTCGCATGTGGTGGCGGAGCTGCTCCAACGCGGGCATGCGGTACGCATCCTCGACAACTTCTCCACCGGGCGACGCGGCAACCTCACCGCCGTCGACGGCGATGTCGAGGTCTTCGAGGGCGACATGCGCAGCTACGAGCGCGCCCACAACGCCGTCAAGGGCGTGGACTTCGTGATCCATCTCGCGGCGCTGCCCTCGGTGCCACGCTCGGTGCAGGATCCCCTTACGACCAACGAGGCCAACATCACCGGCACGTTGAACGTGCTGCTGGCGGCGCGCGACAACGAGGCGCGGCGCGTCGTGCTGGCGTCGTCGTCGTCGATCTACGGCGCCAACGCCGCGATGCCCAAACGCGAAGACCTGGTGCCGCAGCCGATCTCTCCTTACGCCGTGTCCAAGCTGGCCGCCGAGCAGTACGCGCGTGCCTTCGCCGTCGTCTACGGGCTCGAGACCGTCTCGCTGCGGTACTTCAACGTGTTCGGCCCGCGTCAGGACCCTACCTCACAGTACAGCGGCGTGGTGCCGCGCTTCATGCGGCTTGCCATCGAGGGCGGCCGGCCGGTCGTGTTCGGCGACGGCGAGCAGTCGCGC
>PMKK01000213.1:0-3778 GCA_003157715.1 Actinomycetota bacterium
CCGGCGCAGCAATGCCGTGCTCGTCTCCGAAGACGACTGGCGCGCCGTGCAGGAGACGCTGCATCTGCTGTCGATCCCCGGCATGCGAGAGTCCATCCTCGAAGGCCTAGCGACGCCCGTCGAGGATCTGGATGACAAGCTCGACTGGTGACCTGGCGCCTGCTCTACACAAAGCAGGCCCAAAAGGACGCCAAGCGTCTTGCCACTGCTGGTCTGAAGCCCAGGGCGCAGGAACTGCTGGACGTTCTGGCCGACGACCCGTTCCGCTCGCCGCCGTCCTTCGAGAAACTCGTCGGCGACCTCCACGGTGCCTACTCGCGGCGGATCAACATCCAGCACCGCCTCGTCTATCAAGTCCTCAAGGACGAGCACGCCGTGAAGGTACTCCGCATGTGGACGCATTATGAGTAGGCCTGACCAGCGTTTCGAGCTGGCTCGCCGTAGGGTTGCGCCAAGGGCGAGCGGCAGCGCTCGCAGCTCAAACGCTACGCGTTAGACGCATGAAGGAAACACTGTGAGTGGCTGGACGATTCTCGCTCCCGGCGTGCCGGCACTGGTCCTGGTGGGCCTCGTTCTCTCCTTGGTCTGGCGCGGCAGGGCGCCCGTCTGGCTGCCGCTCGCGGGATTCCTCGCGCTGATCGTCGTCAACGTCGGCGTCGCGCTGGTCTTCGACTTCCACGTCGCCGGCGCGGAAGTCCTCGTGTCCGCGCTCTTCCAGATCTGGTGTCTCATCGGCTGTGCTCTGCTTTTGGTGGCCACGATCGCGGTCGCCCGCCAGTGGACCTCACGCGCCCCGATTCTCATCGTCGGGTTCGCCGTGATGGCTCCCCTTATGGCCCTGTTCCTCGCCGTCGCGGTGTCTGGGTGACGTCGTGAAGTCGACCTGAGATCAGCGTCGAGTAAGCAGTTCGGGATGCGTCCGTTGTCGGTAGTAGACTCCCGGAGGTGGCGCACTGCTGAAGCGCCGACCGTTCGGCCGACTGCGAGGGGGACACACATGGGGACTCTGAAGCGTATCGGCATCGCGCTGATCATCGGAGCCGCACTCGTCGGGATCGCCGGCCTTGTCGCTCTGGCCACGGGTAACGACGCGCGCCTCTTTCAGGGCTGCGCGCTGGTCGCGCTGGTGTGTGTGGCCGCGGCTCTCATCATGTCCGGCACGTTGTTCGTCGGCAGGGAGTATCCGTCCCGGGCGGCGATGACGCAGCTGCCGGAGCCTGCGGCGGACCCGCGATCCGGCGACCCGGTCGACCCGGAGACTCGCTCGCGGCTCAACTCGATCTACCCCGTGGCCGTTGGTCTGCCCAGCATAGTGATCGCCTTGCTACACTACCTGTGATCGAGGCCGAGCAGGCGCGAGAGTCCGGCCCTGTCCATTGAGGAGAGTCGGCACGGCACCGTCGGCCGGTCGCTCTTCGGGGACGATTCAGCCGGCCGGTCCCTCTGCTCGCACACCGAAACCCGCCGCCGCGATCTTCTCGAGCAGCGCTTCGGCCGGCGGCGCCAGCAGGGCGTCGACTCGCGCCGGGTCGCCGCCGCGTGCCGACAGCGTGATGCGCAGGGTCACCGCCGGCCCCATCACCTTGGCGCGCGACTTGACGTAGACCTCGGGGTGGGCGCGCTCGACGGCGCCAAGGATGTCGGCGATCGCCGATTCGTCCTGCAGGTCGACGACCAGCGTGCGTTCCTCGTAGTGCGCGACGCCGAAGACGCGGTCGAAGACTTCAGTGAGCGAGCGCTCGACTATGGCGGCGAGCTCTTCGGGCACGCCGGGCAGCGAGACGAACGTCGTGCGTCCGCGCTCGGTCACGACACCGGGTGCGCCGCCTACCGGGTTCGGCACCGGGACGGCGCCCCGCGGCAGGTGGGCCATCTTTAGGCGAGCCTCGTTCATCTCGGCAAACGGCACGAGGCCGGCGGCGGCGAAGCCGGCGTAGGCCGCTCGCACAAGGCGTTCGGCCTCGGGGTGCAGTGCGAGTCCGACGCCGAGACCGAGGGCCAGGCCCTCGAGGGTCATGTCGTCGGCCGTGGGACCGAGGCCGCCGACCGTGAAGACCAGGGCGGGCGCGCGCTCCAGCACGCCGCGGACCTCGGCCGCGATCGCCTCGAGGTCGTCACGGACCAGCACGACACGCGTCACGGCGCCGCCGAGGGCCGTCACCCGGCGGCACAGCAGGTGGGAGTTGGAGTCGAGCACGTCGCCCAGCAGGACCTCGTTGCCGGCCGCGACGATCTCGGCCGTCGGCGTCTGCGAGCCTGGGGATGCCGGAGTCATCGGAAGTCCGCGCAGAGACGCAGGGCCGGCATCGTGGCAGTCATGGCACTCCTTTTGCGGTAGCTCGCTCCTCAGGACCGCCCTCGAGGCCGCTGCCGCGGTCGCTCGGGCGAGGCGCGCCGGGCGGGCAACGGCTGCCCGACTGGCGTATCGTACACTCGGTCGGCGAGACCGGCGGCGCCACCCGTTGGCGGTCCGCAGTCGTCGACCGTTCGCGAAACTGGGTGACGCTGCCCTTAGGCACGCTCGAAAGGACACGCTCTTGCGACCCATCGCCATCGTGCAGCACGACGCTCTGGGGCCGCCGGCGTTGATCGGCGAGTACCTGCGTGACGCCCGGTTCGAGCTCGACACGCGGCGCCTCGACTGGGACGACCCCCTGCCCGACGCCGACGAGCTCGACGGCCTGGCGGCTCTCGTCACGATCGGCGAGCCGGCGGGCAGCGACGACGAAAGCCGGGCGGTCCTGGCTGCCGAGCGCGAGCTGCTGGCGGCGGCGCTGGCGCGCGAGGTGCCCGTTCTGGCAGTGGGTCTGGGCGCCCGCCAGCTCTGCCTGGCGGGCGGCGGAGATGTCTTTGCCCGCGCCGAGCTCAGCCTGGGCTGGGAGCCGATCGAGTTCGCGGCGCGCGACGGGTTCGTCTACGATGTCCACCCGCGGCCTCTCGTCTTCTCGTGGCGCGCCTGCGTGTGTCGTCTGCCCGACGACGCCCTGTTGCTGGCCGACACGGTGGCCGAGCCGCAGATCTTCCGCTTCGGCGACGTGGCCTGGGGAGTCGCCTTCCACCCCGAGATCGACAAGGACCTGCTGCGTTGCTGGTTCGACACCGACCCGGCGCTGATCGAGGCCACCTATCCGGGCGGGCTCAAGAAACTGCGCAAGGTGAGCAGGCGAGAGATGCTGCGTTCGGCCATGCTCTGCGGCCAGCTCATGGCCAACTTCCTGGCCGCTGGTCGCGTGCGCGAACGCTGACTGGTTGGCGACCAGAGACAACGCCGGGATCTGTCTGGGACGGCGCGGTCGGCCTGAAAGAAAGCAGCCCCAGAGGGGGGTCTGNNNNTGTTCGAGATCGAGCGCGAAGCCCACTGGCGGGTGTGGGCGCTGTTCGGCCTGCTCATGCTCATAGTCTACGTATGCATCTGGGTCGTGGCGTTCATGGTGGACGCGCTGGTCGACTCGGGTATCGCCTCCGGTCGTGCCGCCCACGCGCCGACCTTCACCCTCAGCCCGGCTGGCATGGCGCTGATCCTGGCGGCCTCCGCGCTCGTCGCGCTCGTCTACTGGTTTGCCTCGCGCAGCGGTGCCGGCGCCCGTCTGATACGAGTCATGCACGCCCAGCCGCTCGATCCCGGCGACCGGTTTCATCAGCGCCTCGCCAACATCGTCGAGGAGATGCGTGTCGCCACGGGAGGTCCCGCGATCCGCTGTCTCACCGTGCCGACCCGCGGCATGAACGCCTTCACCTTCAGCGACCTGCACGGCGGGGCCTGCATCGGGGTCACCGA
>PMKK01000213.1:3856-4161 GCA_003157715.1 Actinomycetota bacterium
GCGCGGCGATCTCCCGTCAGCGCGAATGGGTCGCCGACCTCGCCGCGGCGCGCTACACACGCGACCCCCTGAGTCTCGCCGAAGCGCTGCAGATGATGGCCGCCCACCCCGGCGGCGCCGGCTACATTCCGGACGGTCTGTCGGCCCTGTGCATGACGGCGAACGACGCCAGCGCCGGGGCGTTGGGCGTGCGCCTCACGGCCACGCACCCGCCGACCGAAAAGCGCATCGCCGCGCTGCTCAAGATCGCCAACGTGAGCTGGCCGCAATTCCAGGCGGCAGCCGCCGCGGCCGAGGCGACGTTC
>PMKK01000045.1 GCA_003157715.1 Actinomycetota bacterium
TGGCCGAACTTCAGCTTGTAGGTCGACATCCCCAGGGCCAGCGCGAGAAGCTGATGCCCGAGGCAGATGCCGAACAGCGGTGTCTTGCCGAGCAGCTTCTGAACGGTCTTCACGGCGTAGCCGACGGCCGCGGGATCGCCGGGACCGTTGGACAGAAAGACGCCGTCGGGCCGCAGCTTGAGCACCTCGCGCGACGTCGTGCCGGCCGGCACGACCGTCACCCGGCAGCCGGCGGCCGCCAGGTAGCCCACGATGGAGCGCTTGATGCCGAAGTCGAACGCCACGACGTGCAGCGGCGCGGCGTCGCCCGCGGCCGGCGTCTCGGACGGCTCGCCGCGTGTGACGACGCTCGCCAGGTCGAGTCCGGCCATGCGCGGCAGCTTCTGGGCGCGCTGGCGCAGCGAACCGACGTCGAGGTCGTCGGTCGAGACCACGCCGCGCAGCGCACCCTTGTCGCGCAGGTGGCGTGTCAGGGCGCGCGTGTCGACGCCGCCGACGGCCAGCACGTCGTGCGCGTTCAGCCAGTCGAGCCAGCTCATCGTCGAGGCACGGTTGAAGGCGTAGTTGACGAGCTCGCGGGCGATGATCGCCCGGGCGTGGGCCTGACCGGACTCGTCGCGCGAGGGGTCGGCTCCGTAGTCGCCGTTCAGCGGAAAGGTATAGGCGATGATCTGCCCGCAGTACGAGGGGTCGGTGGCGATCTCCTGGTAGCCGGTCATGGCGGTGTTGAAGACCATCTCGCCGCCGATCGTGCCGCCGCCGGCGACGGCCTCGCCCCGATAGGCGAGGCCGTCTTCGAGCACGATGAGCGCTGGGCTAGGCACGATCGTCGAACACGATGCGTCCGGCGGCGATCGTAAGGGTCACGCGCCCTTGCAGTGTCTGGCCGAGCCAGGCCGAGTTGGTCGACCTGGAGTGCAGCGCGGCGGGCTCGACCGTCCAGCGCGCGGCGCCGTCCACAAGGCAGAAGTCGGCCGGCTCGCCGGTTGCCAGCGACGGCGCCGGCAGGCCGGCCAGACGGGCCGGCGTCTGGCTCATGCGGCTGACGAGTACCGCGAGTGAGAGTTCCTTCTTGAGCACGAGCTCGCCGTACAGCACGGCGAACGCGGTCTCGAGCCCGGTCGTGCCGAACGGCGCGGCCTCGAACGGTACTTCCTTCTCTTGCTGCGCGTGTGGCGCGTGGTCGGTCGCCACACAGTCGACCAGGCCGCTCTTGAGCGCCGCGACGACGGCCCGCCGGTCGGCTTCGGGACGCAGCGGGGGGTTCATCTTGAGGTTCGAGTCGAGGCTCGTGACGCGCTCGTCGGTCAGGGTCAGATGGTGCGGGCAGACCTCGGCCGAGACCGGCAGATCGAGCGCCCGGGCACGTTCGAGGTGCTCGAGGGCAAGCGCCGTGCTCAGGTGGCAGAGGTGCAGGCGACCCTGTTCGTAGCGCGCCACTTCGAGCGCGCGAGCCACGTCGGCGCTCTCGGCGATGGCGGGGATACCGCCGAGCCCCAGCTTGGCCGAGACCGCACCTTCGTGCATGACGCCGCTGCCCATCAGTGAGTCGTCCTGGGCGTGCACGGCAACGAACCTGTCGGTGACCTTGGCGTACTGCAGCGCGCGCCGCAGAAGCTGAGCGTTGGCCACCGGCTTGCCGTCGTCACTGAAGCCCACGGCGCCGGACTGCGCCAGCTCGTACATCTCGGTGAGCTGTTTGCCGGCCAGGTCGCGGCTCATGGCGGCGAAGAACCCGGTGGGCACGGTCGCCTCGGCGCCGGCCCGGCGTGCCAGTCCTTCGAACACCGCCGCCGAGTCGACGACCGGGTCGGTGTTGGCCATGCCGAACACGGCGACGTACCCTCCGGCGGCGGCGGCGGCCGACGCGGTCGCCAGGTCCTCTTCGTCCTCGCGACCCGGCGTGCGCAGGTGGGTGTGCAGGTCGACGAAGCCCGGCAGCAGCAGCTTGCCCTCGCCCTCGACGACGCGCACCCGGGCGGGGGCCGTCAGATCGGTGCCGACCGCGACGATACGCCCCTTTCTGACGAGCACGTCGAGCGTCTGATCGAGATCGGCCAGCGGGTCGACGACATGGGCGCCGCGCACCAGCACGTCGGCGCCCGGACCACCCTTGGACCACATGCGCACGGTCATGCCACACCCCTCTCGTCGGCCGAGCGTTCGTCGTAGCCGGCGATCGTGCGGTAGAGGATGGCCATGCGCACGGCAAGGCCGGCCTCGACCTGCTCGAGGATCAGCGTGTCGGGATGATCGGCGACCTCGGGGCTGATCTCGACGCCGCGATTGATGGGCCCTGGATGCATCACTTTCTGTCCGGGGCGCAGGCGCTCGAGCGTCATGCCGTAGAGGGTCGAGTACTCGCGCAGCGAGGGGATGAAGTTGGCGCCCTCCTGCATGCGCTCCATCTGCATGCGCAGCAGGTAAACGACGTCGGCGGAGGCGAGGCGGTCGAGCGAGTACTCGACCGAGACCCCGAGGCTCTCCACGTCGCGCGGGATGAGCGACGGCGGGCCGGCCACCGTGACGTCCATGCCGAGCAGCCGGAAACCGGCGATGTCGCTGCGCGCCACGCGGCTGTGCAGGATATCGCCGACGATCCAGACCTTCTTGCCGTCGAGCTCGCGGCCGAGCGCCTGGCGCATGGTGAACAGGTCCAGCAGACACTGCGACGGGTGCTGGAACTTGCCGTCGCCGGCGTTGATCACGCTGGCCTGCGTGAATCGCGAGGCCAGACGGCAGGCGCCGATCTGCGGATGACGCATGACGATGATGTCGGGCTGGTAGGCCGACAGCGTGAGGATGGTGTCCTTGAGAGACTCACCCTTGTCTACCGCCGATCCGGCGGCGCGCACGTTCATGGTGTCGGCCGAAAGCCGCTTGGCGGCCAGCTCGAAGCTCGTCAGGGTGCGCGTCGAGGATTCGTAGAACATGTTGATGATGGTGCGCCCGCGCAGGGTGGGCACCTTCTTGATGTCGCGCTGCAGCACCGGCAGAAAGCTTTCGGCCGTCTCGAGGATGAGCTCGGCCTCGGGCCTTGTCAGATCGTCGATCGACAGCAGGTCACGCTTGGCCATCTCGCTCCTCCCTGGCTGGACTGACCAGCACGACCTCGTCCCTGCCGTCGGCCTCGGACAAACACACCTCGATGCGTTCGCGCGGTGCGGTCGGCAGGTTCTTGCCGATGTAGTCGGGCCTGATCGGCAGCTCGCGATGGCCGCGGTCGATCAGCACGGCGAGTTGCACGCGAGCCGGCCGCCCGTAGTCGAACAGGGCGTCGATGGCTGCCCGGATGGTGCGTCCGGTGTACAGGACGTCGTCGACCAGCACCACCGTGGCGCCGTCAACTTCGAAGTCGAGGTCGGTACTCTTGACGATCGGGTTGGGTGTCGAGGGCACCACGCCGTAGGCGCCGCGAGCAGCGACGTCGTCGCGGTAGAACGAGATGTCGAGCTCGCCGAGCGGCACCTCGCGCCCCGCGATGTCACGCAGGATGGCGTGCAGTCGGCGACCCAGGAAGGCGCCCCGCGTGTGGATTCCGACGATCGCGAGACGATCGTCGCCGGTGTTCTTTTCGAGGATCTCATGAGCCATGCGGGTGACGGTGCGGGACACCTGCTCGCCCGTCATGACGACCCTGTCGCCGGATTCAGACATAAAAAAACACCGCCTCGAGATGGGCGGCGCTGACGTTCTGGACGTGCATCATGGATGCCCCTTTCCGGTCTCTCGGGACCTGGATTAAAGGTTTTGTCGACTGTAGCCCGCCGGCCCCGCGCGGTCAAGGACCCCCTTCGGCGCGCTGGACGATCACAGCTTCGGCGCGGCCGGGCGCCCGAGTCGGGGGCGGCTCCGGCGGCGCTCAGGGACCGCCTCTGAGCGCGGTCAGGAAGGCGGCGAGATCGGCCGGCAGAGGCGCATCGAAGGCCAGCGGCGCGCCGCTCAGCGGATGGGCGAACTCGAGATGGGCGGCGTGCAGGAACTGGCGCGCGAGGCCGGCCGGCCGGCGCGTCGCGCCGCCATAGGTGGTGTCGCCGGCGACCGGGTAGCCAAGAGCGGCGAAATGCACCCGGATCTGGTGGGTGCGGCCGGTCTCCAGACGCACGTCGAGCAGCGTGTAGCCGGGCAGCCGATCGCGCACGACGAAGTGGGTGACCGCGCGATGCGGCCGGGTGGTGTGGATCGACATGCGCTTGCGGTCGCGCACATGCCGCCCGAGCGGGGCGTCGACAGTGCCCTCATCCTGGGGCAGCGCGCCGGCCAGCAGGGCCACGTAGCGGCGCGCGATCTCGCGGCGGGCCATCTGTTCCACCAGGCGGCGGTGCGCTTCGGGGGTACGTGCCACGATCAGCAGCCCCGACGTGTCGCGGTCGAGGCGATGCACGATACCGGGTCGCGACTCGTGGCCGCCGGCGATGCCACGCGACAGCAGGCCCTGCACCAGCGTGCCGTGCTCGTGACCGGGCGCCGGGTGCACCACGACGCCGGCGGGCTTGTCGACGACNNCTTGCCGGCCACGCGGCCGTCGATGGTGACCGCCGACGACTCGATCAGACGCTGCACGGCGGCGCGGCTCCGGCCGAGCCGCCGCGCCAAGGCGACGTCGAGCCGCAGGCCGGCCTCGGTCTCGCTCGTCGCGAAGCCCGGCATGGTCGCCTCACGCCTCGCCGTTCACGCGCCCGCGTGGCGCCGGCCACAGGACGCGCACGACGATGAGCGCGGCGCCCGCGAAGATCGCCACGTCACCGAGGTTGAAGGTCGGCCAGGGCCCGACGGCCACGTAGTCGACGACGTAGCCGAACCGCACACGATCGATCAGGTTGCCGGCCGCGCCACCCAGCACGATCGCCAGGGGGATCGCGAAGCGCGAGGGCGCTCGCCAGACGGCGATCGCCAGCCCCACGCAGACACAGGCGATTACCGCGGCCAGAAGGGCGCCGCCGCTCGCGAACCGGCTGAACGAGATGCCGGTGTTGTGCTCTACGCGAACGGCGAGGCCGGTGCCGAAAGTCCAGGGGAGGTGAGCTGCCTGACGGCGGACGAACCAGCCGGCCAGCTGGTCGGCGGCGGCGATCGCGGCGGCGATCGCGGCCGCCCTCAGGCGCTCGCCCCTCACGAGCGGCCCACGGGCAGAGCGGCCCGCCTCGGGCGTGCCGCGCCTCGACGCCCTGCGTCGGGCAGCGGCACTTCAGGCGCCGTTCGAAGCCAGGCCCAAAGCCTGGCGTGCGGTCTCGGCCGCGACACCGCTCAGCCGTACGGTCTTGCGGCGGCCGCTTTCGCCGGACGTCACCGCGACACTGCCGCGCGGCAGACCGAGCGTCGCGGCCAGAAAGCGACACAGCTCACGGTTGGCGCGGCCTTCGACGGGCGCCGCCGCGACCCGCACGCGCAGGCGCCCGTCGGCGACGCCTCTGAGCTCGGAGCGACGTCCCCCGGGCGTCACCCAGACGGCCAGGCGCAGCTCGCCCGCCGAGCCGCGCAGCGGATCGGCGTCACCACTTGAAGGCGTTGTCGTCGACCTCGCTCTCGACATCGGCCAGCAGGTCGTCGGGCTCGCCGAGGAACGGCGACCGCGGGTCGCTTGCGCCCTTGGCGCTGTCCGGGCCGGCCGGTCGCTCGGCGTTCGGTTCCGGAGCCGGGGCTGCGGGGGCCTGAGCCGTCTGCGGCGCGGGCGACGTGGTCGTGGCAGCCTCGGAGACCGGAGCGGGCGAGGCGGCCCTGGCGGCTTCGGAGTCCGGTACCGCCGAGCGTTCCGGCGCGGGTGCCGCGGACGGCTCCCGGGTGGCGGCGAAGGGCCGCGTCGCCATAGGCTGCACGGGCGTCGCCGCGGGCCCTCCGGGCCGGTTCGCGGCGTCGTGGGCCATGGCCTGTTTGATCTCGTCGGTGGGGGTCGCGAAGCGGCCGGTCTTCTTGGCCTCGGCCTCGACCTCGGCAAGCTGGTTCGTGTACCCATCGAGCAGTGAGCGGAACTTGAAGCGGAAATCCTCTTCGGAGCTCTTCAGTACGACGATCTGCTTTTCGACCGCCTGCTTGTCGGCGTAAGAGTCGTTGACCATCTGGCGGGCCTTGAGCTCGGCTTCGCTCAGCATGAGCTGGGCCTCTTTTTGGGCGTTGGCCCTGAGCTCCTCGGCGCTGCGCTGCGCGGCGACCAGGGTGTTCTGCAGCGTCTCTTCGAGGTTGCGATACTGGTCGATCTTCTCCTGCATGGTCTCGAGGCGCTCGGAGAGCTCGATGTTCTCCTTGAAGAGGCGTTCGAACTCGTCGGCGATCTCGTCGAGGAACTCGTCGACCTCGCCGTCGACGTAGCCGCGCATGCCGCGCTTGAATTCCTTGTGGCGAATGTCGAGCGGTGTCAGCTTCATCGGGCCTCCAGTCCCGTGTCTCTGCCTAGCCCACGAGAAGACGTAGAACGATGATTCGGACGATGTACAGGACTGTCAGTCCGACGATCGGACTGAGGTCCAAAGACGCGTCGCCGACCCGCACGAACGGGATGTACCGCCTGAAGAGACGCAGGTACGGTTCGGTCACATCATAGAGGATACCGTACAGCCTGTAGGCGAACGTGCCCGAGCTCAGCGGGACCCAGCTCAGCAGCAGGCGCGCCAGGATCGCGAACGAGTAGATCGACAGCGCGAACCCCACGACATCGGCGATGAAGATCACCTCAGCGCCTCGCGCGCTCGACCGCGGCGGACACGGCCGCCGCCAGTGCCGCCCTCAGCCCTGCGTTTTCGAGCACGTCCACTCCCGCGGCCGTCATACCGCCCGGCGTAGCCACCGCGGCGCGGATGGCGACCGGGTCGCCGTCGCGCGCCACCAGAGCGGCCGAACCGGCCACGCCGTCCACGGCAAGCTCGCGGGCCAGCGTCTCGTCGAGCCCGGCTTCGACGCCGGCCTCGGCCAGCGCCTCGATGAACAGCGCGGTGAAGCCCGGCCCGCAGCCGGCCACGGCCGTGGCCGGGTCGAAGAGGCTCTCCGGGATCTCTACCACAGTACCGGCCAGACCGAACAGATCGCGCACGGAGCCGAGCTGCGCCGCCGTGAGGGTACCGGCCGTCAGCAGGAACACCCCGCGGCCCACGGCGGCGGCGACGTTGGGCATGAGGCGCGCCACGCACGCTCCGTCGGGCAGACCGGCACGCAGCTCATCGAGCGGCACGGCGGCGGCCAGCGAGACCAGAGCGCGCCCTTCGAGGACCGGCGCGACCGCCGAGAGCGCGGCAGGCACGTCGGTCGGGCGCGTGGCGAGCACCACGAGCTCACTCAGATCGACGAGGGCGGCCGGAGAACCGCAGACGCGCGCGTCGAACCGCGCCGCGAACGAGCGCGCGCTCTCAGGCACCGGATCGTACACGGACAGGATGACGGCGGAGCTCGTCTGGGCGGCGTCTCGCCGCCAGCCTTCAGCGAGGGCCCGCGCGATGTGCCCGGCACCGAGGAAGCCCGTGCGCATCAAAACTGGTTGAAGAAGCCCTTCTCGATCAGCCGGGCGCGTTCTTCGGCCGACACCTCGACGTTGCGCGGCGTCAGCAGGAAGACCTTGTCGGCGACCCGCTGCATGCCACCGTCGAGCGCGTAGGTGAGCCCGCTGGCGAAATCGATCAGGCGTTTGGAGAGATCGGTATCGGAACCCTGGAGATTGACGATCACCGGGATGTCGACCTTGAACTTGTCGGCGATCTGCTGGGCGTCGTTGAAGTTCTTGGGGATCACCAGATGCACTTCGACGCGCTGTGGCCGCGGCGCCTCGAGGGGACGCACGACGGCGCCCCTCTGCTGACGCGGCGCGGGCTCGTCGGCGAAGATGTCGTCGTAGTCGGCCTGGCGACCGCGTGAGCCGCGGCTCAGCTTGCGGACGTTGGGCCGGTCCTGATAGGAGCGCTCGAGCTCCTCGTGCGGCGCGAGCGTCTCTTCGTCTTCATACTCCTCGTCTTCGGAGATGCCGAAGTAGACCATCACCTTGTGCCAGCTGTCGCCTAGCCCCATCGTCCCTCCCGGTCCATGTCAGAAAAGCACGCTTCCGACACGGACGATCGTCGCGCCCTCACGCACCGCCACCTGATAATCGGCACTCGTGCCCATCGACAACTGCGCGAAAGTATACCGTCCGGCCCAGCGGGCCGAAAGGTCGCTCGCCAGCTGCCTGGTCTGCGCGAAATACGGCGCCGCGAGCTCGGGCTCGGCCAGTAGCGGCGGCATGCACATCAGTCCCGTGAAGGACACCTTGTCGCACGCGGCCGCCTGGTCGAGGAAACGGTCGGTCTCGGAAACCTCGACACCCGACTTCGATTCCTCGCCTGCGATGTTCACTTCGAGCAGCACGGGTACTGGATTCTCCGCGCGGGCCTGAAGTTCCTCTACCACGCTCATCGACGAGACCGAGTGGATGAGTCGCACGAGAGGCAGCACGAGCTTCACCTTGCGGCTCTGCAGGTGCCCGATGAAGTCGAACACGAAGTCGGCCCCGAAGCGTTCGTGCTTGGCGACCAGGTCCTGCGCGCGATTCTCACCGACCAATGCGACGCCGGCGTCGCGCAGCACGCCCAGGTCGTCGACCGCGACGTATTTGGTCGCCACCAGGATCTCGACCTCGGAACCGCTCCGGCCGGCCTGCCGGGCGGCCTCGCCGACGCGCTCGGCGACCTCGTCGAACCGCCGGCGCACGTGGTCGGCCGTACCGCTGAACTGCTTCACTTACGTACCCTCCTGTAGCCAGGCGACGGCCGCTTGCCGGCCGGTCGCGCCGTGTTCGCGCCGGTGCGAGAAGAACTCGTGATCGTGACACGTGCACAGCCCGCTGGTGACGATCTCGGACGCCTCGAGGCCGGCCGCGAGAAGCTGGCGGCGAGCGGCCTCCCAGAGATCGACATGCCCGTCGCGCCAGGTGCCCGGAAACGCCTCTTCGAAGCGCCGGCCGACATCGGGCGAGACGGCGAAGCAGCAGGGCCCGATGCTCGGCCCGATAACGGCGGCGCGCGCGCTGCCCGAGGCGCCGACTGCTCGCGCCGCCTTGCCGACGATGCCGGCCAGCATACCCCGCCAGCCGGCATGTGCGAGCGCGAGCGCGCCGGCCGGCCGGCCGGCGACGAGCAGCACCGGCACGCAGTCGGCGAAGCTCACGAACAGCGGCACGCCGGCCACGCGCGTGAGCAGGCCATCGACGTCAGGCACGACATTAGTGGGGCCGCGAGCACCGCGGCCGCGGTGCTCGCGGCCTACCTCGGCGATCGTCGTGCCGTGGATCTGTCCCGCCACGACCAGATCGCCGGCCGCGACGCCGGCCGCGGCCGCGAGCGCCTTTCGGTTGCGCCACACGCAGGCCGGATCGTCGGCGGTCGAGATGCCCAGGTTGAGCGAGTCGAAGGGCGCCGCCGAGAAGCCGCCGAGCCTGGTCGAAAAGGCGGCGCGCCAGCCCGCGCCACGCGCTTCATACCAGACCAGCCCGCCGTCGTCGTGGCGCACGAGCACGGCTGGGCGCGGCGGTTCCTGCGGCCTGGGCCTCGGCGTCATGGCGCCGCCCGTTTCCGCCGCGCGGGCCCCTCGACCCACGCGCCGCGCAGGCGGCGCGCCGCGGCGAGCTCCTGGCGACGCCCGGAGACGGCGCCGTTCAGCTTGAGGCGCAGCAGTTCGCGCAGCACCGCGCCGAGGTCGGCCGACTGGCGGTAGCCCATCTCCAGAAGGTCGCGCCCCGTGACCGCCAGGCGCACCCGGCGCGTGTGACCGATGAAGCGCATGAGGCGCTCGCGCACCTCTGCCGTGGAGCTCACAGCCATGGCCACGAGCAGCGCCTCGAGGGGTTCGCCGTGCGCGATCTCGTAGAGGTCGGCCTCGCTCAGGTCGCGCCGGAGGCGGCGCTCGAGCCGTATGCCGAGCAGCCACGAGCGCACCAGCACGCGCCCGTCGCGGCGGCGGAACTTCATGCGCGCGACCCAGTCGGCAAGCTCCTCTGGCTCGAGTTCGCGCAGCGTGACCACGAGACGGATCCGCCAGGCGGGGACTTCGCGCGTCAGCTTGCAACCGCGCCGCAGGGCGTCGACGGCCGTGATCAGCTCCTCGCTGCTCTCGTCGAGCGCGAGGCGCGGATGCAGCGTGTGCTGCAGGCCGAGCTCCTTGAGACGGCGCAGCGTGAACGAGATCCGCGGCTCGTCGAGCAGGAGCACGAGCTCGTCGCGCAGCCGTGCCGAGGAGAGGTCGCCGATCAGGTCCATCTCGCTGCAGGCGCGCGCCAGAGCCAGGGTGTGGCGGTCCATGCGAAAGCCGTAGCGGTCCTCGTAGCGCACTGCCCTGAAGATGCGAGTGGGGTCTTCGATGAAGCTCAGGTTGTGGAGCACCCTGATGCGCTTGTGGCGCAGGTCGTCGAGGCCGCCGAAGAAATCAAGCAGAGCGCCGAAGTCGCGCGGGTTCAGCGAGACCGCCATGGCGTTGATCGAGAAATCGCGCCGCGCAAGGTCGCCGCGGATAGTGGCGTGCTCGACCTTGGGCAGGGCCGCTGGATAGTCGTAGAACTCGGTGCGCGTCGAGGCGACGTCGACCCGCAGCGTCGCGCCGGCCTCGCCGCCGGCGCGCTCGACGACGATCACCGCCGTCTGGAACTTCTGGTGGGCGCGCACGCGGCCGCCCAGCCGGACCGCGAGCTCGCGCGCGAACTCGATGCCGTCGCCCTCGACGGCGATGTCGATGTCGGAGACCGGCTCGGCCAGCAGGAGGTCGCGCACGGCGCCGCCGACCAGGTAGGCGCCGCGATAGGCGGCCGCGACGGCCTGCACCTCGGCCAGCAGGCCGTCGAGGCCGAGACGACCGAGCTCCCCGGCAAGCGAGGTCTCGGGCGGCGCGCCGCCGCTTTCGCCGCCGGCCTGCAGGGCGGCCACGACGTCGCCGCGCGTCACCACGCCGATCACATCGGCCACGGCTACCGGCCCCGCGCCGCGTGAGCGCACCACCGGCACGCGGCCGAGCGGATCGCGCGCCAGGACGTTGGTCAGCTCGTCGAGCGCCGTCGCGGCGCTGACGACGCCGGTCGAGGTGGTCATCACCGCCTTGACGGGGGCGTGGCTCAGCTTGTGGCGCACCGCGCGGTCGAGGTCGCGGCGCGCGACCGAGCCGATCAGGTGGGCGCCGTCTGAGACCGACAGGCCGCCGTAGCCATAGCGCTCGCAGATCAGGCGGGCGGCGTCGACGGTCGTGTCGACCGTCACCCAGCGCACCGGCTGCGACATGAGGTCGGCAGCGGTGGGCCCCGTCGAGCGCGAGCGCCGCAGCGCGGCGATCACGCGCCGGCGGGCCGTCGCCAGGGGCAGATCCTTGACGATGGCCGAGGCGGCGGCGGCATGACCGCCGCCGCCCACCGCCTTCAGCACCTCGGCGACGTCGAGCGCCGCCACCCGGCTGCGCGCCGTGACGAAGACGCGCTCCTGCATCTCGACGAGCAGCACGAGGGCGTCGCAGTTGGCCACGTCGAGCGCCTTGTGGACGACCAGGCTCACGCCTTCGACGTACTGATCGCCATGCAGCGCCGCCACCAGCACGTCGAGACCCCCAGCCTCGACCGGGCCGGCATCCTCCAGAGTGCGCAGCAGCAGGTCGCGTTGCGGCGCGCTCAGCGGATTGTGCAGGAAGCGTTCGATGACGTGCTGATGGGCGCCCCTGCGCATGCAGAAGGCCAGCGCCTCGACGTCGCGCAGCGTGGTCGTGGGAAACGTCAGCGAGCCGGTGTCCTCGTGGATGCCCAGGGCGAACACGGTGGCTTCGAGCGGGCTTACCTCGAGTCCGCGCTCGGCGATGATGTGCAGCATGAGCGTCACCAGCGAGCCGTCGTCGGAGGTGACCAGGTTCTCGGAGTCGATAAAGGCCGGCAGGCCGGCGGCGGGACGGTGGTGGTCGAACACGACGATCTCGACATCGGCGCGTTCGGTGAGCGGGCCGAGCTCCGCCAGACGGTTGGGATGGATGGTCTCGATCAGGATGAGGCGCGTGACGGCGGCGAGGTCGATGGTACCGGCATCGACCACCGGGATCTCGTCGGCGAAGAGCGTGCGGAACTCGCGCACGTTGCGGTTGACGGCGCCGCTCAACACCATGGCGGCCTCGGGATAGAGCTTGTGCGCCGCCACCATGCCCGCGAAGGCGTCGAAGTCGGTGTTGGAGTGGGCGGCGATGAGTTCGGTCGCGCTCATGTCAGGCCCACCATACCCCGACCCTCACGCCTTCAGCAGCCAGGCCAGCTCGTCGCCGAAGGCGTTGCGCACCGCGTCGGCGAGCGGCGCGTGGACGGCCGACTCGAGGCCCGGATCGGCGGCCAGGATCTCCTTGGCCAGTCTGCGTGCCCGCACCACCGCCTCGCGGTCGCGGGTGAGCTTGGCGAGCTTGAGATCGGGCAGCCCCGACTGCCGCGCGCCGAAGAGCTGCCCTTCGCCGCGGATCTCGAGGTCGCGGTCGGCCAGCACGAAGCCGTCCGAGGTCGACCGCAGCGCCTGCAGCCGGGCACTGGAGCGTTCGCCGGCCTGGCGTTCCCCGCCGCGGCTCGTGAACAGCAGGCAGAAAGACTTCTCGGTGCCGCGGCCGACCCTGCCGCGCAACTGGTGGAGCTGGGCCAGGCCGAAGCGCTCGGCGCCCTCGATCACCATCACCGTGGCGTTCGGCACGTCGATGCCCACCTCGATCACGCTGGTGGCGACCAGCACGTCGATCTCACCGGCTTTGAAGGCCGCCATCGCCGCGTCGCGTTCGACGGCCTTCATCTGCCCGTGGAGCACGCCGACCCGATAGGCGCTGAGCTCGGCGCCCGCCAGGCGCTCGGCCTCGTCCACCGCGGCGGCCGACTGTAGCGCCTCGGACTCCTCGATCAGAGGACACACGACATACGCCTGCCGGCCGCGATCGAGCTGCTTGCGCACGAAGGCGTAGCCGGCCGCCCTGCGGCCCTCGGACACGAGACGCGTGGCCACCGGCGTGCGGCCGGCCGGCGCGCCAGCGATGATCGTCACGTCGAGGTCGCCGTAGAAGGTCAGGGCCAGCGTGCGCGGGATCGGCGTCGCGGTCATGAAGAGGGTGTGCGGCGGGCGGCCGCCGTCGGCGGCCGCCCGCCGCGCCATCTCGTCGCGCTGCACGACGCCGAAGCGGTGCTGCTCGTCGACCACGACGACGGCCAGGTCGGCAAAGACGACGTCGCCCTGGATCAGGGCGTGCGTGCCGACCACGATGTGAGCCTCTCCGGAGGCGATGCGAGCGAGCGCCGCACGGCGTTCGGCGGCGGTCAGGCGACTCGTCAGCAGCTCGCAGGCCACGAGCGGCCCGAGCAGTGCCGTCATCGTCTCGAGATGCTGTTCGGCAAGCGTCTCGGTGGGCGCCATGAAGGCTCCCTGATGACCCTTTTCGACGGCGCGCAGCAGGGTGTGCAGGGCGACCACTGTCTTGCCCGCCCCGACGTCGCCCTGGAGCAGCCGGCGCATGGGCGTGTCGCGCTCG
>PMKK01000348.1 GCA_003157715.1 Actinomycetota bacterium
ATGTTCTGCGGCTGCGCGGTGACCAAGGGCGACGCGCCCAACACGCACACCTGCCCGGTCTGCCTGGCTCACCCCGGCGCGCTGCCGGTCGTCAACGAGCGCGCCGTCGAATACGCCGCGCGCATCGCCCTGGCCCTGGGCTGCACGGTGCGGCCGCGCAGCATCTTCCACCGCAAGAACTACTTCTATCCCGACTCGCCCAAGGCCTATCAGATCAGCCAGTACGACGAACCGCTGGCGGTGGCCGGCTCGTTCGACTACTGGGTGGCCGGCGAGCTGCTCACCTGCCGCATCAATCGCGTGCACATGGAAGAAGACGCGGCCAAGCTGATCCATGCCGGCGGCGACGCCGGCCGCATCGCGGGCTCCGACTACTCCCTGGTCGACTTCAACCGCGGCGGCACGCCCCTGATCGAGATCGTCGGCGAGCCCGACATCCCCTCGCCCGAGGCGGCCCGTGAGTTCCTGCAGCAGCTGCGCAACCTGGTGGTCGGCCTCGGCGTGAGCGCCTGCAACATGGAAGAAGGCCAGATCCGCTGGGACGCCAATATCAGCGTCAAGCCCGCCGGCAGCGAGCGGCTCGGCACGCGCACCGAGCTGAAGAACATGAACAGCTTCCGCTACTTGCAGCAGGCCCTCGAAGCCGAGCTGCCGCGCCAGGTCGCCATCCTCGAGGCCGGCGGGCGGATCGAGCAGGAGACGCTGCACTTCGATCCCGAGACCGGCTCGACGACGCCGTTGCGCTCCAAAGAGGAGGCCCACGACTACCGCTACTTCCCCGAACCCGACCTGGTGCCGCTGACCGTGTCGCAAGCCTGGGTCGACGAGCTGCGCCGCACGCTGCCCGAACCGCCGGCGGCCCGGATCGAGCGCTTCGCGGCCCAGTACGGCCTGTCGCGCTACGACGCCACGGTGCTCGCCGGCGCGGGCGACATGGCGCGCTTCTACGAAGACCTCGTCGCCCAGGGCATCGACCCCAAACTGGCCGCCAACTGGGCGATGGGCGAATACTCGGCGCACCTGAACGCGGCCGGCCTCGAAGCCGGCCACGGGCACGTGACCGCGCCCCGGCTGGCCGCGCTGCTGCGCCTCGTGTCCGACGGCGCGGTCTCGGGTACGGCCGCCAAGCAGGTGTTCGCGCTGATGGTCGAGGAGCGCGGCGAGGCGTCCGACATCGTGGCGCGCCACGACCTGGGCCAGGTCTCCGACGCAGGCGAGCTTCAGGCCGCCGTCGCGGCCGTGCTGGCCGCCCATCCGGCTCAGGTCGAACAGTTCCGCGCCGGCAAGGAACAGCTCGCCGGCTTCTTCGTCGGCCAGGTGATGAAGGCCACCCAGGGCAAGGCCAACCCCCAGGTCGTAAGCGAGCTCGTCAGGACGGCGCTGGCCGCGGCGGCCGGCGCCGCCGGGGGGCGCGAGGCTGCCGGGCGCCAGGCACCGGCCGAAAGCGGGGACGACCATGACTGACTTCAAACCGGGCGACCTCTCCAGCTTCGTCATCGCCGAGGAGACGCCGGCCGAAGGCCCCGCGGTACGCATCGACGACACCACTCTGCGCGACGGCGAACAGACCGCCGGGGTGGTCTTCTCCAACCACGAGAAGATCCGCATCGCCAAGCTGCTGAACGAAGTCGGCGTCCACCAGATCGAGGTCGGTATCCCGGCCATGCTGGGCGACGAAAAGGTGGCCATCGCGCAGATCGTCGAGCTCGGCCTCAAGCCGTCGATCCTCGCCTGGAACCGGGCGGTCGTCTCCGACATCCAGCACTCGCTCGACTGCGGCGTCGACGCGGTGGCCATCTCCATGTCGGCCAGCGACATCCACATCGAACACAAGCTGGCCAAGTCGCGCCAGNNCGACACCTACAACGTGGTGAGCTTTCTCACCCGTCAGGGTCTCGAGATAGAGATGCACACCCACGACGACTTCGGCATGGCCACGGCCAACGCGCTGGCCGGCATCAAGGCCGGGGCGACCTACGTCAACACGACCGTCAACGGGCTCGGCGAGCGGGCCGGCAACGCGGCCCTCGAAGAGGTCGTCATGGCCCTCAAGTTCCTCGGCCACGTCGAGCTCGGCCTGCACACCTCGCGCTTCCGCGAGCTCTGCGAGTACGTCGCCGCCGCCTCGGCGCGCACCATCCCCGCCTGGAAGAGCATCGTGGGCACCAACGTCTTCGCCCACGAGTCGGGCATCCACGCCGACGGGGTCATCAAGAACCCGCTGAACTACGAAGCCTACGCCCCCGAGGACGTCGGGCTCGAGCGTCAGATCGTGGTGGGCAAGCACTCGGGCTCGCGCACCATCTACCGCAAGTTCCAGGAGTTCGGCATCGAGCTCAGCGCGCAGGACGCCGACGAGCTGCTGAGGCTCGTGCGCCAGACCGCGATCGAGCTCAAGCGGGCGCTGTTCGAGAAGGAGCTCATGTACATCTACCAGGACTACATCGCGCGGCTCGGCGACGAGCTGCCGGTGCCCGGCAGCCAGGCTCCGGCCGTGCCGGGCCGCCCGTAGAGACCGCGCCGTGCCCGCCACCCTCGCCGAAAAGATCATCGCCGCCCACGCCGGCGCCGAGTCGGTGGCCGCCGGCCAGATCGTGGTCGCCCTGGTCGATCTCGCCATCGCCCAGGACGGCACCGGGCCGCTGGCCATCCAGCAGCTGCGCGACCTCGGCCGCCTGCGGCTCAAGGTGCCGGCCGCCGTGTTTTTCATCGACCACGCGGCACCCTCGCCGCGCGCCGAGCTCTCCGCCGCCCACCAGGTCATCCGCCGCTTCTGCGACGAGACCGGCGCGACGCTCTCCGACATCGAGATGGGCGTCTGTCACCAGCGCGTGGTCGAAGGGTACGCGAAGCCCGGTGACGTGGTGATCGGCGCCGACTCGCACACCTGCACGGCGGGCGCGCTGGGCGCCTTCGCGACCGGCATGGGCTCGACCGACGTCGCCATCGGCATGGCCACCGGGCAGACCTGGCTGCGGGTGCCCGAGACCTTTCGCATAGAGGTCGGCGGGCGCTTCGCCGACGGGGTCATGGCCAAGGACCTCATCCTCACGATCATCGGCCGGCTGGGCGCCGACGGGGCCACCTACAAGGCCCTCGAGTTCGGCGGTCCGGCGGTCGAAGCGCTGCCCATGCACGAGCGCCTGACCCTGACCAACATGGCCGTCGAGGCCGGCGCCAAGACCGGTCTCGTGGCCAGCGACGAGATCACGCGGTCGTACCTGGCCGCCCAGGGCCGCGAGGCCGACTGGCGGGCCATCGCCCCCGACCCGGGCGCGGTCTACGAGCGCTCGCTGTCGTATCTGGCCGACGAGCTCGTGCCGGTCGTCGCCGCGCCGCACACGGTCGACAACGTGCACCCGGCCGCTGAGCTCGCCGGCACGAAGGTCGACCAGGTGCTGCTCGGCACCTGCACCAACGGCCGTCTCGAAGACCTGCGCGCGGCGGCGCGCGTGCTGCGCGGCCGCCACCGCGCGCCGGGCACCCGCCTGATCGTCACGCCGGCCTCGCGGGCCGTGTGGCGTGCCGCCGCCGACGAGGGGCTGCTGCAGGCCTTCGCCGACGCCGGCGCCGCCGTGACCAACCCCGGCTGCGGCGCCTGCGTCGGTGTGCACGAGGGCATCCTCGGCGATGGCGAGGTCTGCGTGAGCACCGCCAACCGCAACTTCAAGGGCCGCATGGGAAACCCCGAGGCCCACATCTACCTCGCCAGCCCGCTCACCGCGGCCGCGGCCGCGGTCGCCGGCGAGATCGTCGACCCGCGCGAGCTGGTCACGGCCGGCGAGGTCTCACCAGAAGGAGAACAGCATGGCTAAGCAGTACGACGCCGCGCCGCCCATGGTCATCGACCCGGCCAAGCGCTACAGCGCTACCATCGCCACCGAGCGCGGCGACATCGTCGTCGAGCTTTACGCCGACAAAGTGCCGGCCACGGTCAACAACTTCGTCTTTCTGGCGCGCGACGGCTACTACGACGGCGTCACCTTTCACCGGGTCATCGCCAATTTCATGGCCCAGACCGGCGACCCCACGGGCACCGGCCGCGGCGGCCCCGGCTACAAGTTCTCAGACGAGTTCGAACCAAGCCTGCGCCACGACGGCCCCGGGGTGCTCTCCATGGCCAACGCCGGCCCCAACACCAACGGCTCGCAGTTCTTCATCACTCACAAGGCGACGCCGCATCTCGACGGCAAGCATGCCGTGTTCGGCCGCGTCGTCGAAGGCATGGACGTCGTCTACTCGATCCCCGAGCGCGATCCGGGCAGCGCTCGCGAGCCCGGTCTGGCCATGACCAGCGTGACCATCTCAGAGAGCGACGCCTGACCCATGGCGGTTCCCGGCGGCAGCGGCGACCTTTTGCGCGGACGCGCCTGGACGTTCGGCGACGGCATCTCGACCGACCACATCGCGCCGGGCCGTCTGTTTCACCTGCGGACCAATCTGCCCGAGCTCGCCAAGCACGTGCTCGAAGACGCCAACCCCGAGTTCGCCAAGCGCGTCAAGGCGGGCGACTTCGTGGTTGGCGGGCGCAACTTCGGGCTCGGCTCGAGCCGCGAGCACGCGCCGCGCATCATCAAGCTGGCCGGCGTCGGCGCGGTGCTCGCGCAATCGTTCGCGCGCATCTTCTTTCGCAACGCGATCAACGTCGGGCTGCCGGTGCTCACCTGCGACACGAGCGCCATCGAGCAGTGGGACGACCTCGAGGTCGACCTCGCGGCCGGCGAGGTGCGCGACCTGACTCGGGGTGCGACGGTACCGTTCGCGCCGCTGCCGTCGGTCATGCTCAAGATCCTCTCCGATGGTGGCCTGGTCTCGCACTTTCGCAAGTACGGCGAGTTCCACCTGCCCGAGGGGTGATCGTGACTCATCGCGTTACCCTCATCCCCGGCGACGGCACCGGTCCCGAGCTGGCAGAGGCGCTCGAGACGGTGCTGGCCGCGAGCGGCGTGGCGATCGCCTGGGAGCGCCACGAGGCCGGTCTGGCCGTGCTGGAGCGCCGCGGCACGCCGCTGCCCGACGAGGTCATCGATTCGATCAGAGACACGAGGGTGGCCATCAAGGGGCCCATCACCACGCCCGTCGGGTCGGGCTTTCGCTCGGTCAACGTGGCGCTGCGCAAGGCGCTCGATCTCTATGCCTGCCTGCGTCCGGCGAAGTCGCTCGTGGGCGTGCCCAGCCGCTATGCCGGCATCGATCTGGTCGTCGTGCGCGAGAACACCGAGGATCTCTACGCCGGCATCGAGCACCAGATCACCCCCGACATCGCCGAGTCCATCAAGATCATCAGCAGAGCGGCCTCCGAGCGCATCGTGCGCTTCGCCTTCGACTACGCTCGCGCTCACGGCCGCCGCAAGGTCACGGCGGTGCACAAGGCCAACATCATGAAGCTCACCGACGGATTGTTCCTGCGGGTCGCGCGCGAGGTCGCCGGTTCGTACCCCGACGTCGCCTTCGACGACTGTATCGTCGACAACCTCTGCCAGCAGCTCGTGCTGCGGCCTGAGGAGTTCGACGTGCTGGTGGCGCCCAATCTCTACGGCGACATCGTCAGCGACCTCTGTGCCGGCCTCATCGGCGGCCCGGGCGTCGCGCCGGGGGCCAACATCGGCACCGCGGCCGCCCTGTTCGAGGCCGTGCACGGCAGCGGCCCCGACATCGCCGGGCAGAACGTCGTCAACCCGACGGCCTTTCTTCTGTCGGGGGTGCTCATGCTCGAACACCTCGGCGAGACCGAGGCTGCCGCGCGCGTCTACGATGCCGTGGCCGCGGTGATCGCCGATGGCCGCCGCACGACCGCCGACCTCGGCGGTACGGCCGGGACGCGCGAGTTCGCGCGCGCCGTGGCCGCCCGCCTCTCCTGAGTCCTGTTCCGCCAACGCCCCGTAAAGGAGGCCCCAGTGCCCGAACCTGAGGATCGCCGCTTCAACATCCACGCCACGCCCGAGATGATGGCCGGCGTCTATGCCAACTTCGCCAACGTCAGCCACTCCGACTACGAGTTCTCGCTCACCTTCATGCGCTTAGACCACGAGAGCGAGACCGACGAAGAGATCAACGGCGTCGTCGTGGCTCGCGTCAACGTCACCGCGCGCTTCATGAAGGAGCTGGCCGACGCGATCAACGACAACCTCGGCAAGTGGCAGGCCGGCGAGAACATCCGCAATCTGCCCGAGGCGCCCGACCACGACTAGCATCGCGCTCCGCCGGCCTCCGGCCGCCGGCCGCGGCCTCAGCCGGCCGCAGCCTCCCGCCGGTCACAGCCCTTGCGGGCCGCCGGTAGCGCCGCCGGCCGCCGGTAGCGCCGCCGGCCGAGGCGCGAGGGACCGTTGTAGGCGGTCTCGAAGAACGCCGTTTTGTCGATACGAGCGGGTCTTTTGTGCCAAGCACGCGATTGGCAGGCGGCTTGGCGCACGCCTACAATGACCGGACCTACCATCTCGCCGCGGGTCCGCCCGACGCCATCCGGCGTGGCACTCCCGCCAGGCTGAATCTGGGCAACTCAAAGGGAGGGCGCTTTGGACTTCTACAAGGGGAACGTGCTCAAGATCGACATGAGCGCGGGCACCGCGGAGGTCGAGCCGTTGAACATGGAGTGGGCGCGACTCTACGTCGGTGGCAAGGGGCTGATGCTGCGCTACCTTTGGGACCTGACCGAACCGGGCATGGACCCATGGTCGCCCGAGAATCCGCTGATCGTCGCGCCGGGCCCGTTCGCCGGCACCAACGTGAGCACCTGTTCGCGCGTCGTGCTGGGCGGCAAGAGTCCCGCTAACGGCACTATCCTCGACAGCTACTGCGGCGGCTCCTTCGGCTCCGTCCTCAAGTTCGCCGGCTACGACCTGATCATCGTGCAGGGCTGCGCGGCCGAGCTCACGGCCGTGCTCATCAAGGACGACAAGGTGAGCTTCGTGCCGGCCGCCAAGTACGCCGGCATGCTCACGGCCGACATCGAGGCCGCGCTGCGCGCCGACTTCGACCCGCACATGACCTCGCTGTCGATCGGCCCGGCGGGCGAGCACAAGCTGCCCTGGGCCTGCGTCTCCAACGACCAGTACCACAAGGCCGGGCGTGGCGGCACCGGCGCCCTGATGGGCTCCAAGAACCTCAAGGCGATCGCCGTGGCCGGCACCGGCCGCGTCACGGTCGGCGACGCGCGGGCGTTCCTCGAAGACATCGAGCGCATCGACACCGACTACATCCTTACCGACTCCAACTACTGGGTCCACGAAGAAGGCACGCCGATCCTGGTCGACGTCACCGACGGCGCCGGCTGCCAGCCGACGCGCAACTACGCCGAGGGCACCTTCAAGGGCGCGAGCCACATCAACTCCGAGGCCTTCCAGAAGATCCGCGTCAAGAAGCGCGCCTGTTACCAGTGCACGCTGGCCTGCCGCAACTTCCACCGCATCAACGATGTCGAAGGCGAAGGCCCCGAGTACGAGACCATCGCGCTCTGCGGCTCGAACGTCGGCGTCGACGACATCGGCGCCCTCATGCAGTTCAACCACCTCTGCGACGAGTATGGGCTCGACACCATCTCGACCGGCAACGTGCTCGGTCTGGCGATGGACATGACCGAGAAGGGCATCCACGACTTCGGCCTGCATTTCGGCGACCTCGAGGCCTACCTCAAGATCCCCGAGCAGCTCGCCCTGCGCACCGGCGTCGGCGCCGAGCTGGCCATGGGCTCCCGCGCCCTCGCGGCCAAGTACGATCACCCCGAGCTGGGCATGCAGGTCAAGGGCCTCGAAGCACCCGGCTACGACCCGCGCGGCTCGTTCGGCATGAGCATCGCCTACGCCACCTCCGACCGCGGCGCCTGCCACATGCGCTCGTTCCCGATCGCCGTCGAGGTCGTCGAGGGCACCATGCCCGCCGACACCCTCGACGAGAGCAAGGCCGAGTTCAACATCACCTTCCAGAACCACTACGCCTTCAAGTTCTGCGGCATCTGGTGCGACTTCTGGGCGATCGACTACGAGCAGATGGGCATGCTCATGAAGCACCTCTGGAAGCGCGAGGTCACAGAAGAAGAGATGACCCGGGTCGGCGAGCGCGTCTGGAACCTGGGGCGTCTGTTCAACCTGCGCGAGGGCTACACCAAGGCCGACGACGTGATCCCCGAAGCCTGGCTCGAGAAGCCCTTCACCGAGGGCGTCTCCGCCGGCAAGATCATCGGCACCGCGCGCTTCAACAAGGTCCTGGGCGAGTACTACGCTCTGCGTGGCTGGGACGAGAACGGTGTACCCACCGAGGCCAAGCTCACCGAGCTCGGCATTGACGTGCGGCTCTAGGCCGTCGAAGCGACTACGTCATCGTCGCTCAGGCCGGCGCGCGACCTACGTTGCGCGCCTGGTGTCTGACAGGCGGCGAGAAAGGGACTAGAGATGCCTCACGTGATGATCAGCAGCAAGAAGTGCACCGGCTGCCATATGTGCGAGCTCGGCTGTTCGGCCTGGCACGAGGGCGGCTTTCAGCCGTCGCGCGCCCGTCTGTTCGCCGACGTCAACCCGACGACCGCGGTGATCAAGGGCCATAGCTGCCTGCAGACCGGCTGCGCCAAGTGCGAGGAAGCCTGCCCGAACGACGCCATCGTCAGGCGCGAGGTCACGGTCACGCCTTCCGGCACCTTCGCCAGCAAGGAGAAGGTCGGCGACTCGGTCACCGGCATCGTGCTCGTGGTCGACGAAGAGAAGTGCACCAACTGTGGCGACTGCTACGACGTCTGCCCCTACGGCGTGATCAACGAGCACCCCGAGCGCAAGGTCGCCTTCAAGTGCGACCTGTGCGAAGGCGACCCGCAGTGCATCACGTTCTGTCAGAACCAGTACGTCCTGGCCGTCGATCTCAAGGTCGACAAGGCCGACAGGGCGCTTACCGCGAAGGCCTGACTTTTCGCACCGAGCGCAGGCGGGGCGGCAGGCGCCGTCCCGCCTGCGCCGGCGGTCCGGCTGCGCCGTGCGTCCTGGGCGGCGGTTCAGCCCCGGTCCGTGCGCGCTTGGGCGGCGGATCGCTCCATTTCTTCACAGGAACCCTCCCTCCCCGGCTCTGGTACGATTGGCTTTGATGATTCGCCGTGCCCCATCGCAAGACCTTCCAGGGTTCGT